>DAHO01000101.1 GCA_002498455.1 Euryarchaeota archaeon UBA602
GTAGATTCACGCGACATGGACTGGCACCTTGGGCTGTCACAGAGGGTATGGGCTATCAATCCATTCCCTACGGGTCAGGCCCCTAAGGGGCCAGACCCGGAAAATCAGAGTGATCAACTCGTGGTACGGTCATCATATCGGATGGGTGAGCCACCGTCGCCACGTATACCATTGACCATGTCGTCATCGATTTCGAACCAATCGTTAATCCAATCGCCATCCGTATCATAGTTGGTCGGGTCGGTACCGTCAGCGATGTTATCACCATCGATATCCAAAATCCACCAACCCCACACGTATTCACCTTGGCCTATGTTGGGGAACCGATCAAAGGAGCCCCATCGACGTTCCCAATCATCGGTCCAATCGCCACGACAAATGTCAACGTCATCGGTCGGATCAAGATCCATGTAATCGACATCATTGTCGAAAACAACATGGGCATAGAGATCGTCAGATTCGTTGATGCGATACATCCTGAAATAATTGGCATAGATGTCGTTGGGAGTATCCGTTTGCAATAGATAACCACGCAACTGCCACCACTCGATAATCTGCTCACCATTGTAGAGTAGTGGGGAACTGCGAACCTGTGTGGCACTTGCCAGAGTCGTGTTGCCGTAGAATTCTTGGAAATTATTGTACGGGATGTAAATACAGGTTGGTCCTGAACAATCCCAACCACCATCATTGTCCGGATCTTCGGTCGAATCCGAGGCATCTCGAGGATCGAAAGTGGCCCATGTCCATTCCATGTTCGGACGACCAAGGTCCATTCCAGAAACATTCAGTGGTTTGTTGGTTGCACCAAATTCCTCCCAAACGACCTTGATGTGTAGGAACGAAGACCAATTGTCATTCGACTCATTCCAACCCCTGTCATGTTCCCACCAATCAGGGAGCATGTCTCCATCCGTATCATCATCGATGGGATTGGTACCATATTTGTACACTTCACGACCATCACTCAGTGCCCATGAATAATCGTAAGCAGTTGTCACACCACCGGATTCCGTTCTGATTTGTTGTACGGCATCACCATCGGTATCATTGGAAATGGGGAGTGTGCCCAAGTTCCATTCTTGGATATTGGTAAAGAACAGAGGACTGTTACCCGGTGAGATTTGTTGGGATGAATCATAGGGGGCGAATGACCTAGATTCCCAGACACCCTGGATTGAAGGCATGTCGCCTGATGTTCGATCAAACCAACCATCTGCATCTGGGTCGTAATCAACATCCAAGGGATTCACTGGATTCAGACTCCAACGCCAACTATTGACTGGTAATGTTTCAGTAAAAATCGAGTAACAGAACTCCCATCCATCTGGCATCGAATCACCGTCTGAATCTGGATGCGTTGGGTCCGAAATTCCAACCAAACTCAAATTCCAGTTGTCGGCATAAGCTTCGTTAATTCGGGTCATTCGTTCGCTACTCATGACATCTTTCGCGACAAACAAGTCATACAGGACGCTGCGTGCATCATTTTGGCTCAAACCCAATTCCTCTTGATGCGCGACCATCATGTCTTGACCATAACTAAACAATCCCATTTCAGATGGGACCGTGAATCGTTCGGTGAATTTCCCGTAGACGCGTGACTGGTATTCCGCAAGGTTGTCGAAAGATTCGTTTTCATCAATTTCACCATCTCCATTGCAGTCCCATGAATCATTGTCAGAATCAAAGTCTACATCAGCAGCGGAGAGAGGGTTCATTTCCCATTGGTTCCCATCCAAATCCCATTCAGTAAACCAATACTCATAACCATCAATCATCTGATCACTATCGGTATCATTGTTGGTCGGATCAGTGATTCCGATGATGGTTGACAAAAGTGGTTGAGGTGGAATGTTGGGGTTGCTTCGCCAGTCCAAATACTGCTGTGCTGCAATCATTGCACGGTTGCCCTTAGCAAACAGCATCGAGTTGATACGCTGCAAAAATGCATTCTCATTTTGTGCGATGGCTTCTTCCCACATTCGCGGTGCATCAGGAGGTGATAAACCACCATTGGCAGGGTTTTGCACGGTCAAGTTTAGTTCTTGCAAATCGGTGAGAGCATCTTGATCAGAATCGTAGTGACCATCCCCGGGGACCAATGGATTCAGTGTCCAAACTTCATCGGATTGGTTCCATTGTGTGAACAACAATTCAATTCCATCATACATCCCATCACCGTCTGTATCGGGGTTGTTTGGGTCGCACGTGTAGCCTGTCAATGCAACTTGTTCCGGTGTCAGGAATGCACCGAAGGAAACCGTAGAACCCGCCTCACTCCATATCTGAATTGATGCGATGTTGCCGACACCAAACACGTAGAATTGTGGACTGCTTTGCTCTGGATTTGTTTCGGTAAGGTTGGCATCGATTGAATTGTATTCTTCCCAATTGGTCATGCCGTCACCATCGGGGTCACCCAGTGAATCCAGTTCATTGACCGGGTTCAGAGTCCAAGATTCTCCGAACACATTCCAGCGTGCGAAATAAACTTCCCACCCGTCGGGCATTCCGTCATCATCAGTATCTCGATTGAGAGGGTCACTGCTGCCTTGATCGGCTGCGGGGGCTACGGGTTGATCTTGAATCACTTCGTCGGTGGCAAAGAACCCAAATGGTTCGGTTGCAGAGCCGTTCCAAGATTCATTGAATAGAGATGTTGAGAATGATAACGAGTTGCCATTTTGATCAACATCTCCCAACATGATTAGTGACGAAATGTAGTACTCCATCCAATTGGTGTACATCTCATCGGGTTGAAGAATGCCATCATGATTGACATCGTACCCATCTCCGTCGGGGTTGTTGCCCGCATCAGAGCCATTCAGTGGATTCAACCCCTCTTGCGCTGAAGACCAAGAGCAAGTGTATCGGGCTTCCCAACCATCCGGCAACCCATCTCCGTCGGAGTCTGCTAGGTTGGGGTCGGTATCGACCCAAGTCGACGCTCCCTCTGCGGTTTCATTGTGTGTGCTGAGGCCCTGTTCGAGGACCAGCAATCGAATTTGTTGCCACTGATATTCGCAAAGATTCGACAAACCATCATTGTCTGCATCTTCATCAGCATCAGAGGGATCTGTAGGGTCCAGGGACCAATCATTTCCACCTGTGAATGTTTGCCCGATCCATCGACGATACTGAATTTCCCAGCCGTCAGGCATACCGTCTTGATCAGTATCGATGTTCGTGGGGTCAATGCTGCGATCTGTGGCTCCACCGGAACCCGAATCGGACCAACCGGTGATGTACGTATTTCGTGCTGCTTCCCCAGTGGCATCATCACAGACATAAGCACCGTTCAAGTAATGGCAGGTGAAATTGGTACGCTCAAGGAAGAATCCCCAGTACTCTTCACCGTCAAACAGCCCATCACCGTCGGTGTCAGCCAATTGTGGATTGGTGGTATTCCAGCCTTGTTCGGTATTGGAAACAAACCTGAACTCATCAAGATTCGACCAACTACGATCGAAATAATCGTCGTCGTCAGGATTGAAGTTGACACCGTCAGCATCCGAATCATCATCGCGATCATACGGATTGGTTGGGTCGAGACCATGTACGAACTCCCAACCATCTGGCATGCCGTCTGAATCAGAATCATTGGAGAGTGGATCGATCAGAACCATGTTTGCATAAACGCCGGGATCAAGGGCAGCGAAGATGTAGGGCTCACCGTCGACTTCAAGCACGGTCATATCGACAACACGTCCAGGGATTCGAGTATGATCGGGTTCGACTCCAGAAGAACGAACATGGTCCGCATCAAGGGCCCAAGTCCCCCATTGTGATCCAACAATCACCTCGTCACCTAGGGGTAAGATAGACTGGATATTGTTTGCAGTGAATTCATCTTCATTGGTCATTCGATCATAAGAGAACGCTCCGAGAGGATTCGAAGGACCGACGACCAAATCGAATTGATGGACACCACCTCTAGTGCCGACCCAGAGGGTTTGCGGACTGGTAATCTCACCATCTCCATCGCGCGGACCATCGACCACTAGGGCTTGTACTCTTGCTGCCAAAGCCGAATCGATGGCATCCGCTGGAATCACGAATTCTTCGGCATTGGTGATATTGAAAATCCAGGTAGAATCGAAACCACCCACAAAGTCGGTGCTATTGGCCATCAACAGGCCACGGTCAGTACCGACGAACAAACGACCCCCTTCACTGGGTAGAACAACATGGGTCGCAACTTCGACCGTTGTGTTCTCTTCAAGCTGAAGAGCTGCAGTTAGAGGGATGACCTCGGTCAACCCACTGATTAGACCTTCAGAATCAAGGGAGAATCTCCAAACCAATTGATCATCACCAAAACCAATCAAATCGATTTGAGCGCCACTTCCTGTTTGTAGCGGTGTAATCAACTGCAATTCGGGAGAATCGTGTGTATCAATCACCGAAGAAATTTGCCCATCTTCATCGAGAGAGAGAGTCATCAAACCCATGGTGGTCGTCAACAGAAGGATACCATCCGAACTCCCAGCGGGCCAAAGATGCAAGTCTAGGAGGTGTTCACCAGAGGGAAGGGCAAAGTGGTTGGAACCATTGGTTGAAGGGCTCATCACGGTGATGCCACGCATCGTACCGATGTACACCAAGCCATGGACATCATCAGAAAAAATCGAATGCGCATTGTGATGCAATATACTCGGGGTTGTACCTTGATCATACGCAGTCACAGTCTGCCCAGCTGACCCAATCGCAACACGCTTGACACCTGCCGTAACCCAATTATCATCATCCAAGTAAACGGTGTATTCCTCAAGGTTGCTGAACACCTCTCCCAAGTCCAGTGTTGCCCCTGATGTATCCGGGGAAATCGCTCCATCACGATTGATATCCCAACCATCCGTATCACTGTCAATCAGCGCATCACTACTGTTCAATGGGTCGAGTTGGAAGTAAATCTCCCATCCATCAATGATTCCATCTCCCTTCTGAGTTTGACTCAATGCCTGCCCAGGGTTGCCGACCCAGCGATAGTAATCGGTGTCATTGTCGAGTGGGTCCGTCCCCAACCAGCCGTCATCACCGGTGGGCCTTGTCTCCTCTGTTCTACAAGGGTCAACAAGGTGCGCGATTTCTCCCGAACATCGCAAGCCGTCAAATTCCGTCATCCAGTTCTCAGGTGCCCCGTATAGATACTCCTCAGCATTGGTGTAGAACTCGTGTGGCTCGATCGTACCGTCCCTGTCCACGTCAAATCCATCTCCGCAACCGAGCGTCAAATCACGACAACGGTCGCTATCGATTTGTCCATCGCTACTGTTGAGGGGGTCGAAGGCCATGCAATTCCAAACGTTGGAGGCATTGATGTAACCGGTTTGTGACATGCACATCGCCACTTCGTAACCATCCGGCAAACCGTCTCCGTCTGTATCTCCTGCACGGGGGTCGAGATACCAGCGCATCCCGGTTTCCGATGCCTCGGCGGGCTTCCCTGGCAGTCCGGTTCGATTGTTGGTAAAACATGAGTCCAAATCGTATGGCCAACAGTATTCCATCAACGCAGTCAATCCATCGTAATCGTGATCGCTCTGGTTGTCAGTTCCATTGTCAGCATCCAAACCTGGAACGGTTCGTGAACGGTCGCCCAAATCCAAAACAATGGGATCACTGAAAGCCTCTTCATGCAAATCTGGCATGCCGTCCTTGTCACGATCCGTAATGGGTGGCCCCTCCCCCGTGGTATCCCCGGGGTGGATGGATTGGACGGGACTGTTTGGTCTGACTTGACTGACGAAAACCATCGAGCCAAGCAAAATGAGGGTTATCAGAAGCGCTGTTTGTTTACGACGCATGGTCTCACCTGTGGGTTACACCCACAGAGGCATCCCTGCTCTTACGCTTATGATGCTGATGGAGCGTCGTTCGGACGCAACTTCACCGAAAATAAGCATGAAAAAAGCAATATTGATACTATTAGTGAAATTAAAGTATCAAATTCGTGTTGTGAAAAACGTCCACAAAAGGGCTCCTTTTCACTGCCATGAGCGCTTCATTCAAAGGGTGTATAGTCTGCCCTCCGAAAGTTCGGGATGACAATGGAGATTACACACCTCGGTTCGGGCAGCCGCGGCAATGCTACGTTGCTGCAAACTGACGAGGCGAAGGTGCTCATTGATTGTGGATTTAGTGGACGTCAAATGGAGCGAAGATTGGGTCGAATTGGCGTCGACCCGAAGACTGTTGATGCCATCGTTTTGAGTCACCATCACACCGATCACGGTCAAGGTGCAGAAATTTTCCACAAACGACATGGGGCCGAACTGTTCGCGAACTTCACAACATGCGCCCATCTTGGACTTGATCCTGTCAATCAATGTCGGATTTTTGAATCACTTGAACGCGTCCAAGTAGCACCCGGTTTGTCGGTCCTACCTGTACCCGTCCCACACGATGGGGCAGAGAATGTTGGATTCATCATCAATTCAGGCACCAACCAGCGTGCTGCGGTCGTTACAGATTTGGGGGAGCCGACCGATGAGTTGATTCAGCATTTGAAGGGATGCGCCCACATTTCAATCGAATCGAATTATGATGCAAAGCGATTGGCATTGGGCCCTTATCCACCAAGCTTGAAAACGCGAATTTCCGGCAGAGGTGGGCACCTTTCCAATCAGCAAACTTCCGAGTTATTGGCAGAAATTCTCGGTCCTGAAACTCACAGTGTTGTTCTCTGCCACCTTTCATCAAAGAATAACGCTCCACACCTGGCTGAAAGCGAGGCCCTGTTCAGGATTGAGGATTGGTCTGGTGACCTTCGAGTTTCGACCCAAGATGGACCTGAATTCAGCCACTGGGTTGGACAGGGTGAAGCCGAGATGATTACGCTATGAAATCTTCACCTCAGTATGAGGTGAAAACCCAATGGCTAAGAACATACGGCCACATCCGAGACCATGCGCCCATCCTCTGCCACCTACCGACCGGCGGATGAGCGGGCCGTTTCGGAAATCATGGGAGTGACCATGCTACTGGCGATGGTCATCTCGACAATGGCAGGTGTCGTCGTCGTCATGCAGCCATTCATGGAAGACTTGACTGACAACCGAGATTGGGCTGCAGGGAGTGTGGCTGCCACGCAATTCAACGACAGATTATTGGTCGCAGCTGAATCCCCACCAGGGACTGGAATTGTGGTCAATAGTCAACATGTCTCGGATACAATAAAACCACTGCGGAACGCCGAAATTTGGCAGATTAGTGCCGACCTTTTCGGCCACGAACGAACCAAGGTGAGTTTGGAAAATGGTCGGTTCAATGTGACCTCTCTAAACGGAACTGCGTCCATTGTTGAGGTTCAGACGAAGGACGGTTCCGAGACCTGGACCTTACAGGATGGTGAAGGTGAAAATTCGACGACCTTGAGCATGCAAGACTGGATGATTGTTGATGTCAGGGATTCATCTGATGAGTTGATTCATCGTTGGGTCCAAATCCCACTAGATGGTGTCCAGTTGCGAACTCCCCTTACAGAGGGTACATTCCAAGTCAATCTTGTCAATGGAGCCCGAATTGAACAGTTGCCAAACCAACCGATTGAAGTCCAAAGTTATCCAAGGCTCGATTACGAGAGGACGCTTGATGGTGGATTGCGAGTCAGTGTTGTGCTAATCGATGTCGAAATCTCGGGTATTGAGCGCAGTGTAGATCAATCACTCGATGTTGAAAGTCGGGGCGCATTGTTGTTCTTTGACCATGAAGCACGAAATCTCAAGATGATGCCGGAATTCACCGGAGCAGATAACCCTGAATCTCGGTATCTTCGACATTGGACAGATGCATACGATATACATCGGGCCACCGGCGAATCGTCAGAGTACGTAGGATTCGGACCGAATGGTAGGGTCTCTGGTGCGGAAGGAATGACATTGTATCCAGCCTCTCAAGACTTCCACTTGGATGTCATTTTACAGCAGGTGGTGGTGCAATGATTCGTCGAAATCATGACGATGAAGCCGTCTCAGCCGCCATCGCTACGGTACTACTCTTTGCCGGTGTAATCACGATTATCTCTGGGATGATGGTCACTGTCATCCCGGTTATCGATGAGCTTCACGGTGCTGTCGAGCGAGAAAATATGGTTGGACAAATGGAGGATTTAGCGGCAGAAACCAGTCGTCTGAGCGAATCTGGCACCCCAGGTGATGCTGCCACGATGAATATCCGACCCCATACGGGTTCACTCGCATGGAATATGCTTGAGGGAGGAACATGGTATTCAGCAACACATCAACCCAATAGTGCATTTAGGCTCGAAGGTGTGCTAGATCTTGACAACCAAATGAGATTGCGACATGCAGAATCGTATATCGAAAGCATCTGTGCCACCGATTTACATGCTTCAGCTGAATCACTACACCACTATCGTGTCCCATTGTTGAACGGCACCGTTACGGCAACTCCGATCAACGCCCTCACGACGCTTCTGGGTTCAAACCAACTGTCTCACGAGACAAACGGTTCTGAGGTGGATTACACGATGGCTACTGATGATGTATTGGCAGCAACGATTGACAGCTCACAAGGGGAATCGTGGATTCACAGTCAAATGCCTCTACGTGTTGTAATGTGGCGTGGAGATGGTGGAGCATTCTTAGCGACTCCTGATCAACCCAATCCCGGCTCTGAATCGGGAAGAAGTTGGACCATCCCATTGATTGCAAACTCTCATGCAATCCACATCGAAGCCGATGCACCATTCACGATGGAATGGGAAACAAGTTCACAGAGTGGTACTGGAAGCTCATCCTCGGTCGCAGTATCTCAAGTGCCATCTGGTGAACAAGATTTTGTCCACATTTGGCAGGGTGAAATCGAAACCAACCAATTGGAGCAACTTGCCTTGCGTACCTCAACCAATGCACGCACGATCATTCATTGGGGAGATGCTGTTGTACTCGATGGTGCTGGACCTGGGGCCATACCATGGTTAGACCGAGGTGGTTCCGCAACGGGGATTCATTTCCGACCTCCTGCAATGGATGGCTCGCTGATTATCCACAATCCGAATGATGATGCAACCACTGCAAAGGTGAACAATTTGTTCCATTCAATTTCTGGGCAATCGAGCATTCGAATCCTCTGGGATTCTGATGCATATTCGTGGATTGAAGGTTCGGATCCGATTCAGGTCGAGTGGGTACTTGATACACAAACCGTCGGGCAAACACTGACTCATTCAACGGGCTGGAGGCCCGGAAGTCTGGCCTTGGTTCCAGCCTCGGATACGGGTCGAATGTCTGGGAATGATTGGAAATTCGAGGTCCCTACGAGTGGAGGAGATGCTGAAATCCCAGAGTTGGGTGAGACTGCCATCGCCCTACAGTCTGCCGGCCCATCTGCATCTTGGTCAACTCAATCTGACAGTGGAATTCTGACCCATGGTGATTCGGCAATCGTCATGCCCATCGACACTACACACATTGGACATTTGTCAATAGAATCGACATCAAATGCCCTTCGGACCTATATCGCAACGGGAGAACATGGTTCTACAGAGATTGTCGAAGATGGTGCTGAGCGATGTGTGAATATCGATTTACGCGCCTCTGGATGGATTGATGTCGAGTTGCCGTGGGATGCTGTGGGCAATTTGAAAGATGGGAAAATCCGAAATGCTTGGAAAGATGGTTCGCACTTCTTTGGTGTCGCCTTGACCCTCCGAGGCAATGTGGGTGATGAACCACATGCCGCGATTGGTTCTGCATGGGCTATGCATTTACCACGATTGACATACACGTTTGACTCAAGTGTAACTGATTTGCAAATTCTGACGCATGGAGGATTCGTTGGAACCAACCATCCAGAATATCGAGCTGATGTCTTACTCCCCCCACCTTCCCGCGAAGGACCCGGGCCCCGCTTGGCTGCGACTGTACCCGTCACCATGCCCACCCCAGACTCCGTGGCCGGAAACTCCGAATTGGAGTTGACCCTTAGATTGGATGTTCGCGATCAAGTGTCGACCATTTACACCCATGAAGTTCGGCGAGGATGGGATGGACCCTATGCAGTTGCAATCGCCGCAGAGAGTTCGGCCGAGGTTGAGTTTTCGTCAGACTGGTTGGCATTCCCTGGACAATTGGACATGCTCGATGATTATGTTGGCTGGGTACAAACTTCGCCTACTATGCCAGAAGTAGTGTATCATGCAGGAGGACAACCCGTTTTGTTTAATCTGCAGGTCGCTAGCCTTTCCTGTCATACAAGCACGGGGGGTGTAGCATAATGTCGCGGAAATTAGTCAACGATGAGAATGCAGCCGCCACTGAAATCGGATACGTCTTCACCTTCCTCTTGGGGCTGATGTTTTTGACTACATTTTCTATATGGGTTTGGGGACTGGAAGTCTCAACTCAAGAACGTTGGACTGAGCATGCATTGGAGGAAAATTTGCTATCCGTTGGTGCCGCAGTAGAGCGTGCAGATGAAGCAGCACGTCTCGATCCAAATGCCCGCTATGCTGAACCCGTAGACTTGCACCTATCGACGGCTGCTGGGCTGAATATTGAGATGTGGCTGACCGATGATGCCGTACACATATCAGACAGTGCCGAGGTATATCGATCAAGTCAACCGATTTCAGGTGCTGCTGCCACTGTGCATTCAGGAGTGGTCAACTTGGTTGGAATCGAGACGGTCTGGGTTGTCCTAGAGGATGGTAATGTCACCCTTCAGGTTGAGCAACCCGGGTTCTAATTCCCGCCCATGATTGCTCGATGCATCTGACCCTGTACTTCTCGCATCCGAGCGCCTGCACCCAATTCTCTGAAAACGGTAAGCGCACGTTGTAGGTAGTTCATGCGTTCGGCTTTCTCTGGTGCTGCTTCACCCAAGCGAGCCAACAATTCACCAATCAGTGGGCGGAAATCATTGGCCTCGGCCATGGCTAGACCATCGAGATAATGTTCAACGGCCTCTTCAGTACGCCCAGCATCAGACAATGTTTCGCCAAGTAAGATTGTGATTTCAACGGCACTGCGTTGATCGGTTTCTTCAGACATTTGTGTCAACGCTTCAGAATAGTGGTGGAGGGCTAAATCTGGATCCCCGGTTCTGGCATACAAGCGCCCTAGGACTGCACGTGCTCTCGCATGGAGCCCCTTATGTTCAGCTGCTTCCGTATCCTCATAAGAGGTGAGTGCATGTTCACGCGCACGGTCAATTTCCCCCATTTCAAGCAATGCGGATGCCAACTTGATTCGAGATTCAACAAGTTCAGGGTCGCCTTCAGATTCGAGTAACTCTTCGACGTTACCATAGACTTCAAGCGCACGTTTCGTATCTTTTCGATGCCGGAAAATGTAACCCATATTGGTGTATGTACGCGCCGCACCTTTTGCATCCTTGGTATCGATGAAAATTTGCAGAGCACTTCCATGAAGATCGAGTGCGGAGTCGGAGTCTCCACGATGAACCGATAAATCCGCTTTGCTGGAAAGCAAGCGCCCCTCCATTTCGCGCATCTTGTGACGCTTTACAATCGGGAGACAGGATTCATATTGGGTTTCGGCATCATCCCAGCGCCCCTGCATGGCCAAGATATCGCCGCGCATTTCAAGGACAGTCGCCCAAGTTCTCGGTCCAAATTGTGATTCCTGCAATTCAATCAACAGAGGAAGCAGTTCCATGTGCCCACTGCGCACCAGGGAGCGGCCGTTCTCATCAAGTACATCTCCCAATGAATCCGTATCACCTGAATTCACTAAATGATAGATGTATTCCAGTTGCTGTTCGGGTGCGTCCAATCGTTTTCGATACCACGCACAAGCTGCAGCGTGCAGTGTAGTCGCAGTTGCAGAATCAAACGTCCGAAGCAAGAATTCGCGAACCAAGTCATGCACATCGTAGTTTTCGCTATCCACTTGTCGAGCCAATCCTTTTTCGACTAAATCATCAAGTAAATCGGTCTCAATTTCATGGTTGGAAAGGGCCTCCAACGGCATGGGTTCTCGATACACAGCGATGGCCCCCAATACACGCTTTTCAGCCCCAGACAATCGACTGAAAATCTCCTCTTCAACAAACTTCTCGAGGGTGTCATGGAACGTTGAACCTACCGAACCGCGATTGATGAGTTGTAAAATTAGGGGGTGCCCACGCGATAGAGTGTAGATGTGCAAGAATGTCGACATTTCAATATCAGGCATGGTTGTCAATAGGTTGCGACTGGCCGATTGATCCAATCCCTCGAGTGGGAGCACAAGCGCTGAGATGTTTCCATCTGCATCTTTCAGCGGTACAACAGCGCGGAATGAACGGCTAAACATCACCAACCCACACTCTTGCATGTCAGCCATTCGTTGAGATAAACCACGAATAATCGCAAAGAGAACTTCGTCGTTGACCTTGTGTAAATCGTCAATGATAATCAGGGCTGGAACTTCCTCCAACGCACCAACAATGAGATTCACCGCAACCGATGCTTGAGGGACCGCGGTCGCATGGACATAGTCGGATAAATCATCATCACCGATGGTAGACAACCACTCTGCACAGGCTTCTAAGAACGCCCGACTACCCTCCCAGTCTTGGCATCGGTGATACAGCAAATTACGACGATGTGTGTATTGCTCAATCACTTTACCTGCTAGAGCTGTCTTGCCAATACCTGCAATCCCCGGCACCAAGAGACAGGAGGAACGAGCATCGAGGAGTGCACAGATATTTTCCAACTCAGTTTCGCGTCCGAAAAAGGCTCGAGTGCGAGGCAAATCACCGAGTGATGTCACCAATTGCTTTTCGACATGTTTGTCTAAATCACGTTGAATCAGTTCTTCATTGAGGGTGCGTAAATCCAGCATCCCATTGTCGTCAATATATCGCAAAACATCTACTGATCGCAGGGGAAAGGTAGCCAAATCAATCGAGCCCGCAAGGGTTGTCGTGTGTGTCACTCCAGATTTATCGACCAAACGAACGGGATATTCTGAGAGACGCTTCCATGTCTCTTCCGCCTGAATCATACCAGAATCAGTCAAAAAGTATGCTTTCCGTTTACGGCTGACCCCAGCGACGTGTGCTTGACGCTCAATCAGGTGATTTGCGTCCTTGAGACCTGCAATTGCACGAGGGACGTTACTACGCGCAATAGCGACAGCATTTGCAATCCCCATTTGTGAAAGGGCAAACGGAACCTCAACCGAATCGGTGTAGTCTGCGTAGTCGCGCAAATGGAGCATGATTCGCTCTTGGACACCCGGACGAGGAAGGCTCATTTGACACTCTCCAAACCCATTGTCACGTTACCCCTTTTCATAGTGATGTGAGCAATCCCAACTTGACCCAAGGCCAAGTGGGTTGCATCACTCATTATCTGGAACCCATTTGTTTTGCTCTGCGTCCCACTTCCATCCGGGGTAACCGGCGACCTGAGGTGCGGCGGCATTCTGCTGCTGTACTGCGGGTTGCTGAACAGCCGGTTGCTGAACTGCAGGCGCTTGCTCTTGCTGTTTGGCTTTGGCCCAGGCATATGGATCGACTTCTTGGTCTGATGCCATCATATCGTCCTCAAATTCTTCATCTTCAAATTCGACGAAGAAGAATACGAATACTGCACCAAGGGCTGCCAATACAATCAGTGCAAGTAGGCCCAATCCAATCCACATGAACAGGCCGCTACCCTCGTCATCTCCACCTTCGACAGTGATTTCTGAATATGTATTGGTAGGCTGTTCAACGTTCCCATATTCGAATACGATGGTGTTATCACCCTTGTCCAATCGGTTCACAGGAATCTCCAATGTCCAAGTTCCATCATCAGTAACTTCGGTGTTACCCAATCGGATTCCCCCAGAGGTCTCACCCACGACATTGACCGTCGGTCGGCCGCTACCGGTGAACACAAGAGTATCCGTCTGACTCACCTCAGATGGACACCCTGCAACAAATCCGCCATCCACCATCAAACCAGCACATTGCGATGAGAACGAGACCCCTACCACGTCAATGTTGAGGGGGTCGGATGCTACGACGCTGCCTGCTGAATCACGGACCTCAAAGATGACATCAGAGAGTGACCAGTCTTCCATATTCGGTGTGTAGAAAGACATCGTAATTGGATTGTAATTGGCAACACCATTACTTCCGATTGTGATGACTTCATCATGATAATCATCCTCAAGCTTGTCCGCTAAATCAAGCACATAGTAGGTGAGATCATCGCCATCAGGATCTGAGAAAAATTGAGTCAGGTCAATATTGTGCCCTGAACCACAACGGTTCTGAGACGAACCCGTTTCTTCACAGAAAATCGTCACCGAATCTGGCCATGCCGTGGAGTTGAACACCGGTCGATTGTTGTCCTGATTTGGCGGGTTGTCAATAATCACTTCAATCGATGATGCTTCACTGTATTGGAATCCGTCAAAGGAACGGACCTCGATGATGTAGTGATAGTTGTGTACCAAATTGGTCGTATCCCAAGTGGTCGCCCAACCTCCATTGGGCATAATGTCAGTCACCAATGAGTGCGGACCTTCAGGCATCTCCAAGAATCCTGCTTGTGGGTCTTTGACGACAATTTCAACCTTGGTCACAGTTCCATCGGTATCACGAGCCACTCCGCTGAGCAAGGTTTCTTCGCTCGCCGTGATGGTTTGCAAGTCAAAAGGTGTGAGCAGTTGCACTACCGGAAGTGCGTTATCATTGTCAATTTCAAGCGTCATTTCGACAGGTGCGCACTCATCTGCACTGTTGATACAGAAAGCCGAATCACTGGCCCAGACCTTGACACTGTAAGTCCCTGAAGGCAAGTGTCCAACCGTCCAATCAGCAGACCAAGCGGTACTGCCTGGCTTATCGAACAGATTGTAGTAACTGTTAGGGCCCTCAACCTCGAACCAAATACGTTGGATATCGCTACCGAAAATCCCTGTGTATGCATCCGATGCACGGCCCTCGAAGTGCACGATACCATCGTCAATCTGCGAGCCTGCGGCAGGGCCATCGACCCAAATGGTCGGTGGCTCTGTGTTCAACTTGATTGTTCGAGTTGAGATTTGAGACTCCGTGACACCATCAAAGGCTCGGAATTCGAATGTGTAATCGCCTTCAGGTTGATCACTCATGTCGTATTCAAAGTACCAATTCCTAAATGGATGATTGTTGTAAGTGACTTGGCCATCAGCATTGCTATCATCGACAGCGTACTTCATGTCAATCCAATCACTGGTGAATGGGTCCTTGACCTGAACTTCTTCAACGATACCTTGTTGATCCCACTGAGCCAACTCGTCTGAAGCATAAATCCCAGCCCAAGTCCCGTCATGCGCGGTTCCAGTGAAGTTGACTGAACGCTTGAATGAATGACCATCATTCTGGTCAACAGTAATCGACGGATCCATATTTTCAAGCGAGATGATTTCGGACAATACACCCACTTGACTGGTCATGGTAATACTGTATTTTTTGTATCCCTTGCCAAATTTGTAGGCTGAGACGTAGTACAGCGACAATTCACGACTGTTGGCCCCATTTTGACAATCCGGATCATCAGCATCCATGATCAAATCGCCATCATTGTCAATTCCATCACTGCACGAGTTTTCTCCTTCATCGTCTGCGTATCGATCGGGGTTGATGCCGCCTGGACCTCCGCCAGTCATGTCGAGGTGGAAATCACTGGCGAGAGAAATCTCAGGAGTCCAGCCCAAACTGTCGGTCGTCAAGGTGTACAAATCATCACCACGGCTGTCTTCGATGAGAACGGTGGCATCGCCAACGCGAACACCTTCAACCAGTGTGCGGAATTTGACAATCTCTGCCTTCCGGATTTGGACTGCCCACTTGATTGGAGAGGTGTCAATGTAGATGTTTGAAGTGTCAAGACCGGTCAAATTGGAATAAGTAAACACTGTCGAGTTGTTGGTCAACTCCATCGACAATGGGAAATTCTGCGGTGGCCAGATACTGGTCGTAGGAATCAGGACTTGTCCCAGCCAATTGTTCCACTCGTATGCTTCAGCGTCAGGCCACGATAGAGAGACCGGATTGGTCGTATTCGAAGCTTGATTGGGAATCGGAATATTCTCTGATTGAACGGTGATGCTACTCTTGGTTACATTGTAGGTTTGTCCCACACCATTCCAACTGTTCATTGAGAAGAATCCCAATGACCCATATTGAGGATCGTTTGCATAATTGGTATCATGATTTCGAATCATCGCACCGGTACCAGTAGAGTTGAATTCATTGTTGCGGACATCAAGAATTGCACCCACTGCACGCAGACCGTCTCCTCCACCACCGATGTCAATATCGTTGTTGTACAGCGTTAGAGATGAACGGAAAGCGTGTACTCCTGGGCAAGGGAAATCCCCACCCCAGGCCTTCTGTCCCGAACACTCACCGCCATCGCTGGAGAGAATTGAATTGGCCACATACATACGATTCTCTGAGGGAGAGGGTACATTCCAACCGCTGTCACCAAAGTGATATTCTCCGGCAATAATCGGCTCTTTGGCAGTGTCTTGGATGGTGACGTTCTCAACTCGAACATCACTTTCACCAATGGACCAAATTCCATTCCAACCGCCGATGGGTCCAATGGAGCCACCATTCACGTTGACTTCACTCTTGGAAATTTGAATTCCAGAACCGCCGGATGCGCCATCGATGACATTGTTGTTGAAATCGACCCACGCGAAGTTGAATGCTGTCAATGGGCTACGCTCATCAGTTGTGATCTTGTTGTCCTCAATGATCAACTTGTAAGCAACATTGTTTCCAGCCGTCTTCTTGTTGTTCACGTCAATACCATTGCAAGTTGTTTCAATCGTCGAGGAACTGACATGACCCGCAGAATCATCCAGGCGGATCCCATAGTCTCCATTCATAATCACGGCATTCTGGACATTGACGAACGATTCTTCGACCCACAAAACGTGGCGACCATCATCATTCTGCCCACATCCATTGTCTGTACCTGTGAATACTGGAGAATTGATCACGAGTGGTTGCAACACACTGCCCGCACCATAGGCTTGGATAGCAGAACCGACCAATGAAGTTTCATCGTCACCAACCGTGAATTCACCTCCAACGATATCCGGTCGACCGAGATCCAAGATGAGTAGACTGGTGGTGTTGATTCCGGTAAATTTCAGACCCGTCATGGTGGGGCTCGAACCTTCAGCGACTATCGCACCATAGCGTACTTCAGAGATTTCGGAGACCCATCGGGGCATCCCGTAAGCATTGGTAATCGACACGTGATTCAGCTTGGTCGCACCA
Source organism: Euryarchaeota archaeon UBA602 (assembly GCA_002498455.1). GTDB lineage: Archaea > Thermoplasmatota > Poseidoniia > Poseidoniales > Thalassarchaeaceae > MGIIb-P. The sequence continues at coordinate 17,248 of DAHO01000101.1, forward strand.
ATGTCGACTGTACTTCGCAAGAGAATACCTTCGTTACATGAAGGGTCACGATTGTAGTGATTATTGTTGAAAATTCCAGCACAACTTCCGGTAGCTGAGGCATTGGCCGGATCTTGCCAATTGAAGGTGATTCGTGAAGAGTTGCTGGCCATCCCATTTGCACCACATGCAACGTCACCTGCGCACAAACCACCTCGAACATCAATGATTGTTCCATTGGGCATTGTCACAGTTGTCCCGGGTTGAACGATCAAGTTGGCGCCTGTGCCCACAATCACAGAACCAGTCAGTGTGTGGGAACCAGACCATACTTCGGTTCCGGTAATCGTACCATTGGTGGTTTCATTGGCAGCGACTGCGGTTGGCATTAGCCCGACCAGTCCGACCATGACGCTGGTGAGCATCAAGAACGACAAGAATAGGCTCTTTTTTCGATGTGTTTCTTCCATGAGGGTCCCTCTGTTTGCAAATACTGGCAGAGTGATATCGACTATAATAGAACCGGTGCACTTCGTCGCATAAATATCAATATAAACAAATAATATCATCTTAAATTGGGATGAAATGTTCTAATTTCTGAAAAAAAACTACATTAGTATCATTATTCGTGACTAGGTTCAACATAATGTATCGGATTTGTCGATAAATATCAATCACTCTACGATAGCATCAGCAACAGCACGCTCCCAAGCCACCGCATCAAGGACGCCATAGCCCCATCGGAGGTGGTGCCCCTCTCCCTGTAACGGGTTAGGTTGACAGGATTCTGCTAGAGCTTGTTTCACCAAAACAATGACTTGTTCAGGATCATCGATTGTGTCTAAAGCTGCCCCATGACGCTCAAGGATGAGCGCAAGGGCACCGGTCACGAATACAGTAGAATCGCTGGTCCCTGTGCTGGAGGAATACGGAATCGAATAGGTCGAGTCTGACGTTGAGATGATATCAACTCCCGGTGCAGAAACTTCCGGCTTTTGGTTTGGGGATTCACGCACGTTTCCATCTGCGCCTTCCGTTTCTGAGCCGGTTGCCGTTCTTTCCCACAAGTCACCGTTGATATCAACGGCACCGACAGCGATGACTCCGCCCACATTTGCTGGAACAGAAACATCCGTGACTCCGGTACCTGCTCCACCAGAGTTTCCTGCTGCTGCAACGACAAAGACACCTTGATTCAGTGCGTCACTAACAGCATCCGCGGTAAGTGAACCCAATGGATTTTCAGGATCAGGATCGCCACCAAGTGACAAGGATATGATGTCTGCATCCATTTCGTTCCAACACCATTCGATCGCATCTGCTACTGTGGTTTCGGATTGGGTTTTCCCATCGGTATCAAGTGCGGCTGCAATGATCAATTCGACATTGGGTGCAGCCCCACGGTAATGTCCATTCGCAACCAGAATCCCTGCCATCATCGTCCCGTGACTGTCTTTGCCTCGATCCTGAACAATCGAGTTGTCATTTCCAACAAAATCACGATACCCCACCAAGTTGGCATCCTTTAGTCCGGGATGTTCTGCTTCAAATCCCGTATCCACGATACAAACTCGAACGCCTTCTCCGGTCAGTGAATATTCATCTTGCAAGGCATAGATGTTGGTGTTCTCATAAGCCCATTCAGAATCAGGTGTCAAAGCATCGGCAAAAAATACCGTCATTTGTGGATAAGCCAAGATGAGTAAGGAAACCATACACAATGCCACCAAAAGCCCCCAAGGACGTGGCTTTGAGCTTCGCAGTGTTTCTACCGTCGCATTTCTCCATGCTTCAGCTTCGTTGAGAGTTGCACCGTAGGCCGAAGGAGCGTAGCCAGGAGCATCAGGATCAATGGCCGTCAACATCCTCGGGTCTTCCGGTTCAGGAAGATACTCGAGGTTGCGTAGACGGTCTGGTGTCATTCGGCTCGCCCCAAAGGGGCGAGAGGAGGTTCATGGCACTTCCTCAGTTTGCAAGGCTGACGCTGTATGACCGCAATATTGCTGCCGAAGCAAACTTGTCAAGCACTCAGAATGCTTGGCCACCACGTCGTCCACTGAACTTCCAGAAGAGCCAGATGATACCCACGACAAACGCGAACACAATCAGAGCGACCCAATTGTTGGATTCAGTTGCAACTGCTGGTTGGTAGTTGATCTTGATTGGTATCTCCTCAGGGGTGTTTTCCAAATCCTCTGCACTGGAGTTAATCTTCAGTGTGTAAGTGATTGAACCCAATTCATTAACCTCATCGATGAAAATCGAATAATCGGTCACTTCACCCTTGGGGATGTCTAGCATCAATGCACCAACAACGGTATTGTTCTCATTGAGGACGATGAGTTCAACGTCTCGAGCATCCACATTACCCGTATTTTCAACTTGTGCGAAAATCTCGACCTTCTGATTCATCGGGGCAAATCCATCCATGGATAGACCACGTGTTTCATGTTCAATGATTTCCAAGTTTGGCAATGCAGTCTTGATGTTGAGGGTTACCATGTCCGATGTGTTTCCGTCTTCACTGGTAATCGTGACCGTGATGGGGAAGTCGGCATCGCCGACCCAAAGATCGTTTGCATTGATTGTCAATGAGTACTGTTGAACGGTTCGTGGACCCAAATCAGGCAGGGTTTGTGGACCGGTTATCGACCACAAGGGTGTCAGTCCTGCTGGCAAATCCGAGATTTCTACAGAGTAAGTATCGTCACCATTGCCGGTGTTTTCAAAGAAGAACGAGAACGTCTCTTGCTGTCCAATTTGAACACCAATCACCTCAGGGATGTCGCTTTCGTCGATCTCAATTCCGAATTCTTGTGGAATGAACACCTTCAACTCATATTCGTCGTATACTTGCGTGATTTCCTCTTGCATCTGCAATAGGAGCGAGTGACCACCCATTGCAACTGCATGTGATTTGTTTGCGGCTTGGATTCGCATAATCACATTCTCTGTAAGACCGGCTTCCAATCCCAGAGTAATTCGCATATCTGCAGCCCAACAATTGTCAAGAATACCCGCATCCCATTGACCGTTTTCGTTGGTGTCAACGAAGTCTTCACCATCATCGTAAACATCATTGAAATCTTGAGATTCATTTGAATCGGTGAATTCTTCAGCAGGTTCACAGAATGTATCTGTGGTCTCTCCGGCACCAACCCAGAAGGAAACGTCCCAGTAGCTTGCATCTTCACCGTTCATCTGAGCCTTCAGTAGGTACTCATCTTCAGCACGGTTACCGTTGTAAACAACTTCAAGATTGACTTCTCCGACCTCGTAGATTTCGACCCCATCAGCACCAGTATCACCATTGTCGATAATGGTGAAGTGGTCTCCATCATTTTCGGATTGAGTAATTCCTACGTGTGTGTCGCCGATTACAAACGAGACCGA
>DAHO01000053.1 GCA_002498455.1 Euryarchaeota archaeon UBA602
ACCGTAAGTGTCGCTTCATAGTCGAATTGCTGTTGCTCCTCTGCAAAATATTCTGGAATGACCTTTAGTGAAACCAAGGACATCCCAATCACGAGAATGATACTGACGATGCCTACGAATGTCGGCGCCCCATCGTCGATGAAGAGATTCATGCCACCCGCACGAATTCCGAGCCCGTCCATTTCTGAGCGCAGACTGTTGAGGTTTCGACGTGCTGCCTTGTCATTTGGATTTGATTTCAATGCGTTTTCGTAATGTGAAACGGCCTCTTTGAAGAGCCGCTTGTCATTGTTGGATTGACGAGCCTGGATGGTCTTGGCCTCAGCAGCCAGTCGCCAAGTTTTGGATTCCTTTGCATCAGCATCAATCTCTCGAAGAATTTCCAGCGCTTCGGCTGGATTTTCAAGATTGATTTGCATCTCTGCTTTGACCCAGCCCTGCTCGATTTTCTTGGTCACCATGGCTCTGCCGAGTCGGGTCTCATTGAAAACCGCAACGGAGGTTTGAATAAATCAAAAAATAGAGTACATGAGGACGATTTTTACTGTATAATCGGGGGACTGAGTTGTAATCGAAGTTCCTTACAAAGAAGCCGATTCAGGAGCAATGCCTATTATCGGCACGACTCGGGACACATATACGCGCAAGGGGCTTAGCCCCCCGGGAAGAGGAGACAAAGTCACCAATGACACACATCGTCAATGATTTTCAAATCAACATCGCGACTGCAAACGGGACTGGTTCGCAATCTGCGAACCTGATTTTGTTGCATACCATGTTCAATATGGGTGTACCAGTCAGTGGCAAGAATCTATTTCCAAGCAATATTTCAGGTCTACCAACATGGTACGTCCTTCGTGTAAGTGACCATGGCTACCAAGCTCCCGGTGATCGCACCAACATTCAGATTCTGATGAACAAAGCAACATGGGAACAGGATATTGCAGATTGTTTGCCAAATACGCTCATCATTTACAATGAAAATGTGAAGATGCCAGTTGAAAGGGACGACTGCACTGTGATTGGATTACCAATGACAAAAATGGCTCGTGGCTTAAATTCAAAACTGGCAAAAATGATTGCCAATATGGTTTACGTTGGTGTTTTGGCCGAAGTCCTAGGACTTGATGATGCAGCCCTAGATGAAGCTCTTGCAAACCAATTTAGAGGTAAGTCGAAAGCGATTGAACTCAACTTGGAGGCGGTTGATCTCGGCCGTAATTTCGTTAAAGAAAATGTGGATGTCGATTCCATTCCATTTCGAATTGAAACAAGAGAACGGGATGAAAACAAATTCTTGGTCGAAGGAAATGAAGCTGTAGCGTTGGGTTGCCATTATGGTGGTGTCGGTTTACTTTCATGGTACCCCATCACACCGAGTAGTAGTTTGGCTGAAGGTATCATTGCATACCTCCCTGAATTGCGTGAAAATGAAGATGGTGAGCAATATTGCGCGGTAGTTCAGGCTGAAGATGAACTGGCGGCCGTGGGCATGGTCGTAGGTGGCGGATGGGCTGGAGTTCGGGCCATGACCGCAACCAGCGGACCAGGGATATCACTGATGTCTGAGTTCATCGGTTTGGCATACTTTGCAGAAATACCAGGTGTTATTTGGGATGTCAATCGAGTTGGCCCCTCAACTGGACTACCGACTCGGACCCAACAAGGCGATTTGACCATGCTTTACGAAGCCAGTCACGGAGATACGATTCATCCTGTCCTCATTCCTGGAAATATGGAGGAATGCTTCGAATTTGGCTGGCGAGCATTTGATGTTGCTGAGCGACTGCAAACTATTGTCTTTGGATTTAGTGATCTGGACTTGGGCATGAATCGCTGGGCATGCAGTGGATTTGAGTATCCCGATGTGCCCATGGATCGTGGCAAAGTTATCCGGACTCAAGAAGAAATGGATGCTATCGCAAACTATGGTCGTTACCGAGATGTCGATGGAGATGGAATTCCTTATCGCACACTACCCGGTTCTGGATTAGATCCAATCCTATACCGGGGAACAGGGCATGACGAAGATGGAATTTATTCTGAAAAACCCGATGTTTACAGAGAACTGGTCATGAGACTAAAGCGAAAAGTCGAAAATGCCCGGACCTGGTTACCGCAACCGATTCTCAAGGAGGAGGAGGAGAAACAATTGGGTATAATTTACTATGGTTCGATGGATAATTCTATCCAAGAAATTGATGATATACTTGAGGCTGAAATTGGTCAGAAAGTTAGCCAATGTCGAGTTCGCGCTTTACCGATCTCCCCTGTCGTTGAAGATTTTATTCGAAATCATGAGACCACAATTGTGCTAGAAATCAATCGTGACGCCCAGATGTACGGGATATTGCGAAGAGAATTGCCAAATGATTTGATTCCAAAGGTCCATAGTGCAGCCTTCTCTGACGGAATGCCCCCCAGAGCAAGGAAATATGCTGAATTGATTAAGGAAGTTCTTGAAGGAGTGGATAAATGATGAAACTCAACGTGATTGATTTGCCTAAAGACGACTACAAAGGTGGTGCATCCACTCTTTGTCCCGGATGTGG
>DAHO01000093.1 GCA_002498455.1 Euryarchaeota archaeon UBA602
TGATGTGAAATTGGCCGCAAAGGCTGCCATGGTTGTCAATGAAGTCAACATGATGGCACGACCCACTCTAGAAAGGCTGATCTGCACCGCTTCATCCGTGGTTTTGCCATTGCCGCGCTCTTCCTTGTAACGATGAAGAGCATGCAAGCTGTCGTCGATTCCTAAAGCGAGAATCAAAATGGGTAATAAATTGCTAAATTGACTCCGGCTGATAATTTTGATGTCAAGTAAATTGCCGAGGATTATTCCCCAACCCACCATTCCTTGCATCCAAAGTAAACTGAAGCCAAGGGTCATGCCAACAATCGCGACATCAGAAACACGTCTGAGGCTCGCCCACAACAGGAAGAGCACGCACAGGAACATGATGGCGAGGAGAATCACCGATTCCTGAAGTTCACGATTGACTTCTAGATTGATGCCGACTGGAGGTGCGACCGTCGTGACCGAAACTTGGTCAGATGTTCGAATGCTGTGCTCAAGAGAAATCAAAGCCAAGTCTCCCGAACATGGATCATTTCCAGAATCCTGACTCTCCGAACACTCTTCGGGTGTCAGCTGTGGAGGGGTGATATACAAATCAAGCCCATTCCAAGTCATGGACCCGGGTTCGGAACGTGCCTCAGTTGTGTCGAACGTATATCCATCTTCGACCATGGCTTCACGATCCAATTGGATCAAAATCCAAGAGGCTGAAGCTGACCAACGACCCGGCATCCATACGGCATTCTTGAACGTCCCATCTTCACCCAAATCTCCATTCACGGGGCCCGTAGCTGGGCTCCCCTCAACAGGAAGGAAAGCACGATCGTTGGTCGTCCAGCGCATGAACACGTTGGGACTGGCCAAAATCATACGATTTGCAGCCAAATCAATGTGGGCTTGTGTCAAATTTTCATCGTGATAATCAAGACATTCAAACTCGACCAGTTCCCCTGCAGAGTTGGTGTAATCACAATTGGACCAATTGGTCGAAGGGGGTACTTCATTGCCAAAGGGATCGAGAGAGGTACGCGTCAGGAGGGAACGATTGGCCATGAACGCTTCAAATTGCTCGTACAGCGAAAGGGTACCATTCGCACTTTCTCCAGTGAGTTCACTGACGACTGGGCGATAATACACAGATAGGGGGTCTTCCCGAGCAATCATGACTTTTTGCTCAAGCTCTCGTAGGAAAGTGAGGTTGAACACCCCACCTTCCGGGATCCCTTCTCCCGAATGACCCGATTCAAGCCCTTGATACACACCGATTTCTTGGGGTATTGGGAGATTGATTCGATCCGGCGTACCATCCGCCTTGATATGGGGCGCTTGCTGACCTGATTCGATGTGAATGGGGTCGCGAATTGCAACCACAAAACCAACGGTCAATTCCTTTGCAGAAAACTCCGTATCAATGACCTGCTCTGCTTCCATCTCCGGACTTTCCATGTCGTAGGCTTCGACATCGATTGGAGTTAAGGTCTGAATCAAGCCCGGAACCATCAGGACGGAAATCAGGATGACCGCAATGTGGAATTTGAAACGATTGCGTATGGCAACATCCACAACATCGGAGAATGACGCCATCAGTATCAGCCGCATTGCGAAATTATCCCCTATAAGGGGATGTTTATTCACAAGCCCGCATTTTTGAGTGATTCTAGAGCCTCAATTTGCGCTTCAGTAAGCGATTCAGCCTCGTCTAAAGTGAACTCAATGTCCAAGTCAGAACCCGCATATCCCATCTTCGGCAATCGCTTACGATCGCCGATACGGGTGTTGGAAGAGACCTTGACTGATACCGTCTTTCCAGCAGGCGTTGTGACACGGGCGCTTCCTCCCAACATGAGGGTCGAGTATGACACGGGTACTTCCTGAATCAGGTAATCGCCTTCCCATCTACGTCCTTCTTCTGCGTCAATTCTGAGAGTAACCGTCAAATCGCCGGGTTCCCCTGAAGGGTGTTCATTGCCCATCTTCGGTAACTTGAGTTGTTGACCGTGCTTGGCGCCCTTGGGAACATTGATTGTGAGGCGTGATTTTTTCCGACGTACACCCAAGTTTGTACAGTGAGCACACCCCCTTGCATTGCAGTCAGAACAGCGAACCAATCGGTTGTGAGTAAACTGAACTTTGCCCCCCTCCATCGCTTGTTCAATGTCGATGTCTAACGGTGCTGTAATATCTGCTCCTTTCACCGGTTCAGATGGAGGTGGACGAGACCGGCTTTGGAATGGAGATTGTTGAGAGCGACCCCCTCCCATGAATTGTCTTAGGAGATCATCAAGACCGGATCCACCCATCCCACCGGGCATACCGCCCATACCCCCAAAGGCCTGTTTCATCTGCTGTTCTTCGTCAAACTGTCTTCGTTTGTCTGGCGTCTCCAGCAGTTCCCAGGCGCCTTGTACGGCTTTGAACCGCTCCTCCGCCGCGGCATCATCGGGATTTCGATCTGGATGGTATTGGCGTGCCAACTTACGGAAGGCTCGCTTTATCTCAGCGTGTGGGGCATCTTTCGAAACCCCGAGCGTGCGATACGGGTCCGTCATCGGCCTTCCATAGAAGGAACTGATTTCAAGTTGAGGCAAGAACCATGATGGTGGGCCGATATTCTCGACCCAATATGGCGGATGAGACAAACGGGGTCGTTCGTTACACGAATGCCTGGCTGATCGATGTAGATGGTCGTCCACATCAAGGTGATTTCATCCTCCATCCAAATGGAGATTGGTCTCGAAGTATTGGAGACGAAGACGTGGAGTTTCAAGTCTCTGGAGAAGGACGATTGATTACCCGAACATTCCAGAATTGGCACACACATCTCGCCATGGTGTTGAATCGCTCAATGGGTGAAGGATTGCCCTTGATGCAATGGTTAGAGCAGAGTATTTTCCCGACGGAAAAAGGATTGACACCCGAATTCGTTGAAATTGGAACCCGAGCTGCGGTGGCCGAATTGATCGCCACTGGAACGTCGTTTGCTTGTGACATGTACTATCATCCCGAAGTCGTCGGCCAAGTCTTGGTTGAAACCGGATTGCGAGGCATTGTTTGCGGCCCCATTACCGATGGATTGACACCCAATTTTGAGCCGGGTTCTGGCGACGCTCTACGCCATGTCGAAAGGCTGGTTCGAGCCGGTTCCGATGCTCCAAATCGAGTTGAATATGGAATCGCGACGCATGCCGTTTATACCTGCCCTGAGGAGACGCTCAAGAAAGCAGCAGATGTTGCCAATGCAACAGGATGTACACTAAGCATTCATACCTCGGAAACACGACAAGAAGTGGCAGATTGTCACGAAAAACATGGCATGTATCCCATCGAATACCTCGACAGTATCGGATATTTCCAGGAAGGGACCGTTTGCGCTCATTGCGGTTGGGTCACCAAACGAGAGATGCGGATTCTCGCCGAGCATGAAGCGCATGCGGTCCATTGCCCTGTAAGCAACCAAAAGTTGGCGACTGGAGGGACCATGTCTTATCCGGCCATGATGGAAGCGGGTGTGGATGTTCGATTGGGTACCGATGGAGCTGCGAGTAACAATGCGCTTGACATGAGAGCTGAAATGAAAGCGGCCAGTTTAATCCAAAGGCATGATCACTGGGATGCTACATTGTTAGATCCGATTGAAACCTATGAACTTGGAGTTCGGGATTCCAAAGATTGGGTGACCTGGGATTTGAATGATATTCGAATGCGACCCATCGGTCGTGATGGACGCCGTCTGCTCGCCAATCTCATCTACAGTAATGCAAATTGCCTGGACATGTGGGTGGATGGTCAACCATTGCGAAGAGAGGGCGTTACATTGAGTTTGAATGAATCCGAAGCTTTCGAACAATTGGAAGAGGCGGTTCGAACGTACTATTCGCATGTGTAGGTGCCCGAATGAAAGAGAAAGCTGTTCTCCTATCCTTCCTCTTTCTCTTCACATCCTTGGCGGG
>DAHO01000024.1 GCA_002498455.1 Euryarchaeota archaeon UBA602
CCGTTCTCGACATTGCTGGCAGATTTGAGAAGAGAATCAAAGCCGTTCTCCAATGTATTTTGCCAGAACTGTATGGCAGATTCTGATTGCTTGATAAGTGACCTTGATCTCTCAACCTGTCGCATCGAATTTCTCAAATCGCTGCGTTTTTCTGTGAATTCTGCATGTATCGGTTCATTTTTTTCCACATGAGTCAACATTTCTTGATGCAGCTTATTTGCAAGCGTGAATAATTTATTCATCTTCTTACTCGCTTCAACGTATTCGGCAATCTCAGGATTACCCTTTTTTCGTTGGCTAAGCCACTCTTCGTTCTTACGCAACAATTCCTTGCGTTTCGCTAGCAACTTTCGCTCGTCATTCAATGAAAGCGCTTTCTTATCGATTTGATCCTCAATTTGTCCAAGTTGGTCTTCGAGTTTTTCTTTGGCCCATTTTGGGTCCAAATTTTTCATTCCGCCAGCTTCTTCAATAACGTCTCTCAGTTTACGTGTTGTGTCCAACAATTCTCGAGCCTCTTTTTGGGCCTCATTTCTGCGTTTCTTCAGTTCCGCGACTTTGTTTGAAGATGCATCTCGTGCCAATCTCAACTTTTCCACTTTAGGCGCCAAATCATCAGCATCGGCAGCCATTCTGGATTCAATTTCAGGTAATGCCTGACTGAGAAACTGGCGCCGCTCTAGAATCTTCTTCGCCAATTCCTCTGGTTTGAGGTCGAGAAGCGCGTTTAGGTCCATGCAGAACGCATCGCCGAACCACGGGTTCCGCATAAAGGTTCAGCGATTCACATGCGGAATTAAGGCAAGGGTCTTGAACCCCCCTTGCACAAGAACCACCATGACCAAAGGTCATGAGCGTAGAGTGTGGATTATTTTTGCCATTCTCTTACTGGCCTATGTGCCTACAGCATCCGCAACAGGTGACGGGTTGCTGATGTCCGGTGACACATTCTCAATCCAAGGCGATCAAGAAATTGGGGCAGGGGATGTCAACATCTCAATCGTTGTCCATGCACACGATTCAAATTCGAATGGTTTCCTACAGATGACATTCACGACTCAAGACAACACACCTTTGGCCTCTGAAAATCGTTCAATCAATCTCCTAAATGGTGAGTCTGCGAATCATGAATTCAACATCTCTTCAGTTCCAATCGGGACCCATTCATTGACTTTGCAACTTTGGGGTGATGTAGGAGTTGGTTTTGAAAACAATGTAAGTTCAATCAATGTTTTTGTGCATAAACTATCTCCAGCAAACGTATCTATAGAACATAGTGGTGACTGGGAACTAACTCCTGTCAATGCAGATTCCGGCGTCGCTAGTGGAAACTCGACGTTGCGAGATGGGGATCATGCCTGGCTCATTGTGGAATTTTCCAACACGGGTGATGTCAATTGGTCAGGGGATGTTAGAATTGCCGTGGAAGATGTTGATGTCATTCCAATCCAGATTCAAGGGCTGTCGACTATCGCCGTCAACTTTACACTCGATGGGACGACCACTGGTCCTCTAACGGAAGGTATGTTTTCATTGGTCATTGAATTGTGGGATGTAAATGGCGTCGGGGAACCTATTGATTCCAATTTGATGGTGGTTGAAGTCGGACCACCTCCTCTGCCTCGAGCGATTCTCTCCATGACAACTAATCCAGTTACTCCCAGTCTCGGAGAATTGGTAAATTGGACGGTTCAGATTGAAAATACAGGCGAATCCACTTGGCAAGGCATGCTCCACTGTGATTTCCCGCTGGATGTCGAATTGCTCAATCAATCTCTAACCCTAAATCCAGCTGAAAATCTAACCGTGAACATTACTCTGGCCGTACGACCCGGGACTTTAACCTGCACCGCAGACAGTCCTTTCCGAGAGCACGACGATGCAGTCACGATTCAGTCCCATGTGTATGACATGGCAGCGGGTCACATCATGCGTGCCGGTAGCGACGGCCTAACCGTGACCGGAGGACCATTCCATGTCGGCGATTCCATCCCATTGGCCATTTTGGTGCACAATGGTGGCGATTTCGCGGGTAGTGCATCGCTGGAAGTCCGTGAAAGCAACATCGAGAGCACAGAAACAGGTGGTGCATGGACTCGATTGGATACTCGAACATTGGAAGTGGGTAGTAGTCTGGAGCTATCTGCTCTCTATCCTTCGACGTTATCTGGGGACCGTCTTGTAGAATGGCGGATTGTCAGTGCAAACAGTTTGGTTTCTGAAGACTGCTTTGGCCAAATTTCCCTCAATGTTCAGCCATCACAATCGCTTGGGGTTGAATTTGATTCCTATTCGTGGTCGTTGGAGAGTGGCCTTGATGTTGTTTTCACGACCATGTTGTCATCAGGTGAATCGCGACAGATTCATCTCGAAGTTGGAACATCCGGTGCTTCAGGCGATGATGTACAGATATCTGCGGAGATTCAGCTTTCGCCAGGTCAGCGTACACTGACTTACAACTTAGGTCACCCGACTTCGTCATCTATCGCACAGGTAAAAATCACTCCAATTGCTTGGTCATCTTCCACCCTCGCGGAAGATGAGTTGGCACTGGTCCGCCCCAATCCACAATTATCGGTCACTATCGATTCAGTCAGTCCGCAAAATCCAGTACCGGGGGAACCTGCGAGTGTGTCCTTTACCCTAGACAATGCCGGTGGGGGCTCAACATTGGCTGGCGAATTGATTTTGATCGACATTAAGCACGATGGTGAAGTATTGTGGTTGGGAACAGCCCCTGTGGTCGAATCCGGTGGAAGCCACTCGAAAACCATCACATTGGATTCGTGGCCAAGCGATACTGCTGTCGACCTTAGTCTGATTTGGCATACGTCTGATATAGAAATTTCAGGAACAGGTTCCTTCCTTTCACAATCGCAAGAATCTGTTGACAGTGGTTACACTGTTGATTGGATTGCAATCGTTTACGGTGCATTTAGTGGTCTTTTGATTGGTTTGGTGACTCGAACTGTAATGCGAGCCAGAGCTGGAGTACCGCTGATGTCACGTCGTGAACGAGGTGAACGCACAGCCAAGGCAACGAAGAACGTGTCGAAAACAGTCGAAGAGAAAGTCGAGGTAGCATGTCCAGCTTGTGATCAACGTCTTCGAGTACCTTCGACTTATTCGGGGACTGCGCGTTGCCCTGCTTGCTCTCAAACATTCCCTGTTGAAGCAACATCCGAAGCCGAAGTGGATGATTTTGAAGAAGAGATTGTTGAAGATACCCTCGTCCCATCAGAACAAGTCGAAGATGAACACGAACAGGAAAAGCAGTCCGCCTCGGGGGGCGACGTAATCCATTGTCCGGATTGTGCACAGAAATTGAAGGTCCCTTACCAACGTCGACCTGTGCGTGCGCGCTGTCCGGCCTGTAAGTGCGAATTTTTGGCCAAAAAGGAGTGATTTGATGTCGAATCCAATTAAAGAATTTGAAGAAATGTATCTGAAAACTTTGTATGAATTCTATGTGCAAGATCCTCAAAATCCAATTCGAAATAGCCGTATTGCGAAAGAAATGGGGGTCAGCCAGGCATCGAGCAGCGAGATGATTCAACGTTTGGCTGGTAAAGGTATTCTCTATCACATACCTTACCGTGGTGCGACCTTGACCGAAGAAGGTCTTGCTGCCGCGGCCAGAATCAAGCGCCGCGAATGTTTGATGGAAGTGTTTTTGATCAAAATGATCGATTATCAAGGTGATATTCAGTCTGCAGCCTGCCGTCTTGAACATGCTTTGACTGATGACCTTGAAGCCGCCATAGATCGGTTGCTTGGTTATCCTGAAAAAACACCGGGTGGCGAACAAATTCCTTCAATTTCTAGGGTCATTGAACCGCACGCTTCTTCGATGCTGCTCCCCCTCCATGCTTTGCCAGAGAACTCAGAAGGCTTGGTCGAACTATTGGTCGTTGAAGGTACAGAAATTCGGACCTTGAACAACTTAGGCCTTACAATTGGGTCGAAGATCGAGTCCATTGGTGAAAGTACCTATGCGATCAATGAAAAGCAACTCAACATCGCGCCCAGTTTAGCGAGTCAGATACTAATTCGAACTCTGTGAGTTACGGTTGGCGCAATGGCCTTATGCAAACCCGTGTACGCGCGACCATGGCGGGGAAAATCTCAACAGAGGACGCCCTAGACCTATTGGCTCCATCAGAGGATGCGCTAACCACTGAGCAAGCGATTGCCGCCACGAAGAATCCAGATGATGAAGGTCCAGATATTTCTGAAATTGAAATGACGGAAAAGCGAATGGAAAAATTACGTGTACGCGAGCGTAATTTGTTGAGACTTGACCGTCTGTTTTTGTCCAGTGGAATCAACCTCTCACTCAGCCTTCCATTTTTCGCATTGGTCTTGCAATTGGTGAGTCGTAGATTTGCAGAAGGATCTCCCGATTGGTGGGTTTCAAGCGTTGAGTCAGGATTTTCATATGCGACCTTAAGCATGGTATCAGGATTGCTGGCAACCGTCATTCTCCTCGCTTGGATGGCCTCCCTTTTTGTCGTCCGCTCTTTGCACATCACATCTCGCAATGTGTTCCTATCTGAGGGGAAGCTCTTGCGTCTTCGGGGCCGCCCTTTCGAGAGCCTTCATGGTTTTGAGGCAATCAATGATGTGACTCGAACGGCGGTCACTCGTGTCTCATTTATCCTGCTCGTCGTGACCTTTGCAGCCATTGCTCAGTTTATTGCAACCATTGAGGGGGGTTTATCTCCTGAGGGTGGCGTCTTGGTCGGGTTTGCAATAGGTGGGAACTTTGCTGCGATTGGCTTAGATTTACTGAGGGGTGGAAAGCAACACAATACGGTTGAACAATGGGGTCTATTGGATGCATACGAACCTCCACTCCATCCATCTTGTCCGAATCGTGTATTTTCTGAAATTTTGACGACTTGGATGGACCCGGTACTGAGGGCACGATTCGATACACACATTCAGTCGCTCCGAGATGGATTGCAACCAGGAAAGGATATCCATTCTGCGATTGAGCATCTTCTCCACATGCGTTATCTTGAGGCTAGAGGGGAACTGACCAATCGCCAAGTTCGATTATCCATGGAGTCGTACTTCCGAGTAGATCGAGTTCCTGAATTGTTTGACAATGAATTTTTTGATGAGGAAACTTGGTCCAACCTTCTGCGGCATATTCGCTCTAAATGCTCACCATTTTTCCGTTTACTTTCCCGACTTCAGCACGATTTGTCGGACGATATCGATTCAATCCGCAGTGATTCTTTGCATTTCGATGTTGATATGCAAAACGTCGTTAGTGGTGCGGGTCACCTGTTTGCTTACCTCCATAATAGTGGCGAAAAAACTCGAACCATTGTTGTGAAAATTCAGACACCAGATTTCCAACCACATGAAAGTATTTTCACACTATCTGTGGAATCGAGTAAAGCACTGTC
>DAHO01000014.1 GCA_002498455.1 Euryarchaeota archaeon UBA602
AAAGGCAATTGCCAGCGGCGAAGCGACAGTCAAGGATTTGGAGGCAATGAAGCGTGTCTTCCGCCTGCACCCACCTCGAGGAAACAAGGGATGGGGCGGCGTCAAGCGCCACTATACCGTAGGCGGCGCACTCGGCTTCCGAGGCGATGCGATTGAAGAACTCGCAGCCCGAATGATGTGAGGTGAAAAACATGGTATCTCGTACAAACAAGTTCCGTGGTCGCTCGCGCTATCACGGTCGTGGAAAGAAAGCCGGCCGTGGTGCAGGAATGCGTGGTGGTCGTGGAAATGCAGGTCTAAACAAGCATCGAGTCATGACTCGAATCAAGTACATGCCACGTCATTATGGTATGCACGGATTCAATCGTGACCCCAGTCTACGTGTTCGTCACGTCACCTGTAATGTCAGCGCTCTCGCTGACTTGGCAGGCGATGCAGACAGTGTGAATCTCTCAGAGCATGGCATCGACAAGTTGCTCGGTTCCGGTCAGATTAACTCAGCCATCCACGTCACTGTTGAGCATGCAAGTGCCAAAGCTGTGGCCAAGGTCGAAGCTGCTGGCGGTTCCGTAACTGTCGATGATGGCGATGAATTCGGCGAATGGGAAGAGGAATAATTTTCACTTAGGAAAAAGGAGGACTGGAAATGAGTCGTAGAGCAAATGTGCCCGGGATTCTAATTATCTCTGCAATCTATTGGGGGGCACTGCTGTACTGGAAGTGGGATTCATTGTTCCCTGACCGCCCTGTTGACACCACAACAGGTCAGTTGATCTCTTGGGGCGAATTCTTCATGGATTATTCCCTAATGGCTCCATTCTATGCAATTTTAGTCAGTATTCCGTATGTTGGATTCATCATTTGGGGGACCTCAACAGATCTCTCCGACCAAGTGAAGGAAATCAAATTCATTGGTCGGGCACTGAAACCGATGATTTGGGTCTCCTTCTTCTTCGGTGCTATCATTTGGGGATTGTATGATTCCAGTATGGTTGGATTCCTTCTAGTCGGTATCATCCTCATGGGATTGATGGCCGGTCTTTGTCTGGCGTGTTTGCTATACACCGGCGACGAGAGTAGCCGATTGTATGGGTTGAAGCGCTTGGTTGACGTTTACCCCTCAATCACCAAACCCGAAGGTCACGTTCGATTTAATTCAAAATTGTGGACAACCACGTTTGTTCTGATCATTTACTTCGCCATGACAAACGTCATGATTTGGGGTCTTTCCGAAGCCACAATCGACGTATTCAGCAGTTTCCGTGCCATCATGGCTGGAGCCTCTGGTTCGATTATGCACTTGGGTATTGGCCCAATTGTTACCGGTTCAATTATTATGCAATTGTTCGCAGGTGCCAAAATCATCAAACTGGATTTGGGTGACAGTGATGACAAGCAATTGTACCAAGGTGTCCAGAAGATCTTGGTTTTGATCATGATCCCTGTCGAATCGATTCCTCAAGTGTACGGATTCCTCGACGCTTCCCCTGCCTTGGTTAGTGACTTTGGTCAAGGTTGGGCCAACGCCATTATCGTCTCACAACTGTTTATCGGTTCACTGCTGGTGTTCTTGTTGGATGAATTGGTAAGCAAGTGGGGTATCGGTTCCGGTATCTCTCTATTCATTGCAGCCGGTGTGGCTCAGTCGACCTTTGTTGGAACACTCTCGCCCTTGGCTGTGAATCCCGGTGCCTATGGTCTACAGAATCCACCTGCGGGTACCTTGCCGATGATTTTCTACACGCTGAGAACGGCGACGTTCTCAGAGATGGTGACGGCCAACGGTTTCGAATCGATCTTACTTGGCGATGCTGCGCATCCAAACGCGGTCGTCGCCCTGTTCTCTAGTGTGGTCGTGTTCCTCGTTGTAGCCTATGCTGAGAGCAGCAAATTGGAATTGCCATTGACACACGGCAAGGTTCGTGGACACCGTGGACAGTATCCGATTCGATTGGTCTATGCGAGTAACATTCCCGTGATTTTGATGGCTGCATTGCTGGCCAATCTAAACATGTTCACTCTCCTATTCTGGAGCCATCCAACAATGTCGACGGTTCCGATATTAGGTTCGCAAGGTGCGTGGTCGATCGCCCCGTATCTTGGGTCTTATGACGTGGGGCAAACCCAAGCAACCGACGGTTTCGCTTGGTATGCTTCGATGGTCAATGGTGTCGGTGATTGGCTGTTGCCACTGCTCAATCAATCTCCGGATCCTTACGGACATAGTCTGTGGCAGGTGGTATTGCACGTCATTACCTACGTGACAGTCATGACACTGGGTTCAATGATGTTCGCCAAGTTCTGGATTGAAACCACCAACATGGGTGCCAAGGACGTTGCCAAGCAAATCGAGAACACAGGCATGCAGATTCCAGGGTTCCGAAAGAATCCGAAAGTTCTCGAGCGAATTCTGATGCGCTACATCCCTCCAGTCACGCTATTTTCCGGTGCTTTCGTCGGTTTGCTTGCAGCTGGTGCGGATCTTTTGGGTACGGTTGGAAACGCAACTGGAACCGGTCTTCTGTTGGCTGTCGGAATCATCTTGAGAACCTATGAGCAAATCCAGAAGGAACAAGCGATGGAAATGCACCCTGTTCTCCGAGAATTCTTCGGGGCGGAATGAGACTCAGTGGCCCGTTTGACCGGTTT
>DAHO01000033.1 GCA_002498455.1 Euryarchaeota archaeon UBA602
ATGGCTGCATTGAAGGATGCTGCCGCGACTTGGTTGGCTCTGAATGCTGCGCTGGCAGCGTTAGGGGCCCTCATTGCTCGAGGTCATCCTTTGGCGATTTTGACCGCTGCGATAGCCAGCCCCATCACCTCGCTTAATCCGACGCTTGCAGCCGGTTGGTTTGCTGGATTGGTACAGCTTAAAGTGGCGGCTCCTTCAACAAAAGACCTGCAGAATTTCTTGCGCTTGGACCAACTCTCCTTGTTTTGGAAGAACAAAGTCGGTCGTGTCTTACTTGTGACCGCTCTCGCCAATCTAGGTTCAACTGCCGGCGCTTGGATCGCAGGCAGTGCAATCTTGGGGAGCCTGTTCTGATCAATCCTCAGAATCGAATCGCTGTAGAGTCGCACTCAGTGAAGAGATCTCCTTGCGAATTTCGTCTTTCTGTCTTGAACCGAGTGTGGCATCCTTGAGCTGTTCTTCCAAGTCCTCGAGAAGTGATTTGAGGGCATCTCGCTCCTCTCGATAGAACTTCTCGTCCTTGGACATCTGAATGCGAGCCGCCTTCTGACGTGCTTTCTTCCGCTTCTTTGCTGCATCCGTTGAGCCGGTAGGGACTTCGGGCAGCTCGATTGATGTCGGGAATGGAATCTCAATGCCTTCCTGAGCAAATCGCTCAAACACCCGCTGATGAATCCAGTCTTTGGCGGGCCACTCATCGGAGTAATTGTCAATCCAAGCATAGATTCTGAAATCAATTGAGTACTCTCCTAGGTTGACAAACAGAACCCGCGGTGCGGGTTCATCAACAGTGTACGGACAATCTCTGGCAATGTCAATGAGCACCTGCTTTACATGCGGTGGTTCCTCACCGTAAGCCGCACCGACATCGATGAGGAGGTTGATTCGACGAGGTTGACCGTCGCCTCCACCACGAGCCATGTTGCGGATTTTCGCCGACACCAGAGTGTTGTTTGGAATGATGATCAACTCTTCAGCGTAGGTCAACAACTTGGTTGACAAGATGCCAGTCGAGACAACTCGACCTTCAATCCCCTCAACCTCAATCCGATCACCAACATCAAAGGGACTGTCCATGGCGAGCATGAATGAGTTCAGAATATTTCCAATCGTGTGTTGTAGAGACAAACCGATAATCAATGAGAACAAAGCGAAGGATGCCAAGATTCCCGTAATTTCAATGCTCAATTCTGCAAGAATGGCGTTGATACCAATCAGCCAAATCACAATTCGAACAATGATACTGACGAAGTGATTTCCTCCAGTAACCGAAACACCGCCTTTCTTGTTGTTGTTCATGAGCGCCATCAGTGGGGGTGTGGCAATCTTGACGGTTGTCGTCAACATCATCGTCAACAGCAAAATGTACAGGGAATTCAGTAGTGGGAAGATCGATGACAGAAGATCTGGATTGACCCACAGCAATGAGACATTCACACAAATTGCAATGAAGAAAATGTTGATTTTGGACTCCAAGGCAATGTACAGATCGTTGTCCCAACCCACCTCGGTATCGTTCACCAACTCAGCAATTTTTCGAAGTACAAATCGTCTCAAAGCATAGACTGCAAGAAAACTGAGACCAATGCAAATCAGGAGTTGGAAATACCAATCCAACCCATTCAAGGTGTCAATTCCCAACTGAATTGAATCTGCAATATTCACCACTCAAATCACTCCTTATTTTCGTGTAATTTCTTTGCTTGTTGAGCCCACTTGTCTCTTCGAACACGGCCACGGAAGAACTCGATAGCTACGTTCACTTGTTCTTCAATTTCCGGAGTCATCTTGGAAATCTGAAGGAATGTGTAAATTCCCAAAGCGTTCAACTTGTCTTCAATGAAAGGTCCAACACCCTTGATTCTCTGAAGATCATCGCTGGCAGTAACAGTTGCAGCAGCCGCGAAGCCTCTCTTCAAGCCCTTGACACCCGTCAATGCGGTTGCAGTCTTTCCGGTCCACGAGATGTTCATGCCACCTTCGTCGTCCTGAACCCATGCTGAACCCGTTTCATCGAAGTCAGAAGTGTCGCCAATGGAGATTTCCTTTGCGCCCTTTTCTACCGGCTTGGATATGACTCTTGTAATCGCGACACCTAGGGTCTGGAAATCGATGAATTCTGCCTTGGCTGCAACGCGAGCAAGTTCGGCTTCCTTCTTGGAAAGCCCTTCCATCTTTTGCTCCATTTCAGCCATCTTGGCGGCCATCTTTTCTTCCATCTCAGCCAAGCGTTGTTCCGCATCTCTTTGAGCCAGGGCTGCGGCTTCTTTGCTGGCCTGTCGTTCTGCGGCCTCTCGTTCCTTGGCGACTTCCTCCTTGGCCTTCAACTCGGCTTCTGCCTTGGCTTTGGCTTCAGCTTCAATTCGGGCTTTGGCCTCTGCCTCCACACGGAGCTTTTCTTCAACTTCGGCTCGCATCTTCTTCTCTTTCTCGGCTTCTTTTGCAGCCTCTGCCTTGGCCTCTGCCTTGGCTTCTTCTCGAATTCGGGCCTCTTCGGCCTTGCGAGTTTCTGCTTCGGCCTTTTCACGAGCCTTTCGATCAGAATCTGATTCCTTGGTTTGGACATTCCACTGGAAGTAAACAGAGGATACACCGCACTTGATGAGTCCCTCGTATTCATTGCCAATTTCGGAGCCATAGGCTAGACTGTCATCGAACATCAATCGGAATTGGATGGATCCATTGCCTTCACCATCATCATCGTGAACCTCGATGGAATCCATTCGGAATCGACCTTCATTTTGACGGTTGTTCATGTCATTGAACCGGATGATGCTGCCTGCATCGAGATTGTCGATGGTAATCAGTTCCTTGCTCTCGGCCAATGATCCAATGGCAATGCCCTCAACGGGTTCGAGCATGAATGGATCCTCACGCGTACCGACACCGAAGACGAACACCGGCTTGGAAGTCGTATGCTCTGGCTCTGCATCTCGGAAATTGCGAATCAGTGTCATGACCGATTTGTCACTCCCTCGTAGCAATACGAGGAGGAGTAACAGAAGCAGGAGCAGGAGGATACAGCATGCGGTCCAACTGAGATATTGACTCGTACCTGAGTTGGAATCATCGGGTGAATCATCCGTGTCGCCTTCCGCTTCTGAATCATCATTGACATCGCAGATGCCGTTATCATTGGCATCGACCGGTGTGCTTGAAGCATTCAGTGGTTCAGTTCCACAGTCAATCTCAACGGTGTCGTTCCATCCATCATCGTCGTCATCCATGTCTTCAACAAGGGTTCCAAAGTATGGAGAATACAGGATGGTGTCCGGGTCCCCATCACCATCTGTATCGGTATGAGCACCAGAGTCGAATGGATATGCGTCATCTACATCAGGTGAGCCATCGTTGTCATCGTCATCATCCAAGATGTCACACGATTGGTCTGCATCGTTGTCATCAGGCACGCTAGTCGAATCCATCGGATCAGTACCACAGGCATTCTCTAGGCCATCAGCCCAGCCATCACCATCGGTATCAGATTCAAGAGCATCACAGACGCCGTTGCCATCCAAGTCTGATGGAGTGTCATTGGCATCCTCAGGGTCAGACATACAGGTGGCTTCCTCTTCATCGGTGAAGCCATCATCATCGTCGTCTTCATCAATCGAGTTGCACAACTCATCGCTATCTGTGTCCTGTGGTGTACTGGATTCATCCATTCCATCATTCGAACACAGGTCTTCCATTTCGTCAGACCAACCATCGTTGTCATCGTCTTCATCATAGATGTCTGGCAAACCATCCAGGTCATTGTCAGTCAGTACTGACACCATGATGGTATAGGTTGCACTGTTTTCTGAATTGTTGGCCCAAACCGTGTACAAGGTTGGGTCTAGGAGTTCAGTGGGCGTTCCTGAGATGACACCCGTATGCGTTGTTGAACGCGCAGGGCTAACACCATCGAAGTTCAATCCCAATGGCAATGCAGGGCTAATCTCCCATGTGTCGATGTCTCCACCTGCAGCGTAAGGAACGAAGTCGAGCATGGTGACATTGAGTGACAGCTCAAGCACGGCGGATGGATAGACCATCAGAATCATCGAACCATCGTCGTCATCAATGCTGTCACAAATGCCATCGTTGTCTGAATCGTACGGTCTGCTGTTTGGATCACTGGCATCGGTTTCACATTGCACTTCGTAATCATCGTACCAACCGTCACCATCTGAATCAGGGTCTGATTCATCGGGAATCCCGTCGCCATCCAAATCGGGCAGGATGACAATGGTCAGGGTGGTTGATGAATTGGCATCCAAATCAAATCCTTGTGCGAAGACCGTGTAAGTGTCCAAGTCGGTCAATGTCGTGGGCGTACCCCAAATGGTTCCGTTTGCCGTTCCAAACTCTAGACCGTCTGGCAAATCAGGAGTAATCGACCAGGTAATCGGCACGGCCCCAAGTGAGGACGGGTAGATGGTCAAGATTGGATGATCAATGGCCAAACGCTGCTCATCGTAGGGGTAGAATACGTACATTCCAGTCCCGTTGACGGCTATAGAGATGGTTACGTTGGCGCTACCGCCCGAGTTGTTAGCCCAAATGGTATAGTTGGCCGCAGGCGTATTCCCAACGGGAATTCCTGAGATGATTCCCTCCTCATCCAAGGTCAAACCATAGGGCAAATCAGGTGAGACCTCCCAAGTCTCGACCATGCCACCCAAGTTGGTTGGCACCAATGGAGTGATCGGAGCCTCCTTGGGGAATTCATATTCTGTATCCGAATACGAAATTACAGGAAGTGGTTCCACTACAGTTAGCGTGAATTCTGAGCCTTCGTTGCAAAGTCCCCAACTGTTGCAAGACTTCAGGGTAAAGACTGCAGTCGTCATGTTCCCTGTTGGCGTACCCGAAAGAACACCCGTGACAGGGTCCAAGGTCACACCTGCAGGTAGTGCAGGTTCAGCTACAAACGATGCCACATATTGCGGTGTGGCAATCGTCGGAGTCACTGTGACAATCGCATCTCCACGAGTGATCGTCTGAGTCATGTTGTCATCCCAAGTGACAGTTGGAGCCTCGGGTGCAATTCCAAAGGTGATGTTGACCGAAAGGGTTCGAGTCACCGGTGAAGTGATGGTCGCATTCAGCATGTAGGTTGCATTCGCAACCATTTGATTGGGCGTTCCGACGAGACGTCCTGTGTTTGAATCTAAACTCAATCCAGATGGTGGGCTTGGATACAAGGTCCAACTGGCGTAGCTTCCACATGACATCGTGGCATAACCACTGCAAGCCGCACCCATGGCGGGCAAGTAGACATTCGAATTGTTTCCAATCAGGGTGTGATTCGCAGCATGGTCTGCAGAACCGAACATTCGTAACAAATACGTCGAAGACGGTGTGGATTGACCATTGCTACTGTAAGTATTCAATAGGGTGTTCTTGCCCCATTGAGTGCCCCTCAGATTTGCAATGAAATACGGTTGGCCAAAGTGATCGGCCCCCATATCAGAGACGGAACCATACGATGACCCCCCGTATGATCCAGTGTAGTATGCCAAATCACCATCGTCTGAAAGACCAAACATCCTCCAAAGAGACGGGGAGTTTTCAGTATCGATGAGGATATTGACCATTCCATCGCCATCCACTGTAGAATACATGCTTCCGCTCGTTGTTTGTGAGCCCCAAGAATCGCCCAACATTTGAGCCCAATGTTGAGAACCATCCGTACCCAATCGCATGGCTGCGACGTAATACTGATTCTCGATGTCTAGACTGGTACCATCCATGTTCAGTGTACAACCACTGCCGCAGTAACTGTTAAACTGGGCTGTCGCAAACAGCATGCTTCCATCACTCAAGGTTTCCAAGATTGCATTGTCGGTGTTTGCACCCATCGAATAGGACGATTGAGTGATATTCTTCGCCCATTGCCAATTTCCTGAAGCATCCACATGGGCAAGATACCGATAAGTGTTCGAATTGTGTGAGATTTGATTCCCATCGAAATCCAATCCATAAGTTGTCGAACCGGCGATTGTGGCTGAACCGTCAGGGTGCGATACGACCTTGACGTTGCTATTCTCTGCGCCACAGCTACTGTAAGAGTGCGCACCCTGAGCCCAAGCGCCATTTCCATTGCCATCCAACCGAACAACAAATG
>DAHO01000037.1 GCA_002498455.1 Euryarchaeota archaeon UBA602
TTGGACTCAATCGAATCACTCCGAACATGGGCTCAGGCTCGATGTGATATCCACCTCCCAGTGGTCAAGCAGATCCATGTCGAAGAATTCGAAGACAATCCGATGTCGATCGGTAGCGGTGCAGATTTGGATGATGAATTGATGCAGAAAATGGCCTATGCCACCATCGATTTTCACCTCACAGAAGTTGAACGCTGTTTGCAGATGAATGGTGGACCAAAACTATCGGAATTTAGATCTGGTAATCGTCCAAAATGGCCTGCACCCGATGGGTTTCCATACGATTGGGACACCCCACACCCTGCTGCAACCACAGGTGACTGCACACTGATGGAAGCTTGGGAAATTGCACGTCCTTGGTTTGTCGACCCCGACGCAGGAACATTCAGCCTCGGAACCATTCACCCTGAACATTGGTTTTGGGGCGAATACGATTTTGTCTACGATTGGGAAGGACATGTTTCAATCATCGATCTCAAAGCAGCGATGGGAGACAACGATCGTTCATCCGGATATGTGCTGCAATTGGAGATTTATGCATGGTTATGGTGGGAAACCCACGGGCGTTCATCGCGAGTCCAAGACCTACGAATCTGGTATGCAGGTTCCAATCAAGTGAAACAAGTCTCGGCACCGGATGAAGAACGACTGTTGGAATTGGACATTCAACTTCGTGAAACCTATGATTCACTCTTTGAAAAACGAAGTGAAGATGTTGTCGATTATCCGGCCAAACCGGCGCCACTTGAATTGTTTGAAGCGGGCGGAATTCACGTGGGTACGAGTGAGGACCCTCTCGCACGATGTATCGATTGTACTCATCGAAGCATCTGTCCGAATGGAGAAAACCGAAGTGAATTGCCAAACATGGATCGTTTGCAACATGAAGGGCGACAATGGCCCATTACACCCTCAAATCAATTGCGTACAAGAATTGACATCTGTGGTGAAGTCACTGGACTGTTGTCCCCCCAAAGCGATGAAGAAGGGAACATCCAAATCAAATTCAATCTACAACAAGGTGTGGACCGTGTCGAAGTGAAAAATTGCTTTTTCCCGAAACCAAAACGAATTACACGTCGAATTGCAAATGGGGCGCATGTACGCATTAAGGGGGGCCGACCCACAGAATGGAACCTGACTCCAAGTGTCGAATTGGATGACCTTTCAGAAATTGAAATCATCGATCCAAATGATGCCGATGGGGAACAAATTGTTGGGATGACCACAGCCGGTAGTGTAGTGGGCAGAGTCATGACGATTCGTGACACGACATGGCAGAAATTTCGCTCTGGTTCGGGCAAACCAAAATGGCGCTTAACTATCCAGGATGGCACCGGGAGCATTGACATCGTCGCCTATGCCTTTGCCGTCCCACCCAGTGCCCGTTCAGTTCGACCGGGGGATGAAATCGCCATTCTGAACGGTGTCTACTCTGAATTCTTTGGACGTCCGGAAATCAAGTTCCAGAAGAACACACGCTTGGCGATTCTCAGTCGTCGTGAAGATTAACCACCGCTAGATACGATGATTAGTTCAATCTCTATATCCCCGGTGATGGTGGATGTATGAGGTACTATTTGGCCCCCCACAACCGTGAGTACGGTTGAAGGTGGTATTTCCATTCTCTCAAGGACTTTGGCGATGGTCACAGGTGAATCATACTGCTGAATTGTACGCTCACCTTCATGGGAAATGCCGACCTCCATGTCTATCGCTGAAGCCTTCCCTTGATGAGTTTTTGGCGCCGAGAGGGAGATTTGAACTCCCGCGTCACGAGAACAGTGGATTTCGAATCCACCGCAATACCGGGCTATGCGATCTCGGCTATAGCACGTCGAGAATCAAGTTTGAGATAAGTCTGACGAGTCTAAACGTAGAAGCCTGCACCTGATTCATCTTCACTCAAATCAATGCCTGCAATTTCTTTCCCTTCCATCATCGAGAGCAAACGTGCAGCCATTTCTCGAGTATTATCAATGGGTAAAGCAAGGCCCAACTCAAAGTCCAAACTCAGACGATGTGCTAGACGATCTGCAGTCACAACATCGACACTGGTCCCCACCGTTTCTGCACAGTAGGCTGCTGCCCTTACACCACTCATTGGAGAGAGAGAGACAATGAGTCCCGCCAAGCCGAGCATGCCCCCAGAGGGTTGTTCTGAGCTCACAGGAATTCCTCGCTTCTTCAACTCAGATGTCGTATCATCTGAAGGGCTGGCAAGATGGATTTGTTCGTCGCCGGGATTGGCACTCAATCCTGCAAGAACGACCGCGAAAGGTGTAGAATGAATATTGGCGAGTTGCAAAATGGCTTCTGCTGTTTCATGTTGACCTCGAGGGGTCATCGGCTGTCCATTTCCAGAGATGGTGATGACCGTTTTTGAATTGTCCAAATTTACGGCATGAATTGAGAGATGTGGGGGAACCAACAAACCGCCTTCAAGTACGGAATGAGGGGGCATATCAGGATGAATAATTCGACCGATAAGGTTCGCATCTTGCTCTTCATTGAGGGTATCTACCACGAGTTTTCCAACATTTCCCACTCCGGGAACAGCGACGATGAGGAGTTGATGCTCAGGCAATCCTTCAGTTCCAAGCCAATGGACTGAAGCTGTCATTCTTGCTCATCCTCCGGGGAGGGTAATTGATTGACCCACGCTTCTGACTCTACATTCTTTAATTTCCGCCGAATGTCCGCACGCGAATCTTCCGGTGAAAAGCGCATGGGTACAGCAGCCTGTGCAGGTGCGCCGCATTCAGCACAGGTTTCAGACAAGCCATATGCGCCACAGGTCGTGCATTTCTGCAATCGTGTCCGAGCCATAACGCGTCGCTTCTTTGCGAGGCCTTTGAACCTCTCTCTTGTTCAGGGGTTCATTGGCGAGAGATTTCGACCTTACCGACTTCGGCGCTGATATGCTTTGAAATCGCTGCCTCAACCAAATCCCAGTGTAATTCAGCAACATCCCAATCGGGGGCTTTCAGTTCGATCCTGTATTCGGGTGCACCATCGTAGTAAGCTGAGACTTCAACCTCTTCTTCTTTTGATGCGCAATCTTCCGCGGCAGAGAGTGCCTTTCGAATAATCTCAATCCCCTCACTTCCATGAATCTGTATGTCGGCAGTGGCACGGATGTTGACGAATTCTGGGATGATGTTTTCAACCGCTGTCTCGATAAATACAGCCGTCCATTCCCCTTCAAATCCTTCATTTTTGAGCGCATCATTCTCGATGGCTGTTTCCTCAAATGCAGCATAAAGTCCTCCAAAGGTTTCACTCAATTCTACACTCATTTCAGAAATCTTGCCTTCATCCCAATTGGAGCGCTCGCCAACAATACGAAGCAATTGACCGGCTCGTTGTTTATTCTTCCAGCGCTGAAGAGTATCTCTGCGACGTTCATCACTCACGGATTTTATACTCAGTTCGACGCTGCGCTTGTCTTTCTTGACCTTGATGACTTTGGCAACAACACGTTGCCCTTCTCGAACGATGGAGCGGATATTCTTGACCCATCCTGAGGCAACTTCACCAATGAAAATGAATCCTTCTCGGCCCGAGTAACCATCTAAATCAACGTAAACACCGTTTTGCTTGACTGAACCGATGGTACAAACCAAGAATTCACCGAGTTCCGGCCAAGTATCTTGATCAGACATTGCTTGACCCCCTTTACTCGAGGGTCTCAGCTACGGTTGCGCCTGTAAGTTGCGCCTTTCCACCCGCGGGGCGGGAGAGAACTGAGCCACAAACACCGCAGTTGATTACGGTGTTCGCTCGCTCGAAAATAATCTGCTCATTACCACAATCTCTGCAATGTACACGTAGGAACTTACTGCCCGCCATTTGTTTCACCTGAATCATTTGTCGACGAGTTCGAATTTCTTCGCTCGCTTGCATGGAGGAGTGTGTGCCTTACCGGTTTCTGTGCAACGGTAAATGATATTCACTCGCTTCGTAGGCTTTTCGCGGCCCTCGGGTTTGGGACGTGGGAAACCGCGGTATCCAGCCATGACTCGGCGGAAGCGGCGCTGTCCCCACTTCAATTCGCTCGCACGGCGCTTCTTTACGCGCTCAACGGTGTGCATGGTGTGGCGTCCAGCCTTGGGGCTGTACCGCTTGACCTGTCGTGGCATTTTGACCATAGTTGAGCCTCCTCACCGTTGGGTGCGAGCCTGCGAACATCGGCCTCTATATGAGGGTGTCGCGCGCGATAAGACAGTAAAACAAGTGACTGCGCCGCAAAGTCGGTCAACCTTGATGAACCTAAACCATGGCGTCGTCACATGTTCGAGGTATCGGACCCGCGGATTGGCTTTTGGCTACCGCTGGCCTTGTTGTGCCTTTCCATTGGATTCTGGATCACCGATCGTAAAGACCCACGGAAAAAATTGGCACTCCCCGGATTTTTCCTATCCATCGCATTGGTAGTCTCTTTCGGCATCACCACTCGTGGCGAGGATGGTCCAGAAACTGCTCTTCTCGCGGTATTCTTGCACATGCTGGTGCCCGTCACATGCATGGCCGTAGGGACATTGATTGCCACCTTCTCGGGACCCTCACCTGTTGGACCCCTTCCCCGTGGATTAAGGCCGATGGGGTTTTTCATGGCCTACTTCGGTTTGGTTTGGATCGCATGGATGCTGATTTCCGAACCCCCTTCAGCCATCGCCAATGGAATCGGTCAAACCACCTGGGGAGCATGGGTCGATGCCTTCTTGACGATTCTAATTTTGATTTCTGCACTCGCCGGGGCCTTCTGTGTTATGATGGGTGAAGAGCGGCACAAGGAGGCACTAACCTTGGCTGGATTGACCATTGCTGGAGGACTGATGTTCTACGAAATTATGCACAATGGTTCACAGGGGATGGCTGCCTCGGGTTGGCATTCAATTCATTGGAGTGAACTGATGTTTTTATTCGGAGGATTGGTTGGGTTAATCAGCGCATTAATCGCATTCATTGCTTTGGTCTATATCGCTGAAAAACGTGCACCCGACCCTGACGTTGTCGCCCCTTTGACCGAGGAAGAGAAGAGTGTAGTTGAGGCTGTTCTACGAACGAACCTCAACCTGATGGAGGGCGAAGAATGACGCAACAGAAGGGTAACTGGTGGAAACCTGTCGCGTTACTGATGTTGGTCATCGCCATCGGCATGGACCTGTTGGTCTGGCAACTCTCAGGTGGTGTTGAGTTCTCTACCATAGCAGAGGAAGCGATTCGAGGATTCATCTTGGCCTTCGGCGGCACCAGCATCGCCTTGCTCATGATCAGTCTCGGTTCCTTGCATCGCCATTCACAATGGAAAGAGCAAATCGCTGGCTTGGTATGCCTCTCTGTAGTCGCATTGTACTTGGCCCACTCCGAATATGGCAAATCCATTGATGGAATGCGTGAGGGTGGAGCCATCCTACTTTCTGGGCTCACGGCAATGCTGACCGCAGTGGGGCTGGTATTCGGTTTGCTGTTGGCGTTGGTTACAGGAAGAGAACATGTCGCTGACCCGCTTTTAGAGATGGAGTCAACCGGTGGCGACGTCTCAATCGAACTGAATGAGTGAGTTAACACGTCCATAGGGTGGGTGGCAACCCTGATATACAGAGGGTTGGTCGCCGAGCCGCTGAGGTGTCAAGATGAGTAAGGGTACTCCAAGCATGGGCAAGCGCCAGAAGTCCACGCATATCCGTTGCCGTCGCTGCGGACGCCACAGCTACCACAAGCAAAAGCGCCAATGTGCTTCCTGTGGATTTGGTGTCACCTCAAAGATGCGTGGGTATCGCTGGAATAAGCGAAATCGCACCATGTATCAGAAGAAATGAGCGGTTTTCGTCCCTTTAGGGACGCCGTCAAACTCTAAAGCCGCCAGTCCGACGACGGTTCGGGTACCCCTATGTGTGGCATCATCGGTGTCGTCGCCCAAGTCGGGACCCCTGCGTCACCTATCATCTACGACGGACTTACTGTTTTGCAGCACCGCGGACAGGATGCTGCCGGAATCGTGACTTGTGATGGAGAGCAACTATTCCAGAGGAAGTCAAACGGCCTGGTTCGAGATGTTTTCCAACAGCGCCACATGGAAACCTTGGCTGGACATATGGGGGTCGGTCACGTCCGATACCCCACTGCTGGAACATCTTCTTGCGCTGAAGCCCAACCGTTCTACACCAATTCACCGCATGGAATTTCACTTGCTCACAATGGCAACTTGACCAATGCCGATGAACTGAGAACAAAACTGTACAGGGAAGACCTGAGACACGTTAACACCAACAGTGACTCTGAAGTATTGATGAATATCTTCGCACATGAATTGCACAAGCGAGGAAAAATGTACATTGGTGAAGATTTACATCTTGATGTGGCCGATATTTTCCATGCGGTCGCCAAGGTCCACGAGAGGTGCCGTGGTGGTTACGCCATCATCGCCATGATTACTGGCTATGGGATTCTCGGATTTCGCGATCCATGGGGAATTCGCCCACTGATTTTAGGTCGACGTGAGGGTGTAAATGGCGGAGAGGAGTGGGTTCTCGCCTCGGAATCTGTTGCCTTGCAAGCATTGGGTTGTGAAATCGTCAGAGACGTCGACCCAGGTGAAGCCGTTTTCATCACAGCAGGGGGGCAGTTCTATGAGAAACAATGTGCAGAATCCCCAACTTATTCGCCTTGTATTTTCGAACATGTTTACTTCGCACGCCCAGACTCAATCATCGATGGAATTAGTGTACATCGTGCAAGATTGAAGATGGGGCGAAAACTCGCATCTAGAATCCCAAAAGAATTCCCAGATTCAAACATTGATGTGATCATCCCCGTCCCAGACAGTGGTCGAATTGCTGCAATGGAGTTGGCCAAGGATCTGGGTGTCCCGTTTCGTGAAGGATTTGTGAAGAATCGTTATGTTGGCCGTACATTTATCATGCCAGGACAAGCGATTCGAAAAGACAGTGTGCGCAAGAAACTAAATCCAATCCCTTACGAGTTTGAGGGTAAAAACGTGCTATTGGTTGACGACAGTATCGTTCGAGGAAATACGAGTGCGAAAATCGTTCAAATGGCGAGGGATGCTGGTGCTAACAAAGTCTTCTTTGCCAGTGCAGCACCCCCGGTTATTCATCCAAACGTGTATGGAATCGACATGCCAGCCAAGACTGAATACATCGCTCATGGCCGTACGCAAGAACAAGTAAGTGAGAAAATCGGTGCAGACTGGTTGATTTATCAAACATTGGACGACCTCATTGATGCCTGCAGTGGCGGTTCGCGAAATATCGACACGTTCGACACTTCTTGCTTCAATGGTGAGTATGTAACAGGAGACATTGATTCTGCCTATCTTGAGAAATTGGAAAAATCTCGCAATGATGCTGCAAAGTCAGCTCAGATCAAGAATGATGAGATTATCGAAATCCATAACGAACCCTGAGGTGATATGATGGGCCAATGGATGGTCCGCATTGGGGAATCCATGCTAAAATCCAGGCCGGTTCGCAAACAATTCACGCGAGTCTTGATTCAAACCCTCATTGCTCAATGTCGACTTCGGGGTGCGAAGATTGAAATTCGTGCTGATGGAGGAATCGTCTACGTTCGTGGAGACCAAGAAGATGAAATTGTGGATGCTCTAAAGCATACATTTGGTGTAAACGCTGTCGACCCATTTACCGAAATTGGACTGGATCCTGAAGCGGTTGCCGAATTGGCACTTGAGCGAAATCCCAACCCATCCGGTACCTTCGCAGTAAAGTGTAGACGGTACGGAGAAAGAGGCGAGTGGACCAGTCAATCATTTGCGAGTACTGTCGGTGCAAAGGTTCTCGAAAAAGTCGATTTGAAGGTCAATTTACGGAATCCTGATTGGGCCCTTCGGGTCGCTTTATTCCCCGACAAGGTGCATCTCCTCGGCACCCGATTCATGGGTCCAGGAGGCTTGCCCTCGGGCGTTCAAGGACTGGTTTTAGCCAATTTGGAATCTGAGGAAGACATGCTTTCAGCTTGGTTGATGATGCACAGAGGATGTCGGATTAAACCCATCACTGGTTCTGCGAAGTCACTTGAAAAATGGGATCCAGCCCTAGCCTCACAGAGATACAGCACACAATTGGTAACGGGCCCCGGTGGGGTCTCAAATCCAGAGCCATGGGGGATCGTAGCTTACGAGCTCGCCGAAGCACCAACAAGCATTGGCGAAGGTGAAGATGTACGGACGCCCCTAGTGTATTTGGAGCCACTCGTGGGATGGAGCGAAAGCGAAATTGAGGACCTAAGAACCAAGGTGTTTTCCTAATCATTCTGGCGGCACTCTCAAGATGTTGACCTTGAGTCACGAGCCATGCCGATGGTCATCGACCCGATTTCGGAAATTGAGTGTGAGACCATCGTTCAGGCCATCGATGTTTCATCGGATGGGAAGTGGATGGTATGGGGGAGTGAGGATGGAACTGTTCGGATTCTCGACATGTCAAATTCCCCAAAACCTCTGGAACCGTTTAATGTTGAAGATTCAGTCACTAATATCCGTTTTGCGCATGGAGAGATGATTGTTGTCGGGACCCATACCTGCGATGTGTACGGCCATGAACGCTTGGGAGGAAGGCGGTGGACCCATTCTGTTGGGGGTGGGTGCGACCTGATGGACATCTCAAACAATGGCACTCTGATTGCATGTATCGATGGTGGCCGTCACGTTCACATCATGACTGAGAATGGTGTTCAGCGAGGCCGATTTTCTTCAGGCGAATTGATTGGACTCACGGTCGCAAGTGATGGGACTGGAATCGCGGTAAACGATGACGAGGGGCACGTATACGTCCTCGATTCAAGTGGAAACCTACGCTGGAAAAGAACACCTGTACAAGACGATGGTGAAATGATTTCATCGATGTGTTTTCTGCACGATGGTTCTCTCCTACTGTGCCGAGAAGTCATGGGTATCACGCCTTCCGAAATCGCACAAATCGCGCTTGAGAGATGGTCTTCAATCGGCGAACTACTTCATTCAGAAGAAATTCGATCGCGCAGTGTGTGCTTGGTAGCGGATGGAATGGGAGCCATTTCAGGTCATTTTGATGGTACTGTTGTCAAATTGACAGAGGATTTGTCACAGCAGCCGTTATGGAAATCCATGTACACGATTAACGACTTACGCCGTCATGGAGAAGATTTACTGGTTGCATCTTGGTTCTACCTGCATCGAATCGATGCTGATGGTGAAGAAGTTTGGAGATGTGAACATAGCGGTTTGGTCGAGTCAATCGTATCGAACCAAGATGGAACACGAATCGCATTGAGTGGTGATAACCAAAATGATTACACCCGTGAAAATCGAATTCTTTGGATTGACCCCAACGCCACACCCTATGCCCTTTCTGCGGACTCTGAAATCGATGCTGACTTGCTCGAATTTACTGAAGGTGCGGAATTGAAATCTCCAGTGGCTAGTGCTGATGACGATCTGTATGCCGATGATGGACAAGACATGGCATCGTTCCTGACACCTGAAGAACAACAGAAACTGAACGCGGGAAGACCTTCAATCGATGACTCCGAATTGTTTGCTATGTTGGACGATGAGATTGAGCAGATGGCAAAAATCGAAGAGGACGATACCGACTTAATGGTAGGTCTTTCAAATGATGATTTCATTTCACATGTCCCTCCCTCTGCGGATGCAGGAACCGATCAGATTGTCGATGCCACCCAAGATGGGACGGCAATCGTTCTGTTGGATGGTTCAGCCACCTCACCTGGAAGCCAGGGGATTGAGCAATGGATTTGGCGTGATGGTATGTCGAAAAAAATAGGAGATACTCCGATGGTTAAGGTACGCCTACCGATTGGCAACCATACGTTCACTTTGACGGTCAGTGATCCGGCTCGAGAGAGTAGTACGGATACGATTACGGTTCAAGTCCAAGGGACAACCCGAGAGGATACCTACGATTTATTGGATGATTAATCCAAGATACTTGCCAGGAATTCACCAACACGGTTGATTTCGGGCATGCAAACTTCATGGAACATCGGATAGGATTCGAATTCAACAGACCAACCATGCTCTCGCAAGAAGGCAACACTCTGTTCGCCGGCAGTAAACGGAACCATGTCATCTCGGATACCGTGACACAGCAATATTCGAGCCTCTCGATTGGCATCAGAAGATGATTGAATATGCTGTTCTGGGAATAATAAGTAGCCTGAAAGACAGACCATACCGGCAATTCGATGGGGGAATCGACAACCGGTGAAGAGCGACATCGCACCACCTTGACTGAATCCCACCAATACGATCCGATCGTAAGGGATGCCCCTATTGTGCTCGGATTCAATGATTTCAGCGATGATTTCAGAGGATTCTTGTGCCTCGATTGGACATTCTCTCTCTCCTTCTGATTGCCCTGCAAGGTATCGGATATCAAACCAAGATGGCATCTTCCATCCGTTGTTCAAAGTGACAGGACGAACTGGTGCATTCGGGAAAATCCAACGTGTCCCAGGGCGAGAAATAAGCCTAGGCATGTCCACAAAGTCGTAGGCACTTGCACCCAATCCATGCATCCAGATGATTGACGCATCGTGAGATGTAGAGGGTTCGACCACGAGGGGGTCGGTCACAAAATCATCTCAGAGGTTGGACAGAGCTTCGGCCAATGCTGGTAGTGCATCTTCCCAAGTCGCAACAATTCCGTAATCAGCGATACCAAAAATGGGTGCATCAGCATCCTTGTTGATGGCAACGATGTACTTTGATGAACGCATGCCTGCAAGGTGTTGGATGGCACCCGAGATTCCGACAGCGATGTATAGGCTAGGATTGACTGTCTTACCCGTTTGTCCAACTTGGATACTGTGAGACATCCCCCACTCATCGACGACTGCTCTTGACGCACCGACTGCAGCACCCAATTGATCTGCAATCGCTTCAAGGTGGCTGAAATTTTCGATACTACCCATACCTCGACCGCCCGAGATGACAATGTCTGCATCTGCAACATCAAGACGCTCAGTGGCTTTGGCAATGGCCTCCTTGACAGATGTGGCAACATCTGCACTCTGATTCACGGTACTGACTTCGGCACTACCACCATCTGCGGCTGCTGTGAAGGTGTTTGGTCGTAGGGTTAGGATTGTATCATCCGCTACAGTCAAGGTTTCCATAGCCTTACCCGAATAAATCGGGCGTGTCACGGAATTACCATCGATACTCGTGACGTCTTGCACCACAGCAACACCTTTGGAGGCACCCATACGCGCAGCGATTTCTCGACCCATGGCTGTAGAGGCTGCAAAAATACGCCCCTCGGCTACAGAACCAAGAGCAGAGGCCCATGAGCCACCATCGAATGCTGAAAAGCAATCGCCTTCAACCGAGATGACCTTTGCAACTCCGGCAATAGCGGCTGCTTCACTCGCTCCAATGCCACCTGGGCAAAGAACTGTTGCGTTGCCCCCTGCTGCGCCCACGAGTTGGGCTGTGACGGGGTGTAGACTGTTTCCTGAAATTTCTGCAATGACTGTTACCATGATTATTCCTCCTCAAATCACCTTCGCTTCATCACGCAGTTTAGCAACCACAGTCGGGACATTTTCAGCACCCTCAAATTTCTGCCCTGCGGATTTTTCGGCCGGTGGAGATTGATTTTCTAGACTGATTGATGCTGAACCGATGTCCAATCCCAAGTCAGCAATGGTTAGCGTTTCCACCGCCTTTTTCTTGGCCATCATAATACCCTTGACGTTCGGTCGACGAAGTTCTGTGCTCATTTTGTCGAATGCGATGACACAGGGCGCAGAGACGCTGACCCGCTCCATCCCACTTGAACTGGGGCGCAATGCCATGAACCCTGAGGCGTCACCGGTCAATTCACTGACCATAGTCACACAACCTGCACCCATCATTTCTGCAACACCGGGACCCGTTGATCCCGCATTGGTGTCGGCCGCTTGCTTGCCACAGAAGACTACTGTGGCTCCGGATTTCTCAACCGCGGCCGCTAGGATGGTCGCAATTTGATTTGAATCGAGTGCTGAAAGGTCGTCAACCATGATGTGCATGAGATCTGTTGCACCTACCGCCGCAGCATCGGTCAACATCTTTTTGGCACGCTCAGGTCCACAGGTGATGGCTGTAATCGAGCCGCCTTGTCCCAAAGCTGCTTCCAAGGCATACTCGTCAAAGGGGCTCATGGACCACTTGTTCACGGCACTTTCATCGACACGACCACCACTAACCACAATCTTCGCATTCGTATCTGGGACTTGTTTCATTAGAACTGCAATATCAGCCATTATCATCACCTACGGTGATGCGCCAACGAATCCCGTCTATGAACGATTCCCATGAGGCCCCTGAAAGATTACTCGACCCAAGCATAGGTTCGAGCACCCTCGAGTTCACCTTCTCCACCCTCGATTTCAACGAGGGCAAATTCACCTCTAGGCTTCAGAACACTGCCTTCATGAATGCCTTTGTGAAGCAACTCGTAGGTTACTTGGTCGATGGCCATTCTACCTGCCATACGCTCAAACAGATTCCAACTGGCGACCACTTCTCTCCAGCGATCACTGACGATGCCCTCGAATACCTTCGCTTTCGCACCAGAACCGTATCCACAAAGACCAAATTGACGGCCATCAAGTGGACTGTCGGCCTCATAATCGGACTCAAAGGTCGACATCATGGCCAAGAAGATTGAACCCGTGTATTGATTGCCAATCAGAGAGCTTGCACGCTGACCTTTTTCGATACGATCTGCATGGAAATCGCGATATGCCTGCGTCTTGGATATACTGCGTCGATACCCGTCCATGGCTTTGGCATGTTCAGCTTGTCCCTCGGGAGTATCATCAAAATCATCGATGCTGGGGGGCAGGCCGATTTCCGTTTCGACATCGGCCCATGAAGCGCTTCCACGTCGTTCGTAAGCAAAGACAGCTGGGAACATTCGCTTTGCTTGGAATGCATATGGCAAATGCATGATGATACGTGCCCAATCTTCGGTTAGTACGGTTTCTCCATCCGGATCCCATCGGCCATCTGTAATGGCTTTTGAACGGAAATCTCGGAAGGCCTCTTCGACGGCATCTTGGTAACACTGATTACTGAATTGACCATCAAATACTGGTTCATCACGATGAACTTGTACACGATCGACTCCATGGCTGAAGATGCCCATTCTACGTACAGTAGATTCAGGGAGATGGCGTACCATGCGGTCTACCATGCCTTCCTTGATTGATGCGCCTGTTTCTCGAGCCAATTGGACCACGTGTGAAATCACTGATTTGATGGAGACCTCGCGTCGAGGTTTGAAGAAATCGTGTACGGGTGACGTGGATACGCCCCAACGATCTGGTATGGAAATCAGTCTTGGGTTGTGACGAATCAATAACGCCCCACCACCGGCGCCCTGAGTATATTCTCCAGCGGATTCCAAATCATACTTTGCGTTGTCACTAAAGACGACGATGCCGATTCGATCATCTTCTTCGCCTCCTCGTGCGACCCAATCAAGTGTGTTGTGCAGGGCATCGACCGCCCCAATACAAGCAAATGTCATGTCCACAACGTCACAATTTCGGAAACAATCTTCACCGAATCTTCCACTGTAACGCTGTGTAAGCATGTCGAGAATGTAGGTCGCAGTGGGCTTGGCACCATCTAGAGCACTTTCAGTTCCCAAATACATCCGACCGATTTGGGTCGGCTTGATTCCATTTCGGTCGATTAGGCGTGTAACGGCGTTGGCACCCATGGTTGCAGTATCTTCGTGCACATCCGGTATAGCCATGGCCGAAAGGCCCAGCCCTTTGTTCAATTTCCCATAATCCGCATCCCGCATTTCTGCAAAATCCTTCATGTCAAGATACAACTTAGGAAAATGGATTGCAATATCATCAATACCCACTTCAGACATACTTGCTCCCCCTGAGCGTGTTGCGCCGCGTCCACTTCACCTATCAATGATGCCCCGACTGAAAGCGACAGATTACGTTCATCGTACAATGTTGGTCACGCCACCCAAACCTACTGTCCAGTGATTTCATTGACTGCATCCAGCAAAGAAGGGTTGGATTCGAAGTGATTTCGCATCGATTCTAATCCAGCGGAAATGGCATCTGCAACGGCAAATTTTGCATCTAAAGGATGAATTTCCCCAGATTTTACCGCAGTAATGAATCCCTCCAGAGAATCATAGGTACTAGGTTCTCCATATTCGGGCTTGGGTGTCACGGTAATGTGACCTTGTTCGGGCAGGATGATGTGCTCTAACAATTCGTAAATTGGGCTGTCATCTTGCTCCACGTCAAGGTATGCTTTTCGCATTTTTTTGCGCAATTTTTCAGGGGAATCATGCAGCAAAATCGCACCCGATGGATCGGACTTACTCATCTTATGATCAAACGAATCCATTCGAGCACCGGCGCTCTTGAGGCCCGAAATAATCGGCGTATGGATGCACGTGGCTTTGGTCCAATTCCAATGGTCAGCCACTTCGCGCATGTACATGTGTGCCTTACGCTGGTCCATGCCACCAATGGCCAAATCAATGTCCATCTCAAAGATGTCAGCCGCTTGCATTGCAGGATAGAAAAATTTCGACAAATCTCCGTCACCACTCGCCTCGTCCCGACCCATGATACTGAATGTTCTCCTCGCGCGCGCGAGGCTCATGTTTTTGGAACAACGAAGAACTCGTGCCCAATAATCGCCGCTATCCATGATTTCAGAAGCATAGGCGAATCGCAGTTGACCGGGACCCTCACCCTCTTCAGGATGTCCGAGAAGAGCCCGAAAGACTTCCTCCATGTACTTCCCAGTCGTCTGAATTTTATCCATATCTCCTCCAAACTTGTCATTGACCCAAGCATGCCAGTCAGCCAGGAAAATTAGGACATTGACATCCGCATCCAACATTCGCCGAAGATTGGTGGCCAATACTTTCCAACCAACATGCGCCTTACCACTGGGCTCAAACCCGACGTAAGCGCGTATCACGCCACCTTCGCCGATTCTCGCTTCCAAGTGTTCGACACCAACGACCTCTTGCGCTGCTCCAGTGATCAGCTCAAGTCTCTCGCTGTCAGTCATGGTCATAGAGATCGCCTATCAAGATTCGAGCAGGTTGGAGAGCTTCTTTGCGGTGCTCTCTGCCTTGGTGTTGTCACCCGCTTCAAGCAGGTTTTCGATCGTAGTGATGTATTCTTCAGCCTGTGCTTTGACCTCATCGGAGAGATTGTTGGCCATCCCCATGAAATGTCTCGCCTGACTGATTCCGGACTTGGCCTTGGAAGCCTTCTTTGCAAATTCTTTGGCCTTGTCACCACGCTGCTTGGCATTGTATCCTGTGGCTTCATCTAGGAATGCTGACCATCGCTTACGACTGTCCATGGCAACGGCCATGGCATCGGGATCGTCAAAGTCGGGACGTTCTTGTTGAACATCCACGACCAATTTACCCAATGCATTGTACTCACCAGAGATACTGGTCATGATTCC
Source organism: Euryarchaeota archaeon UBA602 (assembly GCA_002498455.1). Lineage (GTDB taxonomy): Archaea > Thermoplasmatota > Poseidoniia > Poseidoniales > Thalassarchaeaceae > MGIIb-P. Next base: position 15,506 of record DAHO01000037.1, read on the forward strand.
GTGACTACCACTAAAGGCATCACCAGAACCGTCTACATTCTCAAAATGCTTGCCAGCAACACTCGCAAGTCCTCCTTCCGATGCCAATTTCTTGGCCAATCCACGCTTCACCTCAAAGGTCTCCATGTTTCGTCGGAGAGCCAACCTGTGGTTAAGGGTCGCGGCTGGCCAGCGTGTAGACAAGGGTGATAATCGGGAGTTCAGTCGACAGGATGATGGCGAACCGGGTTCGGGTCTCATTTGGTTTGGCCATTTTGTTGTTCACTGTTGGTTTCATACCCACGGTCACCGCAGAAAGTGCAGTTGAATTGGACAACCCGATTTGGCTTGCAGAACGTGATTTAGGTCTTGAAGCCATTGCGGTTGGTGGGGAAACAACACAGAAGGTTTTGGTCGCCGGTGCAGAAGGATATGCTCGTCTGCTAGACGGTTCGGACCCCACTCAGCAGGTGGAATTGGCAACGCCGACCGAGGAAACCATTCGCGCCATTGATTGGCACCCACGTGGCAAAACTGCACTCATGGTTGGAGACAACGGTTTGATGCTTCGCTACGTTGCAGAAGATCACTCCGTGACTACTGTTACCGGCAGTTCGCAACTTGTGAATCTTGACATGGCGGCCATTGCTTGGAATGCGGCTGGAAGCTACGCCTATGTGGCGGGCGAAAGTGGCTACATCTGGGCCTACTATGAGGGGCAAGATGGGCAAGGTGTGTTTGAGATTGTTAACGACCAAATCGGCAGTGATATTACCGATATTGCTTGTCAAGAAGAAGCACAATTGTGTGCGGTAACCACGGAAACTGATGGTATTGCATTGATTGATACAAACACCAATCACACCATGTATTGGATTGGTGGTGAAGATCGACGATGGTTGGGTGTCAATTGTGGTGAACCAGTATTCAACCGCTGTGCAGCCATTGGCGAAGGGCGTGCCATTGGAAGTTTGGGACTAGATCTCCAGCAGCCTGAACAATCGACTTTGTTCACTCAAATCATCCCGAACCTTGGTGGGGAGTTCACTCACATTCACAAGCGAGCGCCTGGCGAGACCCTCATCTCAATGGCACCGTTCCAAATCACCGCCTGGGACATGAGCAATGCAGAAGCCTATGAGTGGGTCGAATACAGCGATGTTTCCAATGCCAGCAACGCACTTGCGGGTGAGCGTTTGGTTGGAACATGGGGCACCACTGACGATGCGAATGTCGGCTTCATTGTGACATCATTCGGCGCCGTCGTTGGCTTCCATCCACCGGTCGAAACCAGTGTATGGACGGACAGTCTGATCTCGTATATCCTAGCCGTGGTCGTACTCATCGCGGTTCCCGGCGTCATCTTCGGCTTGATTTTCATGAACAGTGAAAAGTTGCAGCGCAAATACTTCCAGCGTCGAAATGCAAAACGTGAAGCTGCAGAACAGCAGAGAATTGACAAGGAAAAGGCCGAGAAACGTGCGGCAAGAAAAGCCAAGAAATCATGAGTCGCCCCCTAAGGGGGCGTTGGCAATGTTCAAAGGTCTCACCATAGGCGCACCGAACATGGCATACGAAGCACTCGATTTCTACGATGTTGACGCCTTGCTAACTGAAGAGGAATTGATGGTCCGCGACATGGTCCGAGATTGGGTCGATGAGAAAGTCATTCCCAACATTGAGCAGCATTATCTTGACGGTACATTCCCTAGAGAGTGGATTCAAGACATGGGAGAAATGGGTATCCTTGGAATGGTTGTTCCAGAAGAATACGGCTGTGCTGGAATGTCTTACACCGCTTACGGTGTAGTTTGCCGAGAATTAGAGCGTGGTGACTCAGGACTGCGTTCGTTTGCAAGTGTCCAAGGCTCACTCTCAATGCACCCCATTCACAAGTGGGGAACTGAAGAGCAGAAGCAAAAGTACCTACCCGGAATGGCCAAGGGTGAAATCATCGGTTGCTTCGGATTGACCGAACCCGATTACGGTTCGAACCCCGGTGGCATGATTACCAAGGCAGAAGATATGGGGGACCACTACCTGTTGAATGGTGCCAAGATGTGGATTACCAACGGAACCATTTGTGACCTCGCGATTGTTTGGGCCAAGTTGGATGGTGTGATCCGAGGATTCATTGTCGAGATGGGCGATGAAGGATTCACCGCACCCGAGCAAAAGGGAAAACACTCACTCCGTGCCTCAGTCACCAGTGAATTGGTCTTCCAAGATTGTAAGATTCCTAAAGATCGATTATTGCCCAAGGCCAAGGGATTGTCTGGTCCGTTCTCATGCTTGAATCGTGCCCGTTATGGAATCGCTTGGGGCAGTATCGGTGCAGCACAAGCCTGCTTTGATGCGGCTAAGAAGTACTCTTTAGAGAGAATTCAATTCGACAAGCCCATTGCAGCATTCCAACTGATTCAGATGAAGTTGGCCACCATGTTGCGAGAGATTACCAAGGGCCAATTGTTGGCATACCACCTCGGTCGAAAAATCGACGAGGACAATTGGATTCCTGAATTCGTCAGCTTGGCCAAGATGAACAACGTCGACATTGCGCTCGATATCGCACGTGTGGCTCGAGATATCCACGGCGCAAACGGAGTGACCAGCGAATACCCAATCATGCGACACATGAACAACCTAGAATCGGTCAAGACCTACGAAGGAACACATGATATCCACAATCTGATTTTGGCCCGGCATATTACTGGAATTCAATCCTTCACTCGAAATCTGAAGTGAGGGATTCGCATGCGCGAATCTTTCCTTGGGACTTGGCCCATTTGGAAAATAGCCCAAAGACAAGAGTCGAGGATTGGATTTGTAATTGCCGTTGGTACCTTACTGGTTCCTATTCTTTCCATTTTTTACATCGCTACGAATCGACTCGCATCCGCGATGAACCATTCGGGATGGGATCCAAAATTTGGACTCGATGATCAGATTCCATTCATTGCTCCATCGATTTTCATCTATCTCAGCCTATTCTGGCTCTTCATCCCCTTGCCTCTGTATTGTATGCCCAATATCGAGCGAGCACGCAAGGAGTTGATGGTCTTCGGTCAAGCGATGATTGTCGTGAATTTCATCTCTTACGTTGTATTTGTCGTCTCTCCTGCCGAAGTTTACCTACGTGATGTAGCAATCCAAGAAATGTCCAATCGATCAGGTCTACTCAATGAAATGTATGAACTGTTGTGGATTATGGACGAACCCTACAATGCTTGGCCGAGTTTACACGTGAGTATTGCGACATTGATGACACTGTTCGCAATTCGTTGCTGGAAGGGAAAGCCAGTGTTGCAGTGGGGAATTGGATTGATGTGTGTGCTGATGTGCCTGTCCATCACGACCACAAAGCAGCACTTTGCTTGGGATCTCATCACCGGTTGGGCTCTCGTCGCAGCCATCTGGTTTGTGCAAATCCGGCCCGGTTTGCAGCGTATCGATGTTGAACTGCAAGAATCTACAACGAGTAATCAATCGCTTCATTGAGATAGAATATTCCACTCAAGACGATTCCAATCATCACACCATTGTGAATCCATTCGGACTTCAATGATTTCAACCAACGCTTGCCAACTTTGACGCCCAGTAATGCGGAAGCAACCAGTACAAGTGTGAGATTCAGATGGGCGGATATCTCGTCGAATCGGAAGAATAGATAGACAGGGATTCTCGAGAAATCAACACACAAAGCCAGGATACTTGCAGTAGCCGCGTAGGCCATCTTGTCGGGTAAACGGCGCGTGAGGAACATCGCACGGAGTGCTCCTTGGTGCCCAGACAAACCACCCATGAAACCCGAACCAAAACCTCCGACTCGGTCATTGGCTTCGGGAATTCGATATCCTGTCCATTTTTCACTCAAGGTTAGCAATGGTAAAACAATCAGGAAAATACCAATCACAGCCAATAGTGGAGCCTGTGGAACTTGATTTTGCAGCAATGCCCCTAGGATTGAACCAATGACCAACCAAATGCCGTATTTACGGAATGCATCGAAGTCTACATGCTCTCGCAATGCTGCGAATTTACCCGCATTATGTGCCCCATGCACAACAGCGACAACAGCCACAGCCTCATGTGGACCCATCAGCAGGAGAACCATTGGCGTCAGCATCGTGGACAAGCCGAATCCTGCTGGTACTGTCAGTGCTGCCGCCAAGAAGGCGCCAAGCGCGACGAGTACCATTTCCTCCATCGTTACAATTCCAACATGAATCAGTTGTAAACAATTGGGAGGAAGGCGTTTGCAGCCGCTTCACAGGCGTTTGCAACATCATCCATTCTTTGTAGAACACGATACATGTGCATGGCTGCCAAGGGCTGATCTTCCCCTTGGCTGAACACAAAGGCGGCCGCCGCTGCTTCAGACAGGTCGGCTTGGTGCTCCTTGAGGTTCACTGCGCGAATCATTTCGAGCAAATCATTGCGCCCTTTCTTGGTGTAACCTGACAAGGTGACGTCGCGAAGAACTGCGACGGTGTCTTCGTATGCAGCAACAGTTTCAGAGACAGCTACACCCATTTCTTTGAGTAAATTCCGAGCCTCCTTATTGTCATACAATTCTCTGAATGAAAGCTGCTCTGCAACGTTTTGGGCATAATCTGCAATCCGATCTTGTCGTGTAAGCATGTGAAGGAACGCATCGCTTCCAATCAGTAGTTTCCACTCACGATTGCCAACTTTTTCTCGCAGAGCTGCCTTGAGATTATCCGCGGTCAATTCAGCTTCAACAGTGGCCTGAATTTCCTCGCTCGGATCTTTTCCATCGATTGCTTTGTTTACTGCTTCAAGCATGTGACCCACAGTAACCTCAACAGCTTCTGCATGCTTGTGGAACAGTTCGAAGACAGTGGGTGCAATTTGGTTATCGCCAGTATCTCCGCCCACATCCGCCAATGCGTCTTCAACGTGGATTTCATCATCCTTGGTTTTCCATAAAACCCAGACGACAGACATGAATGCGATTGGGATAATCACCATGATGTTCAGCGGATCTGAGCCGCTCGCAACATAGATGACAACCGCACCGAATGCGGCAGCTGGTAGACTCGCGACCCAAGATGCAGCAATCTTTCCAAAGACGCGGAAATCAACCGCTTTGGCTCCACCTGCCAGTCCCACACCGACCACGGCACCAACCAGTGTGTGTGTTGTGGACACTGGAACGGCCAAGAATGGCATTGAGAACATCAGAATCACTGTTGCTGCGCCAAACTCTGCTGCGAATCCTCGTGTAGGGGTGATGTCTGTGATTTTCTTTCCAATGGTCTCCATGACCCGGTATCCCCAAGTCATGACACCAATGGCAATACCAGCTGATCCGAGTAGGACCAACCACAGGGGAATGTCAGCCTTCGCAGTTAATTCCCCACCACTGGATAGAATCTGATAAACGGCAGCCATAGGCCCAATCGCGTTTGAGCGGTCGTTAGCACCATGGGCGAATGCCACATATGCAGCTGTGATAATCTGCAACCAAACGAAGATTCGCTCGACGCCAGTAAAGCCACCTTTTTCACTCTCAAAGTCGTACTTTCGAAGAATCCACCAAAGGACGATACTCGCAATCAAACCTATGACGAAAGCGAGGATGAGGCTGTTGATTGGGAACCAAGCATTTTCTGCCCAGGGATTAAACACACCATTCTCCTTCACAGGGAGCCAGTCATACTTGTCGGTAATCCAGCCATTTGACTCCGCTTTTCCGAAGAACCCCTTCAACGCCTTGAATTGTAGTGCGAGACCGAGGACGAAGAAGGTAGGTAGAGCCAAAATCGGTGCCAACCACTTTGATCTGTCAATCGGATTATCAGCTTCTAAAATGGCCATCCTGACCACGGTAAACGAAAGGAAGGCAATGATACCGCCCATCAATGGACTCGCAACCCATGACATGACGACCTTTTGAACAACTTCCCAGTCAATCAGAGATTGGCTATGTTGAACTTCTAGAATCAGTCCAACACCCAGAATTCCACCGATAATCGAGTGTGTGGTTGATACAGGAAGGCCGAATCGTGTTGCGATTGTGAGCCAAACTGCTGCTGCCATCATGGCTGCAATGAATGCATACATCAGATCGTTGGCAAATGCTTCGGTGACCAAATCTGCATCTTCAAAATCTACAGAAAGAATACCCTTGCGTACGGTATCGGTAACAGCGTCACCCGCGAAGAATGCTCCACAGAATTCGAAGATTGCAGCGAGAATCACTGCTTGCTTCAGGGTTAGGGCACGACTACCAACTGATGTGCCCATGGCGTTTGCAACGTCATTTGCACCAATGTTCCATGCCATGTAGGCACAAACAAGAATCGACAGGCCGAGAACAATCATCATGATTGGTTCCATGAATTCTTGGAGTGAAAATGGGTATAAGATAGAGAACCCCTGTAATCTATATAGTTATATTTAGAAATTGAATGGCTTAAACATGGCAAAGCAGGCGGGCGACAAGGACGTTCGGAAATTGCAATTGACTGGAGGGGCCACATACACATTGAGCCTACCCAAAGGCTGGGTCGCCTCGCATGGATTGGAATCCAGAGATGGTGTACAGATTGATTGGCGACCTTCGGGAGCATTGAGATTGACACCGCTAGATACGATTGAGGATTCAAAGCGAATCACTCTAAGCACCTCAAGTATCCCTGAAGGAGCCTTACTCGACCATCTAATGGGTGCATATCTCAGTGGCACAGATCGAATCATCCTACGATTTTCAGAAGATGAAGAACGAGCCATCAAACGTGTCATTCGCATTTTTCAGCGTTCCACTCGAGGATTTGAAATCGAAGATGAGGCTATGAATAAAATCACATTGATTTCTCTCATTAATGCTGGTGAATTACCCATGCGAAGTAGTCTGAACCAGATGTTCATGCAACTCAATTCACTCATGCGGGACATTTTGGAAGTGTTTACAGCGGAAGATATTGATTTGATTGAGGACTATGAAGAACGAGAACGAGAAATTGACAGTCTCCGATTTTTGATTGAACGCCAAGCTGGTATTGCGCTGGATTCTTACAAAGTCGCAGAGAGACTTAACCTAGGCCGAAGACAAGCGGTAGAATATGCTAACTTAGCCCGTTCATTAGAGCGGATGGCTGATCATGCGCGGCAAATGGCAATGCTCATCATCGAAGATAATGGCCAGACAAAATTGTCGATAGAAAACGCTCCACTCAATCAAATCCCGATTTGGCAGGAGGCGATTCGAACGCTCATGATCAACATCCGAACCAAGGATCCGGTTGAAATCGAATCTGCTAGAATTTCACTCAAAACGGCTCAAGATCTCCTTGAGTTGCATGAAAGAGGACTTTGGTCGGGGAGAAAAAATGCACCCAAACTATTGTTCGAGGACCACATTTCAGAATCCATTCGACGGTTGTGTGCTTACTCACGTGATTTCGGTGAGACGCTCCTGAATATGCTCACACATGAGATGATGGTTACAGAAAGAATTCACGATTAATCACAGGATGGCATTGGTCAGTTCCGCATTGGTCAGGTAAATTGTCAGCATGATGCCTGCGAACATCATCATCCACGATCCTACCAGTTTGATCATGCCACTGGCCTTCATCAAAATCTGACGGAACATGTCACGACCGGTTCCAACCATGCCGGTAACGATGGTCATCAGTAGAAGGACGCTCAGCATGATGCCGGCAAGTCCAGTATACATCGAACTGCCACCAATGGCTGCAAGATAGCCCACAAAGGGAATCACGGCTGCAGCTGTACAATCAATCGAACCGGCTGCATAGCCAATGCCCCACAAGTACATGTTACGCCGTGGAGTGAATTTGTCATCCATTTCTGTGGTCGAGAATCGCTGAACGATGAGTTTGTCCACCCACCCTAACAGATGAGCTGTACCGCCCATCAGCATGAATGAACCGAGGATGATGAGCAAGATGGCAATGCCGAGGGCGAAGTTGTGAAGATACAAGGAAATCGGAACAACCTCTGCCAAACCGATGACTAGAAGCCCAAGGACGAGGAAGAATGTCAACATCCCCATGCCTGACAAGAACCCGACCGAAAAGTGCCCTGGCATTCGTCCTTCGAGTTTACCACTTTCGCGCAACTCTTCTTCACGTGCGCCCAATGAAATGTAGTAACCAATGTAGGAGGGCAGAATGGGGAAGGCACAGGGCGAGAAATATACCAACACACCCAACATCATACCAAGTGCGAAAATGGCCCAGGCTGAAGTATCGACTTTCGCCAAACCAATCCGAATGGATTCAGCCTCACCCTTGACGGACAATTCTACAGCTTCATCAAAGGATTCCCATTGATCACTGGGCGTACCTGTGTTGGTCTTGTGAATCATGTATCCTTCGTGGTCAATGACCACGGCAAGTGGAATGGCTTGGGCCGAATAATGGGCAACGATGCTGCGTGTAGTCGAATCATTGGCATCTAAGATGACATCATCCCCATCGGCAACGGCGACCACCCAGGGCATCATTCGATCTCCACTGCCAAAGGTTGCGTTGATGTCATCGAAGTCTTCGCTATCCCACCAAACTCCAATCGAGACAATGACCACTGGATAGGGCCCTTCAATCGCCTCATAATCAGCCTGTGATGCTTCCAAGTGCTCCTGCACATAGTGACAATTTGAACAGGCGACCGCCATGAAGTCGAGAATCACGGTATGTCCACGAAGATCAGAAAGTTGGAACATACCTGTTTCATTGGT
>DAHO01000008.1 GCA_002498455.1 Euryarchaeota archaeon UBA602
AATCCGAGTTTGAGTTCCGCTTTTGTTAAGTCATGAACTTCGTACACCGAAATGTGGCAGAGGATTTCACCAGCCTGCTCATCGCTGTTTGCGTGCTTCTCGTGCCGATTGTACTTGCACTACCACTTCGATTTTGGTGGGCGATTCGTGTCGGAAATCAACCTGAGCATATCCGGTATCGTAGTTGGGTTAGACAAGTGCTCGACGCTGGTGAGCCTTTGTCCGTAAGAAGACAAGAGTTGGACCATTTGGCCCGTGGTTTACCCATCGACATTATGCGGCAGGGTCGAATCGAAATGGATGTTCTGCATCCACTGAAGTTACCCCATTTCATGTTATTACCAGTCCTCATCCTGTCTCCTCTCGTGGGGTTGATTGGTGCAATTTTGTTTATTCTACTATTTCCACTGATTCTTATCGCCGAGTGGATTCTAATCGATCGCGGTTTGCTCGCAAAAATCGTCGATGTGGTTTTGCGATTGATGCATTGGGGCATTATTGGCATTCACCGATTGGACACCGGAGTTCGTGAAGAAGATGCAATGGTAGAGCACATGCACCGACTGCCAACAACAGCATTTTTGGGATTGTTTTGTTATTTGATTGTCTCTTACATGCCACTACCCACATGGCTTGGAATTACATTTACAGTCTTACTTTTCCTATTGCTTACCAGTGTCATTGTCATCGTGAAAGCGGCTTCTCATGGCGAGTTGGTGTTTGCAGACACCAGTCAACGTAGATTGCAACCCATGGAGCGACTTGTCGATGATATCCTTGCTCCTGTCGTTGGTTTGGGTTTACTTTTCTTGCTTAGTCGACAATTGTTCCTTACACAAATTGGAGCAAGTAACTCGGTCTTTTCAGACCCAATTTGGTTTGCAGGTATTGTATTGGTGGTTTTGTACAGTGCAGCTGCAGTAGCGATTATGGTCGAAATTTCGTTTTTTGGACTCCGATCAGATCGAGTCAGAATGGTTTTCCAAAATCAAATGGTAGAGCGGTACGACCCCACATTGTATGCATTCACCAGAGAACACGATCGAATGGAATTGAATCCGATTCGCTCCTTAAGACAACATTTAGAGAGCGATGGTAAGCAAATCGATGAACAGGAGCCCTTCAATTTCGAAGACATGTTGCGGGCACCATCGACACTGCAAGAAGGAGAAGATGCCATTCCACCAAAGGCACCCGAATTAGATTCTTAGTGATGATTAGCGGAAAGATTTACCACAACTGCAGGCCTTCTGTGCGTTGGGATTAACCACTTTGAAACCGCCCCCCATCAGACTGTTGACAAAATCCAGTGTGATTCCAGACAATTGCTTGCTATCCCGATCGTGTACGGCGATTGTAATGCCATCACAGGTGATAAATTGCCAACCTTCTTCTTCGGGCTTAGCCTGAATTTGCAAGTCGTACATGAATCCTGAACAACCGCCACCGAGTACACTGATGACCAGTACATCGCCTCCATCAGCACTAGCCATGGCACCCACCATGGCAGCCATGGCATCGTCCGTGACATCAATTGTGACGGGGATTACCTCAATGTCTTCTGACATTGGCAGTGCGAATGTCGCACCACAGTCATCTTCGGCCATACACCTGCCTCACAGGCGACCAATTTCAATGCTTGCGAAGGGTCACACTGACTTCCACCCATTTCGAAGTGGGTGTATTGCTGCCTTTGGCGACAGATTCTAACGGAATGAGTACATTTGCTTCGGGGAAATAGGCCGCTAAATTACCACGTGGGATTTCGTAGGGGACAACTTTCCATTTAGGTGAGTCAATGGTTCGATCATTGAAGTGGCTGGTTAGGTCAATGTAGTCAGATGGATGAATTCCGAGGTTACGCATATCTTCCGGATTCATCATAACCACCCTTCTGGCATTGAAAACACCCCGATACCGGTCATCCATCCCGTAAATCGTCGTGTTGTACTGATCGTGACTTCGAATCGTCATCAGAATGAACCGATCCTCAGAAATTGCACGTTCAGGAAATCGGTGTACGTACATCGTGGCTTTGCCAGAAGGTGTATTCCATGTGGGGCCATCACGTGGCCCATTGGGTAGATAGAAGCCGCCCTTTTGGCGCACACGTTTGTTGTAATCGGTGAATCCCGGTAGAATCGATTCGATTAGTTCTCGTGTTTCATCATGACTACTCCCATACTTTGGCCAAGAAAATGGACTATCACCAAAGCATGCTTCCCCAATGCCAGAAACGATGGAGGGTTCGCTACGAAGGAATTCAGAGGCGGGTGGAAGTTTACCTGTTGATGAATGTACAACACCCATCGAATTTTCCACTGTGACGAAACCTGCGGGGTCGATTTCAGTTCTACCCAAGCAGGGCAATATCAGAGCCTGTTTTCCTGTGACCAAGTGACTGCGGTTCAGTTTTGTCGATATTTGTACGGTGAGTTCAACATTTCGTAGACCTTGAGCGACAACTTCGGTATCCGACATGGCAGACAGTATATTTCCTCCCAATGCCATGAACAATTTGACCGAATTTTGCCGTGCGGCATGGACAAAACCAACCGTATCATATCCAGATTCCCGGGGCATGAGGACCCCCGTATTTTGCTCACATGCCGCTAGGAAGGATTCACTGGGATGATGATTGATGCCAACGGTGCGATCCCCTTGGACATTTGAATGACCTCGCACAGGACAAGCGCCGGCCCCGGGACGTCCGAAATGTCCACCTGCCAACAAAATATTACTCGCCTCTTGAATGGTTGCGACTGCATTTTCATGTTGTGTGATACCCATCGCCCAGCAAATAATCAGATTTTTCGATTTGGAGACGGCTTGACCCAATTCAATGATTCGCTGTTGTTCAATCCCACTTTGATTGACGATTGAATCCCAATTCAGAGACTCAGTATTGCGCTTCCAATCCTCAAAACCTTGGACGTGCTGATCGATGAATTTCCAATCGAGATTGCCTTCTTCAAGGATGACCTTCGAAATTCCTTGGAGCAGTGCTTGGTCTCCCCCGATTCGAACGGGGTAGTGTGCATCCGCTATCGGTGTTCCCTTGCCGATGAGTCGAATCACCTCTTGGGGATGCTTGAATCGATTCAATCCGGTTTCCATCAGTGGGTTGATGCTGATTACAGACCCACCATTGCGCTTAGTTTGTGCAAGCGCAGACAACATCCGAGGGTGATTGGTTCCGGGGTTTTGACCGATGATGAGAACCAAATCTGCATGGTCGAAACATTCCAACTTGACCGTCCCTTTGCCGATTCCAATCGACTGGGTCAGGGCCACACCACTAGATTCATGACACATGTTGCTACAATCTGGAAGGTTGTTGGTTCCAATTTGGCGCGCTAATGTACCCCACAAGAATGCGGCTTCATTCGATGCACGTCCCGACGTATACAGGACGGCTTGATTCGGATTTTCCAACGCCCCTACGGTTTCAGAGATCATACCAAATGCATCTTTCCAACCAATTCTCTCGTAGTGATTCGAATTTTCTCGCAAGACCATCGGTTCGGTTAGACGACCTAATTTATCCAATTCCATATCCGACATTTTTGACCATTCTTGGACTGATTTTGCGGATAATATTTCGGGAGTCAATCGCTTTTTTGTTGCTTCTGTAGCAAAAGCCTTGGCCCCATTTTCGCAGAATTCGAAACCGGATCGATGGTGATCTGGATCCGGCCATGCGCAGCCAGGACAGTCATACCCATCGAAACGATTGACCGTACGCATCGTGCGGAGAGTTCGACTGATTCCTGCTTCAGCGAGTCCGATTGCGAAGGATTTGGCGACACCCGGAATACCAGCAGCAACTCGCTTGGGCTTACGAATTTTGAGACGCTCCGATTCGATTGGAGGTAGGGGATTGACATCTTCTCTCATGACTCTACCCCTTGATTCTCCAAGCTCCAGTGTACACATTGAAACGGGACTCTCTTGCAAATCCAATCAGAGTCAAGCCATGCTGTCTAGCCAGTTGGACTGCTAATGTCGTGGGAGCCCCAATTGCGACGATGCAAGGGGACCCAGCCATAACCGCTTTCTGAACCATCTCAAAAGAAACACGCCCACTGAGTAAGAATCCAAATAGAGAGTGAGGAATATCATCAATCGATTTCCCAATAATTTTGTCCATTGCATTGTGCCGCCCAACATCCTCGGCCAAATTGACAATTTCAAGATCTTGATTGAATTGAGCGACCGCATGCATACCGCCTGTTGTATGAAAATAGGATTGCGACGATTTCAGTTTATCGACCAACCGCTCGATATCATGGAAATTGAGAGTGAAACCATCCGCAGAAACTTTCGGGGGATTTCGAGAGAGTACCGATTCGAGTGATGCGCTACCACAAACTCCACAAGAACTTGAACGCACAAACCCTCGAGTATGGCTTTCTGCGGATAAGTCTCCGTGAACGATTACGACATTATCTTCAACATCAATGGAATCAATATCGGATGTATTCGCCAATATACCTTCGGTGTAGAGTAGACCGATGGCAAGTTCGCGATCATGCCCAGGAGTTCGCATGGTGGTCACCCAAGGAGTTCCGTTAACGTGGATCTCCAACGGCTCCTCAACGGCAACTGTTTCCTCTACAGGAATGGACCCCTGGGGGTTCATCCGTTGGGCGCCTATACGCTCCTCCATCATTCATGCGTACATGACTCGATTCAAGGGTCTGTCGGCACTGAACATCATTATGCGGTGCTATTCAACATGAATCACGACACATGGAATGTCCCGCTCTGCCGCCATTTGAATTACAATATCGGTCCATTTACTGGTTGGTGAAGGAAATGCCAAGATGTGAGTGGCCGCCGCAAGCAACTCGTTGGTCAGTGAATTGGGAGCTTCCGTACGACCTTGATCTTCAAGCCCCACCCTTGGAGCATTCCAAGCCTCCGAAAATACAGCAAATGGAACCCCGTGATTGTCAGCCCACCGTTCGGCAAGGTAATCTACACCACTGGCTCCACCCGTGATTATGAGATCCGGATTTGCCTCTTGACCAACCCATTCGTCCAATGCTTCTTCAACGACTGAATAGTCGTAGAATCGGCTGGAACCCACTACTACGAGGTTGATGATTCGTCCGTCTTTGTTCAAGTCTTTACCGCCGAGGCGAACAATTACTTCGCGCCCTCCATGATTCGTCATGGGACCTCATACAATTGTGAAGTCATAAACCCATCTATTTACAAAATCGACCAAATTTAGTCAATATTCACGAATTCCGCTTTTGTTCCTTCAACAATTTCTTGCAAAGTCGAATTTGTTCTTTCGCCCGTTTTTTGTTTTGACCGTCAAGTGGTTCCCCGACGTCCTTGCCAATCGATTGGTTGAAGCAATGAATCGCATTGTCATAGGACTCCAATTCGGCATAGGCTGTACCCATGTTGTACAATGCTTTGCCAGTTGTCAAACTTTTGTCGATTCCAAAGGCCTTGTAATAATTCTCGATCGCGTCTTTGTACTGATTCAGATAATAGAAACAGTTGCCGCGACCGTTGAGAATCTTGATTGCCATCGCTTTGTCATCCTTGAACGAAGGTAGGGCTCGATCAAAGCAAGAGAGGGCCTCAGAGTATCGATCTTTGTTTAGCAATTCATTGCCCTTGTTGTACCATTCAATATCCTGATTTGCGACACTTGAGGAATCGGGTAAAACTGTGTGCTCGGCCATGGTTTGCGATTGTGCTTCGAGGGCTGCTGCTGCCAAATCAACTTCTGGCCGGGGTTCATTAGACACGGGTTCTGGTGCTTCAACCGTATCCAGTGCGGCCTCATGAACGATGATTTCTTCCGTTGTGATTTGAGGGGGTTCCTCGGACTGCGGTTCGGGTTCGGGCTCAAAATGCACTACAGGTTCA
>DAHO01000026.1 GCA_002498455.1 Euryarchaeota archaeon UBA602
ACCCGTGATTCCAATACCTTGCTGGCCACGTGTTTGTCGAATGGTATGGAACCTTGAACCAAATAGGAGCGAACCGAAGACCTTGGAGATTGCCTTTTGAGGAATCCCGGGACCATTGTCTTGTGAGATTAATCGCAACTCGTCTTTCTTACCTTTGACCTTGTGAATTTCAATCGAGATATTCGGTAAGATTCGATGCTCTTCTGCCGCGTCAAGAGAATTGTCAACGGCTTCTTTGACTGCTGTGATGATTGACCGTGGTAGCGTATCGAAGCCCAGAAAGTGTTTATTCTTTTCAAAGAATTCACTGATGCTTGCCTGCTGCATTCCGGATGACTTTCGTGCCATGTACCTCGCGCTCCACGGCTTCAGGTCCTCCCTACGCCCAATGCGGAGGGGCCAGCAGGCCGCAAACCGTTCGGGCAACGGGGCGGCATAAAAGCCTCAAGGATAGAAACCTGATTTACAGCCAAAAAACGGAGACTGCACTTTATGCGGGTTCAATGCTGTAATCGAGAATGAGCAATTGAACTGCATATGTGATCTCTTCACCCTCATCGTTGTGTGTGCAACCAAGTATACCACCCGCATATGCCTCGACTGTGATCTCTAGATTGTATACTCCGAGACCATCCACATATCCTCCAAGTTCCTCATCAATTTCTGCTTCAGATAACCCCGACGAATTACCACTCTCTGCTAGGGTTGAATTGTACCAGATGGTTTCGAAAATCATAGCTCCCTGCCCATTTGCGTTCGAATCTTGAGATGTTTCATCATACTCCTCGTGGGCAATCGTTCCAGTAATTGTATCTGCAGCATTATTCGATGCCGCACAGGAAACACCGCTACTGGTTTCATCCTCATCAAAAGCCATTAACACCCTAACACCAACGACGTTGTCCCCATTTTCCCATGAAGTAATAGAATCAGTGTTGAATTCAAGATTCAGAGTTTCACCATCCATTACATATTCAGTATCACCCGCAAAGTCATCAACGAATAGTGTAGAGTCAATCGTGTAATCCCCCACGCCCCCCATTGAATCTGAGGAATCTGGCGCAGAGACAAGATAACCCACCTCTCCTCCCAAGAATACCAAACCAATCACGGAACCAATGGCTCCCAATTTCTTTCCATCCGGCCAGTTGTATCTCCCAAGCGAAGACACTTCTGGAGTACGGATTTGATTCATGACAAAGTGAGCAATGAATGCTGCTCCCATTCCCGGAACCGATGGGAAGATTCCATCTGCTCCGGCAAAACCTAGGAAACTCCATCCAATGACACCCACAAATGCTGCACCCATCATGACTACGGAGTGTGTTGTGTCGGGCTTGTACCCCATCCAACGGATTGTCAAGAGTGGGATGAAAATTCCACCAAGGCCATACACGGCAAGAACCACGAGGACGAAGACAGAATCTCCACCTGGGATATAGAGACCACCAACCGAAATCATTGTCGCAAATGCAGCAACAAATAGAGTCACCATCTTGGTTGTCTTGTGATCTTCTCGCCACTCAGGCTTGATGTCATCAGTGATTGCAGCAGTACAGGCGAGAACCTGACTATCAGCCGTCGACATCGTTGCGGCGAAGATGGAAGCGAGAATCATCCCCACTCCGACAGCAGGCATCGTTTCCATGGCGAGTACAGGCAACCCCAACTCTGGGTCAAAACTACCCTCGGAAAACAATACTCGGCTTGCTAGACCAATAATGAGCATCAACCCAATGAAGGGAGTTTGCCAAACAAAGAACCAGACCATGGCCTGTTTTCGGTCTGAATCCGAGCCCAATGTCATCACGCGTGACACAACTTGAGGTTGTCCAGCGACACCGAGTCCTCCCAGGAAGAAAGCAAAGGCCCACATAGAGAATCCGAATTTCAAATCAGGCGGAAGAAAACTTGTCAGGACCGGGTCTTGGGCCTCAAGTCCACTGGTAAGGCCACTAAACCCTCCAACTTCTTGCAGTGCAATCCAGCACAAGATGGTTGAACCGACAATCATGACACACGACTGAACCGCATCCGTCCATATCGATGCACGAATCCCTCCAGCATAACAGTAGGCGACCACCAGAACAAATCCGATTAATATCCCAGTCATCTCATTCCAACCCATCATCACATACAGGGCCTTTCCACCGGAGGTGAGCTGGGCTGCAGCATAGATGCTCAAGAAGAGTACAGACAGTACAGCGGCCAACTTTGCTTCAGGTGCACCGGCCTTCTCAGCGACCAATGATGACAACGATCGTACCCCCCGCTCTTGACCTTCTTTTTGGATGAACTTGTACAACCATGCCCATGCAACAACTTGGCCAATGGTGGACACGATCCCCAACCAAAGTACATTGAAACCCATCACATAGGTAAATCCAATGAATCCGATGAACATGTATCCAGAATTCCATGTACTTACCGCAGACAATGCTGCAAGTGCTGGATGCATACCTCTTCCCGCAACCAGATAATCATCGGTGGTATCTTGCTTGACGAGCATTGAAGCCATGCCGACGCCCGCAAAGATAGACATGAAGAATAAGAACGAGAGAACCAGTACTACGTCCAAACCATCACCTACTCGAACAGGTCAGGTCGCCAAGCGGTAATCTTCCCAGTAAATGCCGATGCCATCACAGTCAACGGACTTGCAAGATACAATTTGCCGGGACCCGAGCGACCTTGGAAATTCCGATTGATGGCGGAGACCGTCACCTGCTCGGAATCATTTGAGACACCGGGGCCGGCACCAATACAAGCCCCACATCCGGGATCAATCAATTTCACACCCGCAGCAGAAAACAGATCATTCCACCCGTTACGCTCGGACAAATCCTTGACAGACTTTGAGCCGAATTGAATGTAACAATCGACCCCTTCGGCAACCGTCAATCCAGCGTCAAGAGCAGCCTTTGTCACCATTGCATAATAGGCGAAATCATCGTCCTTTCCTGCGGTACAAGAGCCCGCATAAGCGATGTCAATGACCACATCACCCAATTCGTCGATATACGCACCATTCGTTGGGTCGGATGGAACACCCTCGTCCGGTTTGCCAGGATGAGCTACCATGGGGCGAATCTCATCGAGATTGATTGTGTGGACTCCTCCATCATAGTGAGCATCAGCATCGGGAATCACAAATGCGCTACGAATTTCCTCTTCAGTCAAGTCACTACGACGCTCCAACAACCAATCAATGGTCAATTGGTCCGGGTCGCAAATTCCTGTTTTGGCACTACACTCTGTAGCCATGTTGCACAATGTAGCACGCTCATCCATTGAAATGGAAGCCAAACCGGGGCCACCGAATTCCATCGACCGGTCAAGGGTATCAGAGTGCTTGGCATAATGCCACAGGATGTGGAGAATCACATCTTTGGCCGTGCAACCCGGGTTCAAACTCCCAGTCAGTTCAAAGCGAATGCTTTCAGGGACCTTGACAAAAGCAAATTGGTTGTGAACGAGATTCGCATATTCAGTTGAACCCACACCATAGGTCAATGCGTTCGATGCACCGCCCATGCAGGTGTGACTATCCGTGGCTTGGATAAAATCACCAACATCGATGAACTCCTCTCGCGCAACCTGATGACAAATCCCAGGACTCACACCATCCTTAGCAGAATAGTCTCGAACCCCTGTGTGACGTTGGAATGCCACCTGCAAATCTCGGAGCGTCTGTATTTTATCTGCAAAGGGCCCAAACCTAGGTACACCCGTCGCATACAGCAGGTGGTCTTCAAACACTGCAAACTTTGGAGGATTGGGTAAACTGTAGTCTTCACCGTATTCTGCGGCGAGGAAGTTGTGAACCTGTGCGGTCGTAAATTCGTGACTGTATCCCCCATCCACAGTGGCGAGTACTGCATCCCCTGGAGACACAAAGCGGGCTGAACCATTCTGTCCAATCAGTTTGTTCGCGACAATTTTCTCGGCCATGGTCATCCCCCGACGCTCTGTAGAGACGACAGGTAACTCGATTTCGCCTGCCTTCAATTTCTTGGCAAAAGGCAAGATGCCACCATTCTCAAGGATCAATCGTGTCACAGGGTCGTATTGTTGAGTAAATTCGGCGAGGGGGATCGACTCCCCATCCTGAAGCCGTTGCAACATTTCGTGATCTCCCATCACCTGGCCCAAGTTGATGTTGTTTCGTTCATGAATCGGGGCAAAAGAAGCGGCAATGACGATTCGAATCCCAGACCATCGCTCACACTGTGGTGCAGTTTCACGACTGCTACCAGTGCCTTTCCGATGGCCACTAACAATGACCTCAAATCCACCATCTTTCAGCGCCCCTGGCTCAAAGACACGCTCATCTTCATGAAGTAAACCAGCATAGGCATTTTCTGCAATTACACCGGGCTCATGGTCAAAGCAAACCCAAGCAGGAGTCATCACATCGGTGTTGATGTCATCGAGTAAATCGTCTACAGTCAAGTCCCGCATGCTAAGTTCCAATCCATTGTACAACTGGTCCTTGATGAGTTGCAAGTCCTTGGTCAAGAATAGTACACGCTTATTCGGATTAAGCGCGATAAATTCTGGAGGCCACGACGCCGACACAAGCACACCCAATTTTGTCTAGCAAGGTGGGCTATATGACGGTTCGGCAACACTCAATCCTAAATCCGAAGAATATTTTTCTCCACCTAAGGTGGAGATTAATTTCAATACTGCTGGTTTCAAATCCAAATTCCACAATATTTTTTTTAATGATTATCAAGCAATCAAATTTATATAGCATCCTCTTTGGGGGTTATATCACTTCCTCTAACTTTAATGCATGGGGAAAGGGTGTGAAAGTATGGCTGATGAACAGGTAGAAGACATTGTCAAATGTCCTGAATGTAACTCGAGAAATCTTGACCGGGATGAGACCCGTGGTGAAATTGTGTGCCAAGATTGTGGCCTGGTCCTTGAAGACAATGTCATCGACCAAGGCGCAGAATGGCGCGTTTTCAGCCCAGAGCAGGGTGATCAGCGCGCTCGTACGGGTGCACCCATGACCGTGATGCTTCACGACAAGGGCCTATCTACAGATATCGACTGGCAGAACAAGGACTATTCTGGTAAGACCATCAACAGTCGCTACCGCAGTCAGTTCTACCGAATGCGAAAGTGGCAGAAGAGAAGCCGGGTTAGCAACGCGACAGAACGAAACCTTGCGATGGCATTGGCAGAATTGGATCGAATGGCCAGCCGTCTTGAGCTGCCCAAAACCGTTCGCGAGTCCGCCGCTGTCAATTACAAGAAGGCCGTCGAGAAGCGTTTGATTCGAGGCCGCTCAATCGAAGGTGTCGCTGCAGCCAGTCTGTATGCCGCTTGCCGCCAATGTGGTGTTCCTCGAACACTTGACGAAATCGGTCAAGCAAGCCGAACAGGTCGGAAAGAAATCGGTCGAACCTACCGATTCATGGTTCGTGAGTTGAAGATGAAGATTATGCCCACAGGGCCAGAGGATTACATCTCTAGATTCTGCTCGGGACTCGGCCTCGACGCAGAGGTTGAAGCCAAGGCATATGAATTGATCAAAGCCGCTCAAGAGAAGGAATTGACCAGTGGCCGTGGACCTACGGGTATCGCAGCCTCAATCATTTACATCGCCAGTGTTCTTTGTGGTAAGCGACGAACTCAACGTGAAGTTGCCGAGGTCGCGGGTGTCACTGAAGTGACCATACGCAATCGCTACAAGGAACTCATTCAGAACCTCAACATTGAGCTTGACATCTGATGGTGTTGGTCGCCAATGAGCGATTGGCGAGAGCAGAACGAGCTCTCACAGCGTTTGTTTGAACATACGCAGCAGGCACTAGACTCTGTCTTCATTCGCGGCTGTGAAGATTGGCCATTACCAGAACCCCCACTTTCAGATCCGGACTTCCCCGTCCATCCACCGGAGAACCCCGAGAAGTTGAAAGAGATTGCACATGCACTTTTGCAAGCCAATCGTGCAGCCTTCGATCGAGATTTAGAGTCCATTGGAGAAGCACTGATTCCTCACCGTTTGTCACTGACTGCTGATCCTGCTCGTGAGGGCCGCAAGTGGTTAGATAAGCGTCGAGATGAAGTGGCTGAACGCGCTCTATTCATTCGAGTTGAGACTCTGCTTGCTCAGGCTCTTGATTCAGGAGCACCGGATGTTGATCGTTGGTGGGTCGCCATCGCCTTACTCAATGGAATGTCTGCAAAGAACAGTCCGATCTCTCAACAGCAAGGGTATCACCTCATGGAGAGCATCGCTCTGGCCAAGCCACCCGGATACTGGCACGGTGGAGCGACACCGGGACCTCATCTCATCGATTGGCAAGAAGGGAGAGGATCGATTTCGACCTCACCATTGGAATCTCATCAAGGGGGTACTTTCGCCGCAGGTTGGTTGTTGGATCGCATGGAAGAAGCCGACCCGCCTCGCCCGGTCTTGGTTGAATGGTTGGACATTGCATTGTCTCGCAGGACCCTCGTTCATCCATTGGCGATCCTTTCTCGATTGGACCGAATGGCGAGTGATGGTAGTATCGAATTGGCCAGTCGAATTGCGACACTACTGCCCCGGGCATGGGATTTGGATTCGGAGGGCGCTACTCGATTGGAACAGACCCTTCTATCAAGAGAGTCCTTAGTCCGATGCTCATTGGCAGGTGCGCTGGACGAAATCATCCATCGTCGAGGCGTGGAATCATTACCGCTGATTGACAAACTACTCTCAGATGCCTCCATGGACGTGATTCGAATTGCCACCAGTTCACTTCGCCTCACCACAAACTTGGATTCGGAGGGATTTGCGACCCGTTGTGCACGCCTGGTTCATCTGGGGGACTCAGGTATATCTCGACAGTTTGCTCAGACAACATTACGAGATTACATGGTCATGTATCCCGATGATCGCAAAGGATTGACCGTTCAATTGTGGATTGAGGGCGATGAAGTCGTTCGTTCCCGTTTGCGAGAATTATTGCTTCATATGCTGGACGATTACAGTGCACAATTGTCGAATATACTCACTCGAATCTCCCAGATGGATGGAGACAACTCCTTGGAAGATTTTTGGAGAATCTTGGAAGTTCGCTCTACAGAAACCGCCGAGGCCTGGCGCAATCACATTGAGCAGGGCACCAATCTACCCGAATGACGGGGCAGATGCTTTCAACCAAGTGCCTGACGCCGTATCATGGACGAGTCCAGAGAGTCCCGCTATCCATTTGTGGCGGCACTCGGTCTTTTGCTCATTGGCTCAACTTTCATCACAGGCTGGGCACCACTAGGACCGTGGGGTTCGGAGTCTTTTTCTCGTGGCCTGTTTGGTTTGGCGGGCGGCTTCTTGATCTATTTCGCATGGTACCGCCACACGTTCGGAGTTTGGTCGGTAATCCCTCCCCTTCACATGTGGCAAAATCCCCATTCATCCACTCGAATCCTTGCAGCCATCGGCGTTGCTCTCTTTTTCTCATCATATATTCTGGGCACTATCGAATCTCTTCCAGAACCCCTTTCTCTTGTCTTGCTACTTTGCGCTCTGTTGATTCTTCTTGCATCAGCATATGCGTGGCTGGTGTTTGAAGGACCTCTGGGTGACGAGGAGGAATGATTCTGCCAGAAGATGAAGAGTATGAGTCTATATTTTCCTTAGAGGGAATCACAGATCAGGAAATCTATGAGCCGGAAAAACCTGAACTTGAGCCCGAGATCCAAGTGAACTCGGAGGACAAGATTACTGCCACCCTCGAAGATTTTCCTGTAGACAATTGGGACAGCATAAATGACGCTCAGCTCATCGTCGATTGGTATAACGAGCGCAGAGGGAAGTGGCCAGAGAAATCAGTCGATGATTTTCTCATCACGTGCGAGATTGGAAACTTTGCCTCTATCAATGATGCGAGACAATTGCTCGATTATGCAATAATGCTCGTAAATGCGTCAGATGAGATGCGTGAATGGGATCGTCGAGAAGGCCGTGCAAGCATAGCCTCGGATTCCGAAGTACATGGTGCGGCCCTGATTTTTACCTGGGCGTTTACCATCATATGGTGTGGTGGCTCACTCGTCGCTACCGTGTTCATTGGCGGAGCACTCATTGCCGACCTAGGTACCAGTGAATGGACACCTGTGGATGGAGTGGTTACCGACAGTGGCGTGGATACACAAGTCAGCGAAGATGCTGAAGGAGGAACATCGACCACATACTGTCTATGGGTTGAATACGATTACGTCTTCGAAAATCGTTCCTATGATGGTGACATGGTTAGCTACTCCAAAGATGGCAGTTGTAGTTCATCAGATAGTAACGCCGATCGAGATTACCCTCCCGGGGAAAACATCACTGTTTACGTCAACCCAGAAAACCCCGATGAAGCCGTTCTACTGTCTGGTTGGGCTGGCGTTGATTGGTTCATCCTTGTTTTCATTGTATTCCCACTGTCTGGTGTTTTCCTACTTTGGGTAGCAATCCGAATGAGCATTAATTGGTTCAAGAATTGGTCCTCCTCGGTAGACAAATCATGGACTGCAGTCATCCCAATCGTACTCTTCTTGGTGATTGGAAACGGAATCGCGAGTGTATTGATTGAAACCGGAGAAAGTTACGCTGATTGGGTCAACGAGTCAGAAGAATCTGCATTTTTCCTGTTTGGAGAGGACTTCACATTAGAGGGCGAAAATGAAACAGCATTAGGTTTCTCTGGAAACCTATCAGTGTCTTGTCCTGATGTCTATAGGTATGTTGTTGAAGACGGCCAAAATTGCACAGAAGTATTTGGTTCCGAATTCTTGAACATCTCGGTCAGTTGTTCAGTAACCAATCTATCTAACAATCAATATGATTTCTGTAGCGATGAACTGTTTGAACGTATTCTCATTGCATTCACAAACAATGAATCTGGTTTGATGATCAACTACGAAGACTGGGGTTTTTCCGAATACTATTGGGCGGTTTACGATGGAGGAAATGCATATTGTGAATGGGATGCAGTGCAGTGGTCTGAAATCGACGAGAAAACATGGTCATGCAAAATCGATGCCTCGGACGAATATTGGGATACATGGTGGTTGTATTGTGAGCATCACTCCCCCGTCTACTACTGCACAGACATGTTCTCGGAGGTTGATCAAGGAGGGAACCCATTGAATGAATCCAGATGGGACAACACTCCAAAATATGCCGAGCATGGGATTCGACTGTTCGGAGACGGTGGAGAATCTTCGGATTACACGGCCGACGAAACTCGCTGGGGCCAAGCAATCATGACATTGACCAATCTCATTGGAGTTCCCATTCTGATCGGAATGGGTTTCATGATCATGCGGAAACAATGACTACCGCATTCCGGGCTTCCAGAATTGCAGTGGTAAGGGATTTTCTCCAATACAAGCTCTCCATGCCAGATGATCTGCTCTCTCGTTCCAACGATGCCCCCGATGCGCACGAACGTGTTCGGCCTGGACATCCCGCAACAGATTCACTTCATCCCACAACGCCTGGACCCTTGCGGCCAATTCACGATTCGCCTTCGCCCGCCATTCTCCTGCAGCAATTTTCAGCGCATATTGCGAATCGCCTCGAATCGTCACGGGGCTGGTACTACCCTCGATTAGCAACCATCGAAGTGCGTGGGCCATTGCCGACAATTCACCCGTGTTGTTGCTTCCGACTTCTGCCCCGAGGTACTCATCGCCCTCCGAATCGGTCACTACAGGTCCACTCAATTCCTCAAAGATTTCACCATCGCCCTTACCCAAACCAGAATCGCCACGGACAATCACAACACCCCAACCCGCGGGAGTTTCAGAGGTGACATTGCGATTCTCTTGACAGGAACCATCGAAATAAAGCGACAAACGTTCAGAGAGCGGAAGCGAATCGCCCATGCTTATTCTCCGATCAGTGCGGCATATCCAGCTGCATCGAGTAGACCCGCCAGTGCACCGACATCTGAGATTTCGATTTTGGCAATCCAAGCCTCATATGCATCTTCATTCATGGCTTCAGGAGCATCTTGTAAATCATGATTCAATGCAACGATTGTACCCGCAAGTGGCGCGTAGATATCCGAGACCGACTTGACAGATTCAACACTTGCAAAGGAACCGTTTTCTTCGACAGCATCTCCTTCATCAGACAGGAATTCAATCCAGACAATATCGGTCAATGCATTTTGTGCATGATCGGTAATACCAACAACTGCAACTCCATCTTCCATTCGAACCCATTCGTGTTCAGCCGTATACTTGAGGTCATCCGGAATCATTGACATGTGACTCAAACCACCCTGATACTGCGTAGTGTCTCAACCTTTCGCTATCCCATTCCGGTGAATTCAAACCAAGTTACTGGATGCGGATGACGTGAACAGTCCATCGCAATCCGCAGAGAATCTTATCATTGGTTTGGGTATTGTCTTGCTTCTTGCGACCGCTTTTGCACTAATTGATGGGCGCCTTCCTCCAGCGGAATGCCCAGCATCTACGTCTGGCCTCGAAGACGTCTGCACATCTTCCTCCGTCATTGGTTGGTTGATTCCGGGTACAGCGGTGCTTTGTCTCACCCTTGGCATCTCATCACGTATGGCACATAACTCTGGAAGAACGAGTTTCTTGGATCGATTTTTCACCAATGAGTCCGAGTCTGAAATCGTAAAGCGTGTTAGTGCGGATTATGAAGACGAGTATGACACTGATCGACTATCTGGAGCCTGGGCGAATATGGAAGCCAAGATGCTAGAATCCACCCACAGTGAAGAAGAATGACTAGTAGGTCTCTCTCATCAACTTGTGAATCTTGTAGGGCAACAATGCACGATTCACGGGCGTGACCTCGAGAATGCGAGCATCATCACGTCGACGAATGTCTTGAAGGAGTGGGTGCCGGCTCTTTTTGTGTAGGGTGACCAATGTGGGTTTGTCGACTTCCATGGCCTTGCGCACGACTTCGACAAAGGCTTCACTTTCTACACTGAATTTGCCAATTTCGTCAATGACAATGACCTCATAATCGTCCATTGCTTCTTGGATGGCAGGTACAGCGACTCGATCCAGCGCCTCAGGATCAATCCCATAACCCAATACACGGGTACGAGAATCGATATTTTTGTGCGCCATGACAGCTTCTTCGCCGGTTTGATAATTGATACACTTGAATCCGACCCGCTCCCCGTTTTCAACCAATGGTTCGCATCTCATCCCACCGAGCAACTTCGCCGCTTGGACATCATCGCCTCGGGCCCGCATTTCCTCAACTCGTTCATCGGCAAGCATCGAGACAACTTTCTCCATCACAGCAGATTTGCCGCTTCTTGGCAAGCCTGTGATTCCGATCTTTGGATGTATTCCCATCTTCCACTTTCACCTCTGATATTGCAGACGTTCGTCTAAGGTAGAGCATCAATTAATGAAGGCTTGCTATAAATGCACGTTCATTACCACAAACTAGTCTGTTGATTCCGGATGTCGGAACTATGCCAACTGAGACGGAGCCGTACTCTCTGATGGAGGCAAAGGCAACATCTCCAATTCGTAATTGTTCACGTTGTTATTGGCTGCCCAAGCACGAGCCCAGGCATCAAGACGATTGTCATTGAGGAGTTCACAAAGCCATGTAAGTGCGGAATCCAGATCGCCCTTTTCATTGGCCAATTTCTCACCAACTTCTTCGGGCAGTTCAAGATGGTTGACGGAGTTTCCTAGAACACATCCCGCAGGTAGAACGACCCAGCGAAGGCGACGCATTTGCTGTGCATTGACAATGGCTTGACAGGCCAGTCGGGGGTGAGCAGGAGCCTCAATCGGACCTCTCCATTGCGCCTGCTTTCGCTCGGCAGCATTCTCATCAATGGAGGAATTCATGGATGGATGGTGAAGCCAAATACCCTTTTGCTCATCATTTCTGAAATGTATTCCTCGGATAAATGGTGTACCGCGACTGCCTTTCTTCCAAGGCTTAATATCGGCACTCCAAGTGGTTTGATCGACTTCTCCTACACGAACACGAAGGCGACTCTTTCCGGCCAACCAGTGGTTAGACTCTGCCAATCGAGGCAAGCCAGCCAACTCATCGATAATTGTGAGCAATGTCTGGCGTTCATAGCGGTCACGTGGCAACCGAGGGACTGCCCATTCTTCTCGACCCCATCGACCCCAGCGCTCTCGGTCAAGTGCAAATCGAGGTACGTCCTTGTCCAAACCATTTCTAGAACACAGTTCGTTGGCCTCAGCCGGTCCATGGCAGATGAGCTCTTCCGAGACACCATCAACCGTTATTCCAAGGATTAGAACGCCCTGTGTCACACCGGTAAACAATCGAGCCGACTCAGGGAATGTCCAGATGCCAGTCCATTCGTGTGAATCCACGAGCAAGCGGCGCAATGGCGCACTACTCTGCTCACGAAGCAGACTATCGGGAACGATGAGCCGAACACGACCACCGGAGCGAACCAATTGCAAACTCCGTTCCAAGAACAGGCGATACAGATTGACATTTCCACGGAGTGTACTGAATCGCAACGACCCGTCATCTTCTCGTAGATTTCGCAATTCTTCACCCAGTTCCTTGCGGAGAGTACTGCCATCAGGATGGCCTCGGAATCGATCCTTGATTCTCAACCAAGGTGGATTACCCATCAACAATCGTGGTCGTTCGCTCCATGGCCAATCATCGCGAAGAGCATCTCCAACCCGAACAACATCATCGAAAATGGATACGGCTTCGCTTCGAGCCAACACACCTTCCTTTGGGTTGTCATCAAGTGATACCAACCCAGAACGAATGCAAGAGAGGAGTAGTCGGCGCCGAGTCATGGTTGCTGCGACCTCACAGACGTCGAGCAACTGCATAGACGAAAGCAAGATTCTCGTATCCTGCTCTCGGTCTTCCAAGGGTACATCAGCGATTTTCTCACCGTGCCACTTCAGAATCCGTGACGGGAATAGCCCCCCACCAACTGCGGGGTCAGCAAATGGAAGTGGTACACCTGTACGTGTCCTCATCCCATCTGCAATTTCTCGCTCGGTCTCTTCATCAATCTCAGCATCACGAGCAGCATCTTGCTGGTGATTCATTGCCTGAGCCTGTGCTCTGAAAGCGGGCGGGAGTGCAGCCAGGTTGACGTTGGATTGAACCGGTTCTGCATTCATGGAGATGTCTTCACGCAATTCATCAGCGATAATTGCATCAGCCAAGCGAGTGGGAGTTGGGTGTGCACCTCGCGGGCTTCGACCGTCAGATTCCGCATCATGTCGGCAAAGAAGGTGGTCCAATACATGGCCTGGATCAGTGAGTAAACTTGCGGGCAAAGTAGGCCAATCATTTGGCAGTTGACTGGCTTGGGGTTGATGCGTTCGTAGCGCTTCTTCCCAAGCATCAAGCCAGATATTCATTTGCTCGATTCTGTCTTCACATTCCCGATCTAATCTAGCGTACCAGCCGCTCACGTTCCCACGCATTCTGTCCCACCCTAACCCACCGCGAGCACATTCCAAATATCAATCCGTCGCCCGCGCGCAGGCACGCGTACGCGCGATTGCGCGAGTGATTGGCCTTACAGTACGTCGATTTTCAAGAATCGGAGAGCAAATTCTCGTCACCGGCGAGATTGACGCCGAGGATGCTCCGTCCATGGGCCATCCACCGCCACCCATCCTCGACCCAGTTGAATAGAGACTTCAGCTCATCTTGAGAGACCGAACTCGCTTTGGCGATCTCATGAATCACCTTGAGTTCGGATTCATGGTAGTCTCCATCGACTGCAGCGATAATCATTGAATCCCTCAGAACAACGCGACAAGCCTCATCCGACAATTGCTTTAGCAATTTTTTGAGTTCTGTCTTCTCGACGAGTTTCGGGCGCAATTGCTCACGTTGCTTTGGACGAATCATGGCACGCCCCATCGCGGCTTCGATGGCTGCACTTTCTTCGCGTACAAGATCCCCATCTGCTGCCGCAACGTGGATGAGCACACCGATGTATGCTTCTCGAGACCTTTCATCCAAGAGGTCTACAGCATCGGGCAGCACTCAGCCACCCGCCTACTCATTGAGTAAATCCAGACCATCCTGCATCCAATCATAGCCGCGCAATACCCACTCTAGCAGCCCGTCAACGACTTCGTTTGAGAGCCCGACGTGCATGGCAATGGAATCCAATACATGCCGCTCTTCGGGGTCGACATGACCGTCAGCGGCAGTCATCAGGGTCGCATCTCGTAGAGCCAATCGTCCCGACATTGGCCCTAGGCCTTCAAGACACTCCCCCAGAGAGGGGGGATCTTTGAGGAAGATTCGGATTTCTTTGCGCTGATTGGGGGATAGAAGCGCTGTCCCCAGGCGCTGTTCAAACACAGCCATCTCATCGATAGAGAGTTCATCGTCAATGCGCGTCACGTGAGCGAGAAGTTTGGCGTATGCGAAGCGCTCGGCCTGAGGCAAGGTGTGTAGCGTGTCGGGGAGCATAGCAGGGCGAAGACGCCTAGGGATGATGAACCCTGCGCTTTTTGCCTACTGAACAATTTCAGTCGTCAAGCGTTTCAACATCGCTCTCTTTACCCGTTAGTATCCCACGAAGTCGAGCATTGTCAGTCTGCAGCGCGTCGAAGATATCGTAGTTAACACCGAGCTCTTTTGCAAGAACGCGAAGGGCATTGGAATCCTTGGGCAGACACTTACCGCCAAAGCCACGATTCAATCCGAAGATAGGATCAAGATGACTTGGTCCGATGGGTTGGGCCTGCTCTGCGGTGATGATGTCTCGTACCGCATACCAATCCTCTCCAAGTTCTTCGCAGATGTCGTACATCTGGTTCGCAAAAATGACCTTGACAGCATAGAATGTGTTCTTGGTGTACTTGACCAACTCAGCTTGGGTTGGTGTGACTTGGTAGGTTTGGTCTCGCTTGAGAACCCCTGCTTCTCGATGTTGCTGGAAAACTCGCTCGGCCACATCTGCATGATGGGTCCCACAGACGAGAATATCCTGATTGCCAAAGTCCTCGAGATGCCGTCTTTCAACAAGGAATTCAGGACTGTAGGCAATTTTGAGATTTGGATACTCTTCGTGGTAGCGTTGTGTTGTTCCAGGTACAACAGTACTCTTGATGACAGCCGTAAATCCATCCGGGAGTTCACCTAGGACAGATTCGACAATTGAGAGATTGCAGGATCCATCATCCGACATGGGGGTGGGTACAGCGATGTATGCCATATCGACATGGTCGGTTACGTCGGAGAGCGTTGTCCCTCGTACCGGGTCGTGGATGAA
>DAHO01000035.1:0-10500 GCA_002498455.1 Euryarchaeota archaeon UBA602
GTACTTCTTATCGGGGTCCATCGATTTAGTATTCAGTTGATCAGCGAAATCCTTCGTGATCAACTTCCCATTTGACGCTAGGTAGGACTGCTCCAGAGTCTCGCAGAAACCACGCCTACCGAACCGGATGGTCACAGTCAATGGGCCCTTAAATGAAAAAAATAAATTTTTCCAAATGAGTTTTTTTGTACTGAAAACCGTGAAACTTCGAATTTGTCCGCGTTCCGTTATGCAACATTCATGGCTTTGAATGGCTTTCCTCTAACCCAGTTTAATGATATGGATTTGACTGGGGGACACGACTCCCCAACCAACCAAAAAATTCTCGGAACCGAGCCATTGTACGGCATTACACTCGCTACCCATTGAAGTTGGATTCAAGATTGCACAGCGTAGAAATTCCGTTCATACTCAGTGGCATTGTTCAGGTCCCAATGAACCAGCTTTTTCGCCATGATTTTTTTGTACAAAAATGGGGTTACTAATACCAAATACAACATTGACAAATATCCGTAGGGCAACAGTGGTGCATCTTCATGCGTAGGATTGAGCTCCCAAAAATTGAGTTTTGTTGAACGGTGATGATCGGAATGCCGAGTCACATTGCACAGGTAGATGCTACTGAGAAAATGATTCGAGTTCCATGAATGTCGCATCTCAACAGGTTTTCCTCTTTCACGGACCAGTCCGTAATGTTCGATGTAGTTGATTGCCTCCAAGAACAATTTCGCAATGAATGCACACAGTAGGAAGGCAGCCATTCCATTGAGGCCACCAAAAGCAAATGCCAAGATGGTAATCGCGAGACTTCTGGAAAATCCAATCAACATTCGATTATGTATGCTAAACACATTCCGATTCCTCCGTTTGAGTCGCTCCGTTTCAATTTTCCAGCCACTGAGTTGTTCAAGCACCGTTGCTCGGATGACAAAGGAATAGATGTTTTGACCTCTTTTGGCAGAGGCCGGGTCCTCCTCCAAACAGACGTCTTTGTGATGCCCATACACGTGTTCGATTGCGAACGTACAATCCCAAGAAAATGCAAGCATCCAATTCCCGATGAACATATCGAATTTTTTCTGTTTACGATGTGTCAATTCATGACCCGGGACCGTCCCTAGGATGCCAATCAGTAGTGTGGTTTGGAACACAATAGAGAGTTGATCCAACAGGGTAAATGATTCTACAATTTGAACAAAATCGACATTCATTGAAAGCAACATTTCAACATACCAATTTGGTGATTGATTGCCAAAAACCGAGACTACCAAGAAAATCAAGCAAATCAGAATGGGCAAATTGATGTAAATTGAAAAATTCAAAATTCCTGGGTATGAAAAGGTCTGAATTTCCTTGTCCCGGGGCAGGATGTAATCGCCAATAAACAGAAACAGTGACCAACCGATGAAGAAATATGTTGGGTAATTCTGGCCCATCATAATGAAAATGATGAACAAAATACCGGTCACGGCAGGAATATAATATTTCAAATATTTCAGCATCTCTTACTTTCCGCAGATGAAATCAGCATTTCAATTCACTGCGTCACAGTGCGCTGTTTATCCAAAATTACCGGTCAGACAATCAAGCCATGTGTGAGTTCAACCACTGGTCAAATCCAGGCTTGGGCATGGCCCCTGTCTTTTGATCTACAGGCTGCCCATTGTGGAACAGTACGAGGAAGGGAATGCCACGTACGCCGAAGCGACCCGGGGTGACTGGATTGACATCCGTGTTGACCTTGACAATCGTTAAATTGTCCCGCTCTGCAGCGATTTGGTCCAAGACGGGTGCAATCATCTTACAGGGTCCACACCAGGGTGCCCAGAAATCCACCAGTACCCATTCGCTTCCTTTCGTTACCGCATCAAAATCTGCATCTGTAGCCTCTACCAGATTGCCAGCCATATTGTCACCATTCCACGGGCCTGATTGACGCCCTATCAACCCTTGTCTATCCAATGCCCGAAGGTCAAGGCTTGAGAACCGACTTCTCCTCCCTGTACACAGGGGCCTACCAATGATCATCACACCGAGTATTCTCACAGCAAATTTCTGCGAACTTGGAAAGACCATGGACGAAGCGATTGCGGCTGGAATCGAATGGATTCACTTGGATGTCATGGACGGCAATTGGGTGGTCAATCGGACCATCACATTCGGCCCTGCTCTCATCAAGAGCATTCGAGATCGAGTCGGTCCAAACGTCTTCGTAGACTGTCATTTGATGGTCACCAATGCTGAAGAAAATTGGGAACAATATGTCGATGCGGGCGTAGATATGGTGATTTTTCATGTCGAAGCGGTTGAAGACATTCAGGGCCTCATTGACAAACTTCACGCTCGTGGCTGTCAGGCCGGTGCGGTACTCAATCCAGCCACCGATGCCTCGACCATCCTGCCTTACTTGTCTTCATTGGACCTTGTCTTGGTCATGAGTGTGGTTCCTGGAAAAGGGGGCCAATCCTTCATGCCTGAAATGGAAGAGAAAACCCGTACCTTCCGGGCCGCAATTGATGCCCAAATCGAAGATGGGGGTCGAGCGACGAAGTTGATGATCGATGGAGGCATCAAAGCCCACAACGCGGCTCAGGTTGCCGAATGGGGAGTTGAAGTCGCTGTGGTGGGATCCGGCCTCATCAACGACAAAGGTAGCATTGGAGAAAATCTAGCAGAGATTCACAGGGCTCTTGGCGCTTGAAAAGGGTTCAAGAAGCATCACTGGAAGGGAGTAACATGCCAACCGTTGAGTGGATGGAGGACGAGGTCCGAAAGGCCGTTCCAGATGCCATCGAGGTGAGCGTTGTCGATTTGACAGGAAGCCGTGACCATTTCCACGTGCGCGTGGTTAGTCCAACCTTTGAGGGCATGCGACCTTTACCTCGACAACGAATTCTCCTCAGCCACTTCAAGCCTTACATTCCTTCCGAAGTTCACGCGCTTGATCTCAAGTGCTTAACCCCCGAACAAGCCACCAAAGACGATGGTGAAGTGTTCCACCCGCATCCCAATCGAAGAAGCGACGCTGAGTTTGTCGGCATCAACATTCGACCCAAGGAGGAATAAACATGAGTGAGTTCAATTGGACACCTGAAGAAATTGCTGAAATCGTAAATGAAAATCGACTGGTCCTGTTCATGAAAGGGACCCCAGAAATGCCACAATGTGGCTTTTCCAATCGTGCTGCACAGGTATTGAAAGCACTGAATGAGCCGTTTGTGAGTATCAACGTTCTCAGTGACCCCCGTGCCATCCCAAATGTGTGCGAATGGGCTGATTTCCCGACCATGCCTCAGGTCTACGTTCATGGTGAACTCATCGGAGGCTCCGATATTGCCCTTGAGATGTATGAATCTGGCGAACTCGTAGAGATGCTCGCGGAAGGCGACTCAGAATAGGTGGGGGCGATGACGGTCGGTGTAGACCGTCGCGCGATGTTCATCGCGTTGGTAGGAGCAGCCGTGATATCGTTCTCTCCTGTTTTCTATGTCTATTCAAACACGAATCCTTCGACAGGTGCATTCTTTCGTATGCTTTACGCGTTGCCGATTTTAGGACTTCTTGCTTATCGAATTCGCAAGTCAGACACCCGTTCTTCCCAAGCACGATGGATGGCATTTGGTGCGGGTTTGATTCTCGCACCCGATATGATTTCATATCATATTTCGATGAACTTCATCGGCATCGGCATCGCAACCCTCATTGGGAATTCACAGGTCATCTTGGTGACTTTGGTTTCCTGGAAGCTATTCGGTGAACGGCCCAATCCTGCCATCTTGTTTTCACTCCCTGTGGTCATGCTGGGGCTGGTGTTAATCTCCGGCATTGCTGATGCAGACCCCTACGGGGAGGACCCAATGAAGGGCGTATTGTTCGGAATCTGTACCGCGATATTCTATTCCGCATTTTTGATCACTTTCCGTGCTTGCAACAGGGGATTGGCCCCCGTCTCTTCCGTTCAATTTGATGCAACTGCTGGTGCAGCATTGGGCATGCTCATTCTTGGAATTCTACCTCTAAGCTCATTATCGGTCGAACCCATTGATTTCCAACTAACTTGGCCCGGTCATGGATGGCTGATTCTTCTTGCAGTCCTTTCGCAAGTTGGTGGATGGTTGGCTGTCGCCTATGCATTGCCAAGATTGCCCGCAGCACATACCTCGTTTGCGATTTTACTTCAACCCGTATTGACACTATTGTGGGGATTCTTGCTTCTCAATCAGGACGGTCACTCCACCAACCAATTGTTTGGTATGTTCTTGGTACTAGCAGCCATTGCTTCCGTGACCATTTATGGTTCGACCTCGGTCGATGAAGTCGGAGTTGAATAAAGGCGCCACGCTTCTGCCGATGCAGTCACTAGAACCACTGCCGCACCGATGATTGCGGCAATGGCAGCACTTTCAGCTGGGAATACAGAATCCGGGATTAAGATCCAACAAGCGACCAAATCCGCAAAAATACCGGACCAAAGAAGAGCGGCATATCGTAACGGTCGCTCACTGACTTGGACCAGGGCCAGGGGAACACTTGCCAATAGGGAAAGAACCCATGCGAACAACAGCCATGAAAATACAATCACAGATTGCTCATAGTAATCGGGAAAAACAATCGCCAATGCTTCCATTCCCATCCATCCTCCGACGAAGAATCCGGGAACAGAGAGCACAGCAATCAAGATCGCTGCACGTTTAGCACGATGCCACATCTTGACACGTTGGTTGCGGACTTCACCAAACCAAGACAGCATGACTGCTCGAATTGACAGAATTGGAGCATAACCGGCAATGAATGCAAGCCATGCAATTTGAAAGATTTCAACGGAGGTGGTCGTAGACAAAGTACCGAGCATCAACTTCTCGACACGGACATTGGCGACCAGTGCAATCGCGGCCAACAAGAAAGGCAACCCGAGGTGGACCAAAGCCCGCCCATCCGCAGTTGATGTCTCTAACTTTTCACCGAACTCAATATTGGATAACCGCTTCTCACCCAATCGAATGGCGACAAACATCGCCCCCAACGGCCCCAAAAATGTGGCCATGGCCAAGGCAATTGGGTGCGCACCAAACTGAGCAGCTGCGAATACAATTCCAATCGCTGTCGCGCCACGGTCGACAAAGCGAACCCATGCTTCTTGCCTTGATTCACCCAATGCCCGCAAGGCTGCCCGATGGGCATAGGTCAGAACCTGGACACAGGCTGATAGTGCAAGAATAATCGATGCGACCAACCAGACGGTTGAATCCCCCACCCACCACCATCCAAGCAATCCACCGATGACAATCATCGGTAGAGCAAAGCGAATTTGGATTCGAATGCAACGGTGCACCAAATCATGTGCTGCCGAACCCAATCGTTCACCATCGCGACCAATGAGGGTGGGCAATCCAAGATCGACAATGGTTGCTGTCACATAGAACAAGTCTAGAAGAAGAACCCAACGACCATAATCGCCCTCAGTGAACGCCCGTGTCAAGACAACATGAACTGCGAGTCCAACCAACAGCGCCGCCATATCTGCGGCCGATAGCCACACAGTGTCACGTTCAAGTCGAACCCGTCGTGTCAACGCTTCACCTCGATTAGCATCTCGTGTAGAGATGCAGTGCAATGCTCCCAACTCATGTGATTCTTGGCATCTTCTTGAGCCAATGCACCCAACCTCAATCGCTCTTCACGTGATAAATCACACAAAGCGACAAGGGCGACTTTGCAGGCTTCATCATCGCCAAGAGGAATCAATGTCAACCATTCAGCATCGCGAAAAGGTTCCAAACCACTTACTTCGGAAGCCACCACCGGTAACCCAGCGGCTGCAAACTCAGCCACTTTGAGAGGAGATGCATGCCGCCACACATCACGGTTTGGCAAATGCAAGACACCGATATCCGCTCTGGCCAAACGAGCTTCCACATCTCCAGAAGATTCCACTCTTGTCAATCTTGACAACCGTTGGAAATCATTGCCCTCTCCAAAGAGTAGCAGGTTCAATCCCATCGAAGTCAATCGATGTAGTTCTCGAGAGCGATCCAGAGATCCATGGTAAACAATGAGAGCATCCTCGTTCATGGAAGCAGTCTGAAATGCTGAACAATCGACACCTGCTGGGACGATTGCGCTAGACAATTCCCAATCCTGTGAAGCAGCCATGTATGCGCTTTTTATGGCACGACCTGCACTGTTTTTACGAGCGATATCCCATGCTCGTTTGTACTGTTTTCTTTGAATCCATCCGATAATTCCTACACTTACGGGGGGACTGCGATCCATGATGACCCAAGGTACACCAGCTTCCTTCAAGGCCACCACCGATCCTTCGACAGCGGTCCATTCGACAATGGCCACATTGAACAAATCAAGCGCCATATTCGAAAGGTTCGATGAAACGCTGCGAGTGAAACTACGGTGTCCTCGTCCAATTTTCGCTGACCGCTCAACTCGAAAATCACCATCTGGACTCATGAACTGAATTTTCCAACCACGAGTTGTGAGCGCATTTGAAATGCCGCTTCGAGATTTTGATGATAATTCATTTCGACGTCGATGTGTAATCCACAGGAGATTCACTGAATCACCTCCTCGTACACTTCACCCCAACGAGGAATCACATTGGCAAGGCGATACGGCTCAGCCTCGATTGGACCCGCATCGGCCAATCTTTGCCATGTCTTTTCCTCCATCACTGTCAGCATGGCTTCAGAAAATGCCAACGCATTCAACTCAACAACCATTCCAGATTTTTCAAACACCCCTTCACTTGCAGGTGAAGTCAACACGGGCATCCCCCGTGCCATGGATTCAATTACTGACATGGACAAACCCTCCCATGTTGAAGGAGAGAGCAGTGTCCCACAGGTGGACATCAAGTGCTCCTTTGCCTCACCAGTCACCCATCCGTGACCCACAATACCTGGTTCTGAAAACTCAACTCCAGCCAGATGCAATGTTACATCGTGACCCTTTGCTCTTAGAATTCGGGTGGCCTCGATTGCAATGTCTTGACCTTTCATCGGATTCGAACGTCCCATCAACAGGAAGATATTGCGCTCACGATTTGATGAAAGGGAGACGTCAGGAACAGGATTGGGTATCACACTGCAATCGCCCAACCAAGGCGATAGCTTCTCCTGCCATTGTGGAGTCAAAACAACAGCATGCACTGATGAGCAAATGCGGTGGACCTCTGGTCCTCGCTCCTTGCAATGACGATCAAAGTCACCGGAGTGAATTGAAAGAACCACGGGGATATTGAATCGTTGAGCGATTTTGACTAACCCGACTTTTCGTCTCCACGACCATCGCGTGGCTGTATGGACATGAACAATATCGATGCCTCCGCTTTCCAATCGTAGTTTGAGCGCCTTGCGAACCCGCCACCATGCTTTGAGTACCTCGATACCCCCTCCATCCGAGTGACTTGTCAATTCTTCAGCCGTCCATCCATCAGGTGGATTTGCGACGAGGAGTTGGATGACTGCCCCCATCCCTCCCCGGGATTGCGAGGGTCCCACATGAAGTACAGTCCGCATCTTACCCCTCCTCGTTCGGCTGAGACCACATCACTCCAATGAAGGCCTCGTCACCCCCTGTTCGGGACGGTGTGCTTATCGTTGTGGCGTTCTGGGGCCATTCTGGAGAAGCCGATGATTGAACGCCTCTTTTTCCTTGCAATTCAGTCGAGTGCGACGTTTGCAGTGGTCCTCCCTCTGGCGGTTCATTGGTTGTTGAATCGTCGATGGATGAGATATCCCTCTCCCACTCCAGAGGCTTGCAAGGATGATGACCTTCCCTTTCTCTGCATTGTTATTCCTACGTGGAACGAGGCCAATGTCATCGAGTCGAAATTAGACAATCTAATTGCTCAGCGTTATCCATCAACAAAGCGTAGATTGGTGATAATCGATTCAGCCTCCACGGATGATACTGTTTCGATTGCAACAGATTGGAATCAAAGAACCAAACAAGGACTTGAAGTCATTCAAATGCCAGCACGTCTGGGCAAATCGTCAGCGATTAATCGAGTGATCCAGGAACTCAAGGATTCAGATGATGTCTTTGTCATGACGGACGCAGAGGCCGCATTGGAAGATGGAGCCTTACGTCGAGTGGGTCGCTGGATGAAAGACCCCTCAATCGGGGCAGTTTGTGGAACACTGAGTGAACAAACCGAAGACTCAGCCTATCGCGGTTGGTACCGATGGTTTCGAACGGGAGAATCTAGGGCAGACTCTACACCGATTTTCGAAGGCTCTATCGCAGCTTATCGTGTTGATGCCATCGAAGAAATTGTCGCCACTTCCAATGCAGACGATTCTCAATTGGCCGTGCTCATTCGCAATCAAGGCCTTCGTGCGATTTCAGATGAATCGATTCGTTTCTCAGAGGCACCGATTACCGATCCCAAGGAATCTCATCATAGAACGGTGCGTCGGGGGCAGGGCTTAGCCCGTCATTTCTGGAGGCATCGATCACAGTGGTTCAGAAATGGACGATGGGGAACCATCCTCGGATTGAATGGCTATCAGCACACCATCTCACCGTGGTTTGTTGTTCTCGGTATTTTGGCAGGAATCGCCCATGCCAGTACAGTTTTGCTCATCGGTTGGTTTGGGGGAGAGCCCATGTTGTTGGATCGACTGATGCTCTTGATTGATGCAGTCATTCTCGCCAGTCTAGGTATTGGTTTCACAGGATTACGCGTTCCCTTCTGTACCTCAGCAGTGGCATTCCTATCTCAGAATATTCGCTTGGTCCAAGGAATGATGATGCTTCAATTTGGACAAAGTCTACATCGTTGGGAAGCGAGCCAAACAAATCGTGGCTCGCGTTGAAACAAAAAAAAGCCCCCCGAGGGCACCGAAGCGCCCTCGGGGGACAAGTGTGTTATCCTGGTGGTTAACTTCTCAGACGGTTACTTGGTTTCAAGCAACTTGTACAGAGCTGGTACCAGCGACTGCAGTGCCACGGTATGTGACGTACATGCCGATCTCTTCTGTACCGGATGCGATGTCGTTACCGTTCTCTGAGAGGGTTAGGAATTCTCCTGTCTCCCAAAGTGCGTCGTCGCCACCGTCTTGTGCGATACTGCACTCTTCATCTGCGCCAGTGGAGCAGTCGAAGGTGTTGTCACCAACGGTCAACTTCATTACAACGAACGCCCAGTTTAGGTCGTCCTCAGCGTGCTGCCAGGTGATGCGCATTAGTGTGTCATCATCTGCTGCAGAAACGCTTGCTGTTGCGTCTGTTGCGGTGTAGCTGTTGCGTGTACCGCTCTCGGGCTGATCTGCAGCTAGGCTGTTTGCCCAGACGTACAGAACACCAGCCAAAACCACAGTGATCGCTACCATTAGGATGGTTGCGATAACAGGGCTGACTGCCTGCTCGTTCTTCATCTCATTCTTCATTTCAATGTCCTCCATTATCCCATCGGGGATGGTCCCCCTATACCCCTCATCGGTATTAAGGTTCCCACCGTCCCGAATCGCGGAAATCAGGATTCAACCGCTATACTGCGAGACATTGAATACTAGTACAAACAATTTGTGAAACAATTTCCTAACATCAAAATAACAGGTACAAAACTCAATTTTATCTACCAAAATTGAGATATTAATTTTCAGAACTCAGCCTACCGGCCAAGTCCGATTAGGTGAACAGGGGCGAGAGACGCAGCGTAGAGGGGATGGGATGCACTCGACGAGTACCAATCGACCCTGTTCATAGTCAGGGTAGATGCGTAATCGTATAATCATTACCAAATCACAATTTTCCCACGAAATGGATAATTTACGCCGGTTATTCGATGGTCAGAACTTCCGCTCCACCGTCTGTAATCCAGACGGTGTGCTCGTATTGTCCAATCATTCCACCGTCCGCACAGCGAAGCGCGTGGTAGGTTTCCAAGAATCGAATACTGATCAGTTTCTTGATCAATGCATTCCACTTTCGAATTCGGCTCTCTTCATTCTCTTGCGGAAAGGGCTTTTCCATCAAGGGGAAAGCCCATCGCTCAGCGAAAGGTAGCGTGACATATCTTTCCTCAATGTAATGAGCTAAGCGAGCACCTAGGGGCTTCAATTTCTTCTTGGCAACCGCTTTCTTGATGGCTACATCTCCCGTGACTCTGTAAATATTCGACGAATGTCGAGGGGGAATATTCTCTACCATTCCCGAACTCCCCGTCGTGTTGAATGGTTCAACCGCAAAAATTCCCCCGGATGGGATGGTCCCCTTGAATCCAGGGTTGTCGGGTCCACAAGCGTAAGATGGAACTGAGGTCCCCGCATGCAAATTGTACAATTCGAGTTGGTGCCCGCACAGATTTCGTATGGGCTCAAATCCCGCATCAATCGCCACCTGCTCAGCCGCAGCACCGACTTTGTACCAAGGAGTTCCAGGGTGCATCTGCTCAATGGACGCATCGCGAGCTTCTTTCGCAGCACGAATTTGGTCCGTATGATTCCCTCCGTTTCCGACTTCGATGGTCATCGCATTGTC
>DAHO01000035.1:10891-12535 GCA_002498455.1 Euryarchaeota archaeon UBA602
GAAGATCATTTCATCTTCCCAACCTTCAGGAGGAGTAAACAAATGATCAGTCGTGTAATGCGCTGCAATATCATTCACCGAGATTGTACACGGAAATGCGGGTTTCCCACCATGCCTGTGAATGTACCGCTCCGCAGCCTCAATGACATCATGCCATTTGGCTCCAGCCTTGATTTCATCCTTCATCGCTTCAAGAGTACGTCGAGCAACATGGCCAGCATCACGCCAATGCTTCATGTCCTCTGCATCGACCATTCGTGAATCTCTCCTGCGCTAACCTTTCCTTCTCTGATGACGGTCCAGTCCGAGTCTTGCGACGCGTCACCGGAGTTGTTCCATCTAATCAATGTACTCGGTGCTCCACCCACACATTGACCCGGAATGAAGTCCTGACTTGGTAGTTGGAGAATGGTTGCCGCTTGCTCACAGTCGGTCACGGGATCTTCACCACTAATGTTGGCACTGGTTGCTGTGAGGGGACCGGTTCGAGAAACCAATTCTCTCGCGCGCGCGTCCGCGAGGACACGTACAGCCACCCAATCTCCACCCAACCGCTCATCCAAGGTTTCGACGGCTGGCAGAATCAGAGTCAATGATCCTTCAGGGAAATCTCTCAAAATTTCGGTTGCAACATCTGGAATATGTACCAGTGTAGACGCCTGATGAATATCGCATACGCCCAACGAAACCACTTTCGTTCCAGACCGTTTCTTCAATTCAAATAGTCGATCCAACGCCTCAGATTCGGGCAAACAACCCAATGCGGGAAGAGTGGTTGTTGGATAGACGATAGGATGTCCCTCGAGAGCACGTTCGATGGCCATGTCAGGTAACATCACCTCAACCATGCAACCGGATGGCGTTCCACTCTTCAGTACTCCGAGAGCCAAACTTGCACGTGATGCTGTGCAATCTGAGATGCAATCTCTCGATTGTCCGTCTTGATGAGCAACTTCCCGCTTGGATAAAGAGTGATATTGACATCTTCACCCGCAAATGTATAACACAATCGATTTCTCAAAGTACAGCTCCAACCTTCGTTTTCGATGATTGCGGAAACCGCCTGTAAATCAATTTCGTTCACTTTATCTGGAACAACTGTCCATGCGGCCCGCCCACTGCACATTTCCAATAAGTAATCTTCACTCGACACCACCAAGGCCTCCTATTGCCATGCGCTGTTCCAATGCCACAACATCTTGAGCCGCATCTTTAGCCGCCCGCTTTTTGCGAATGGTCCAGAAGACAAAGACGAGGAATAGCAATGTACAGACATTGTTTAGATGAGGCCAGTATGTTTCAAATGTCTCTTGCGAAATCCAACCTGATCGAAAAACGATGGCTTGTGCTAAATCTTCCATTGTGACAATATCCGGAAGTCCAAACTGAGCTAAGGCTGGGGCGATGATACTGTCCCAAATAATCGGGAAAGGCCCCAGTACCAATGTCACCCAACGCATTCGCTTGATGATTGCATAGGCGCGCCAATGTGCTCGATATCTTCGCTGTCGAAGATGCAGTTCATCTCCCATCATGCGACCATCTCAACTTGGCGGGGGTCCGGGAGGTCCCGCAGATTTTGGTGGTGGCCCAGGTGGTGCACCGGGTGGTCCTGAAGGGGGCCCGGTTGGAGGCCCGGTTGGA
>DAHO01000035.1:12932-22004 GCA_002498455.1 Euryarchaeota archaeon UBA602
TTGGAGGCCCTGTAGGAGGCGCGGCCGGGGGTGCGGAAAATACACTTGCAGGCAGGGCTGCGGGTGGGGTCGCAGGGGGTGCACTTGGTGCGACAACAGGTTCGGATGGCGGGGATGCAATCGAAGGTGGACTTGCAGGAGCGACGGGTGTCACTTGCTGTGATTCTAACAAGCCACCCGCAAATGCAGCTTGCATGGGATCATCCGAAGCAACATCGGCGGTGAGAGTCGTTTCCTCTACTTCCAATTCACCGAATCCATCCATGGCAGCGCCGAAGGCGGCAGCCAAAGGATCACCACCACTTGATTCCATTACAATCGATGTTGAGACTTTGGTTTGTTTTGATCTGTTGGGTTTTGGTTTATCTTCGATTCGTAAGTCATTGGTGAACGGGCCCAATTCCAAGTTGCTTGAACCGGAATCGGTATTGTAGGTGAGTTTGAACAACCATGCTGCGGTATCTGTTGGGACCCAAAATGATAGCCAATCTCCCGTACTGGCTTCGACTCTAGCGGGTTTGGATCGGGCGAGTGCAGTCGTACCATCCATATCGCGGATATTCCCATTAAGATCCCACAAATCTTGTGCAGATTCATTTTGAATTTCAATGGTGACTTCCAAAACATCTTCATCATCTTCATCAATTTCTTCAACGATCGACCACAGTGCGATTCTCACACCATTTACAGAGGCCGATTGCTGCGCCATGATTCTTCGACAAGATGCCGATACTTGAATACCGCTCTAATCAGCGCAGATGACTTCGCTTTGCTGGAGGCAGAGAATTGGCGACAACTACGATACTTGCACAAGCCAAATCAATGCTGGATTGATGGGTATGTCGTTTGCGAATAAATTGCCCATCTTTGTAGAGGAAGTACAAGTTGACAACGGGAATCAAATAGCGCAATTTTGAGATCGCACGTCGGCCACAATCACTTCTATGCAGAGGTTCACCGTCTTCTCGAACCACCGCTAAACCGAACCAGCGCTGTCCCAATGAGCGCCCAATACTGCTGACCGTATATTTGTGATACAGATAATTCATCTGAATAATCAACAACCAATTGATGACAACAAAATACCACTCTGAACTCAAAATAGCACTAAAATTCCAAGCGTATGCAACCCATGAACCCGTGGCAATGACCAGCACCCCCATTACAACTGCGGAATCAAGAACATATGCGGATATGCGCTTCCACAAGGGTGCGAGAACCGTCCCCTCGGGAACCGGCCAATGCCCCCCTTGCTCTTGTACAGCCATTTTCGCCAAGGTAGGCCCTTTTCCGTAAACCGAAATTGGGCTATCGTGCTCCATCTAGTCCCCTCATTTTGTGCGGCAAGTCTTACCCTTATCTTACATATGGAGAACATGATACGCTTCGAGCCCACGCTCTGCTGCCCAATCACACCATGATGACCAGTTTGAATCATGACGTAATGTTCTGGGATTGCCAAGCACGATTAAACCTCGACGTGCTCTAGTAATCGCGACATTCAATCGCCTTCGGTCTTTCAAGAATCCAATTTCCCCAGCATCGTTTGCTCGAACTGCGGATAAGACAATCACCTCTTTTTCTCGACCTTGATAGCCATCAACAGTCTTGATTTCAAGACCATGATATCGCTCACCTTCCTCTCTTCCACCTGCGTTCTCAAACAGATCGTTTAGCAATCGAACTTGTCCACTGTAAGGCGTTACAACACCAATATCGGAAGGAAAAATATCGGCTCCGGACAGCAACATATCGACCACACGAATTGCCAAGGCGGCCTCATCCATATTTTGCTTTGAAGCTCCGTCCGGACTGGTATCTTCTACACCCTCTACGGGAACAAATGCCACCGGTGCGTCCCAATCCGGCCAAACAAAACCGGCAGGAGCAACACGTTCAGCAGCAGAAACTCCATCCTCCAATTTACCATGATAGAATCGTTCACTTGGCCATTCACGTATGACCGGGTGCATTCTGTACTGAGTCGTCAGCATTGTGGTTGGTGCACCAAGCAAATTGAGTCGTTCAAACAATGACTGTGCCAACCCCCCTTCTTCGGCTCGTCGTGAGATAACCGTCGGAGGCAATTGCTGATGATCGCCAACCAGTACCACATGTCTAGCACCTTTTGTGAGTGGAATCAACGATGCAGGCTCTGTAGCTTGAGTTGCTTCATCCAACAAAACGAGAGGGAATCGACGAGATTCAAGTAGCAAATCACCTGCTCCCACACATGTAGCGCAAATGACCTGGGCATGTTCAAGAATATCATCTCGCATTTGGTTTTCAATTCGACGAACCTCTTTCCAACCTCGTTTTATATCACGATGTGCGAGACCTTTCTCCTTGCCCTTGAGTGACGGCAATCGACGTATTGCATCTTCATTGAGTCCAATCAGGGTATCGACATCTTCCCGCAAGTGATGTTCTTCCATCTGTGCAGCCATTGTTGATTCTCGAAGTGATTCACGCACCTTCACGGGTTGTC
The DNA here is from genome assembly GCA_002498455.1 of Euryarchaeota archaeon UBA602. GTDB lineage: Archaea > Thermoplasmatota > Poseidoniia > Poseidoniales > Thalassarchaeaceae > MGIIb-P. The sequence goes on from DAHO01000035.1 coordinate 15,421, forward strand.
CCAAACGAATGGCTTTCACCCCCAGTTGCAACAATCCTTCCAAGAGGTTGTCAACCGCGACATTTGAATCCGCAACGGCGAGAATGGGTCCCGCACCATTACGAGCCCAAGCTGCAAGAATACGGACAGCAGTGTGTGTTTTTCCAGTCCCTGGTGGACCCTGAATAAGTGAAAGTCGTGATTCCATGGCCTTGGAAAATGCCTCAGATTGGCTGGAATTCAATTCACCAGTGTGTTCGGATTGGGCCATCAATCGTTTCTGAATCCCACCTAGATTCGCAGGACGAGATGCACTACTATCCATGTCTCGAATCTGGCCATAAATCAATTCTCTCAAAGGAGTCGAACTTTCCTCTGAAAACAGCGCCTCCAAAGCGGCAGCCATTCGATCATGTGCGACTCGATTGGCCCCCCGATCGAGTCTCCAAGTATCCTGCCGTACTTTTGTCGGTTGTTCGTTCACGACGATACGGATAAATTTCCTTGAACGGGACAAAACAGTCCCTTCAATGACACTTTCTTTGAGAGGATTTTTTCTTGACAAAGTTACCATGTCTCCTTGCCGAAAACGGTGTTGAGGCAAGGCCTCACCTCGAGTGAATAATTTGACGACTCTTTCACCAAATAACCATCCATCGTTTCGCCCTTCTAAATCAAACAAGGTGACTCCATTCTCAACCAAACGACTTCGACTCCATTTTCGGAGCCGCTCTTCGACCGATTCCATTTCGTCTTCCAATTCTAAACGAATCAATTTCGTGTATCGATCAAAGTGGTCTTGGGAACGTGGAAAAGCCAAGCCATCGCTTTCTCCTCCATCTCCTTCGGCGACATGGGAGCCGGCAGGTGGCCCGCGTTTCATACGACGAACCTTGCCCTTCTTGTCGGCCATGTGTTAACCTGATACGGGACCGCATTTGGACCCTTTCACCCTCCGTTGGCCCCTAAGGGCCAAATTTCGAATGACACAATCTCCAACCGTGGAGTCGCGAAAGTTAAACCTGAATTGAGAACGCCACTGGACTGGGTGGGACACTGTTCGGCTTCCGAAAGAAGAAACAGGAAGACGGGCAAGTTTGCCCGTTGTGCCAACTGGTCAATGAAGAAGATGCTCCCTCATGCACTCGCTGTTACTACGAATTTACTGTCGCAGCCCACCGCCAAACTGTGTCCGAAGTGACCGACGAAGAAAGTGGGGGTTTGTTCGATGCGCTCCTCGAAGAAGATGATCAGTTGGATGAAGATGCCCCTCTGGTCGATTGGACCAGCCACTCGTTCTCAATGGATGACATGACTGTGGAGGTCTCGCCATACGATAAAGATGGCATGGTTGAAGTGGATCAATCGATTTCCATGGAACATCAGTTCGATGCCCCACAACAAACGGCTCGAGTCAAGGATGAACCTTCAACTGAAGGTGAAGACGATTACGTATTGACAGCAGCCGATGCGCCCAAAAACGTGACTAAATTTGACACCGGCGATGGACCTGATTTGGAGTACACCGAAGAGGAGTACAGCACACCAGTGGTCAAACTTGTCGAAATGACAGAAAGTGCTGACATTGAGCCCGTAGCTTCAGCCTCTTCTATTCCCGACGAATCGGATGTTCAGGAGTCGATGCCGAGTACAGCCCCCTCATTGACCTCCGTTACACCCGTCACCCCACCGGTGCCTGTACCTGAGCCACAACCTGTGTCGCAGCCAAAGATTGTACCGGCCGTTCCTGAAGCACCCGTTGCTCCGTCTGTACCCGCAGTGCCGACGATTCCAGAAGTTCCCGCCATTCCTAACGTGCCTGAGATTCCTACAGTCCCTGCGATCCCAGCCTCCGCTCCTCAGGCCACCGGAATTTGGCCTTGGCCTCAGACTGATGAATGGGATGATTCAGCGATTCGAAAGATGCTTCGAGATGCCATGGAATCGGCAAAGGCAGGCAATATTGAGGACTCTAAACGTGCATTGGTCTCACTTGGACCACATTTGGGTAGCCGAATCGATTTGATTTTCCACATCGGTGTTCTTCTGAAGAAATACGGTCAAGATGATGTCATGCGACGTATGATTGAGTCCGCTCGAATGCAGCATCCAGACTCTCCCGATGTCGCAAAAGCGGTACAACATCTGCTTTCCTAAGGCATAAACGACGCCGGCAAATGGGTGTAATGTGCGACCAATTGCCGACATCCATTGCGATGACGATTTGCGATTAACAGCAGCGATGCCAGTTTACCAAACAGACATTCTCAAGGCCATTGAACTCAGTGGCGCTGAAGTTTTCCAAGCCATGCCATGGTTAGAGATTCAGGAACCTTTACCCAATCAAGTGCTCGAATATCTGCGTGATGTCGGTCACTACGGGGCAGGAGGTTTGTCATATCATTGGGCAATATTCTTTCAGGAACAATTTGCAGGTTTGATTGCCCTTGATTATACACCCAATTTGACGCTCGGTCATTGGAATCTCGGTTACTGGATTGTACCACCGATGCAGCGACAAGGAATCGCCAGTCGGTCGATCGACGCAGTCCTCAACTGGATTGGTCGTGGGGGCTTGACGTCAATTGAGATGCATGTCAACCCCGAAAATATCGCCGGTGTACAAACAGCCGAATCCGTCATTCGTCGTTGGAATGGACACCGAATGGAGGACAAGGTCGAGGTGGAAATTTCGGGCCGGTTTGTTGCCCACATTTGTTGGTTGATTCCTCGACTGCCTTTGGAGGGGTCAGAATGAGTGCGTGGTTGAGCGTCGATTCAGACGATTTGATTCATTTGCCATCAAATCGCGGACATCCAAACCGTTCATCGATTCCAATGCCCACTTGGAAAACCGAGGGATATCAGGCCAGTCAGCAGTTACTCGAAGCTACGGATTCTTTCATCCAGTGGGTTGATGGCGGCCCCTCCGTCACGATATTTTTGATTGCAGAACAACTTGATTGTCCAGAATTAACAAAGCGATTGCAAGTATTGTTGCAGAAGCCCAACGTCTTGTTTGCGTGCCATGGTTGGGGGCATCGATGTTGGTCAGCATGGCCAGAGAATATCGAAGAGTTTTCCGAAATGCTTGTCGCGGCTCGAGATCGAATTTCAGCGTTTGCAGGAGACTCATGGCGGCCATGGTTTAGGGCACCTGGGGGCTATGTAGCCCCTTGGATGTCTGCACCGTTGGCCGCAGCAGGTTTCCGTCTGGATTCATCGGTCAACCCCTCAAGGTGGGTGGTTCGCAAAATGCGTGGGCATTGGAATCGCGTCATCCAATCCATGGAGCAATCTGGAATCATCGAGCGACCTTGGTTGACGACAATCTTAGGTCCAGCCTGCGGTCCAGCGCTTCGAATATACCCATTTGCGCTTCTTGCAAGTCGTGCTTGGAAGCGCCATTCAACACAGATTTCAAACGACCCTGAGTCAACCAATGTGACCGCTTTGTACTGGCATATCTTGGATCACAGGCGCAACTCAGGGAAGTGGAAGCCACCTCTCTCTAAATCGAAGTAATGTCATCTCGCTCAAATGAGACGCCGAAAGTTTCGACTGCTTGGTTGTAAATTTCTGCTGAAATTTCACCACGTTCGACAAGAGAAGACAGAGCGGCAAGAGCGACATGCTCAGCATCAATTTCGAAGAAGCGTCTCAATGCTTCTCGGGTATCAGACCGACCAAATCCATCCGTGCCCAAGACCACGTAATCTCCTCCAACCCATTGCCGAATCATTTCTGGTACAGCCATCATATTGTCACTGACAGCAACCGTGGTACCTACACTGTCGTCCAAATGGTCAGCAACCCATGACGACTTCCGGTCTTCACCAGGGTGCAATCGATTCCATCTGGTGGCATCTGCGGCCTCACGCCGGAGTTCTCCATAGGATGTCACCGACCAAATTTCACAATTTACATTCCAGTTCGCAAGTAGTTCAACTGCTCGATGAACTTGGAGCATGATTGGACCCGAACCCAACAATCGAATCTTAGCGTCTTTGTTCGATTCAATTTGATAGAGTCCTCGAAGAATACCTTCGTCAACTCCCTCGGGCTTGGATGGCATTGGATGATTTTCATTGTACACGGTGATGTAATGGATGACGTCTTTCTCTTCCCCGCACATTTCCTCAATTCCATGCTTGATGATGGTCGCCAATTCGTAAGCATATGCAGGATCCCATGCACGAACTGCAGGGTTTGTCATCGCCATCAAATGAGAGTGACCATCTTGATGTTGAAGCCCTTCACCATTGAGTGTGGTTCGTCCAGCAGTCGCTCCAATCAGGAACCCTCTCGCCCGACTGTCGGCTGCTGACCAGATGAGATCGGCAACCCGTTGGAATCCGAACATTGAGTAATAGATGTAGAAAGGAATGGTTGGAGAAAGTTGGGTCGAATACGATGTACCACTTGCGATGAATGTGGACATGGCTCCAGCTTCATTGATTCCTTCTTCAAGGATTTGCCCGGATTGACTTTCTTTGTACTTCATCAATACCGCATGGTCCACAGGCTTGTACAGTTGCCCCTCGGGAGCGTAAATTCCAAACTCACTGAACAATGGATCCATACCGAAAGTTCGGGCCTCATCCGGTACAATTGGGACAACTCGCTCACCAAATTCATCTGCTTTCATGAGACTCCGCATCAGGCGAACAAAGACCATTGTCGTACTCACTTCGAGATTGCCTTTGGTGCCATCATCAAACTCAGTATAGGCCTCTGCCTTAGGAAGTTCCAAATCCACAGGCGAGGTTCTGCGTTCGGGGACAAATCCACCTAATTTCTCACGTCTATCAAGAAGATATTCAACTTCTTCAGGATAGTTTGCTGGTTGCAAATAAGGGAGTTTCTCCAATTGTGTGTCGGTAAACGTTAGCCCCAATTCATCACGCATGTACTGCAAGACAGGTTGGTCGGCTTTCTTTTTGCCATGCGTTGAATTTCGACCGGCAAACGAGGGTCCAAGTCCCCAACCCTTGATGGTTCGAGCAAGGATGACAGTGGGTCTACCCTTGTGTGCACGAGCAGCGGTATATGCGGCGAATATTTTGACCGGATCATGTCCACCAACATTGCTTGCTAAATCTTCCAAGTCCTCATCTGAGAGATCAGCGACCAATTCGGCTAATTCTGGCGAATTGAACAATTCAGAACGAATTACTGATCCTGCATCCGTCATGATGCGTTGTTCATCGCCGTCAGCCAATGCTTCAAGGCGTGCGGCCAAAAGTCCATGACGATCTTTGGCAAACAATGCATCCCACTTTGAGCCCCACAAACACTTGATTACATTCCATCCAGCACCGGTAAATCTTGCAGCCAATTCTTGGACAATTTTGCTGTTCCCACGTACGGGTCCATCCAATCGCTGCAAATTGCAGTTGACAACCATGACGATGTTGTCTAAATTTTCGCGCGACGCGAGGGTCAATTCGGAAAGAGATTCAGGCTCATCCGATTCTCCATCTCCCATGAAGTACCAAGTGGTGCTCTCAGAGGTATCTACCAATCCACGATTGTGAAGATAGCGATTGAATCTGGCTTGACGAATCGCAGTCATTGCACCTAAGCCCATACTCACTGAGGGGTATTCCCAGTAATCGGGCATCAAACGGGGATGGGGATATGACGACAGGCCCACGCTGAACGCTTCTTGTCTGAAATGCTCCATCCGTTGCTCATCCATTCGCCCTTCCATCCAAGCCCGTGCATAGAGGCCAGGACTTGCATGACCTTGCCAGTAGACATGGTCTCCATTGCCCAATCCATCCTTTCCTCGGAAGAAATGATTCAGACCAACTTCCCATAGGTGGGATGTACTCGCATAGGTCGAAATGTGTCCACCAATGCCCTCGAAATATTTGTTCCCACGCGTGACCATCATCATTGCATTCCATCGAATCACATCTTGGATTCGCTGCTCCATTTGCAAATTCCCGGGATACTGTGGTTGATCATCTGGATGAATACTATTGACGTAAGCAGTTTGTGTTAACTCACCGACAGGAACACCAATTTCATTTGCAGCAATGACCGTTTCTTGCAGCAATTGACGGGCGCGCTCGGGGCCAAAATTTTCCTCGACAGAAATGATCGAATCTCGCCATTCCTGCGTTTCGCCCTCGTCGGGGTCCGGAAGCGCACTTCGATAGTCGCCATCTTCCACACTATCGCCTCAGTTGTTCGGTATATCGGTCGGTATTGAACCAATCGCTATGGTTGCAGTGGAAACGCTGATCCTCGATTTCGCCATGGAGCGAGAAAAATCACCTCACCAGTCAATTAATAACGCTCCTCCTTTAGGAGGAGGTATGAGCACGCGCTTTGTTAACGCACTGTTTTTGACAACCATCATGATTTTGATGTCACTGAGTGGTCTAGTCGATAACCAAGAAAATCAGAATGAATCACCAGAGACTCTGACTCTAGTTGAACCCCAATACGCCACAAGCCCCGGCCATTCAGTATTCGCTGAATACATGGGTGCATATTGGTGTGGACCCTGCATTACCGCCTCATCGAACCTTCACTCGCTAAGCGGTAGTAATGGTGATGAATTCACTTATGTCTCGTTCTGGGAATCATCCAGT
>DAHO01000050.1:0-9777 GCA_002498455.1 Euryarchaeota archaeon UBA602
GATACTCAAACATGGTGGGAGGGCGGATACATGGTCCGCTGGAACCACAGCAGTAGCAGCTGGTTGGATTCGATAGAAGCAAGTGGACAGGTTGAACGAGTCAATGCTCGATTCGCAGGTGATTGTGATCCTACGCCAACCAATTGCCACCTCTATGCCGCTTACGGCGACACTCCACTTCACCAAGTCGACATGAACGGTAACCTAGTTCGCTCATGGGATAATTCTCTCATTGAAGGCCCCATCCGTGGTATTGTTACTTGGGACGGCACCGTACTGTTTGGTACTGAAGATGGCGTGGCTCGATACAACTACTCCAGCAATACTTGGCTGTCTGAATGGACTGAAAACAGCGGCCTCCCCAACAATGTTGAAGACGCAGTATACTCAATGGAAGTCATTGGGGACGATCTTTGGGTTTCAACCATGTCAACCAGTGGCTGGAATCGTAATTCGAAGCTTTTGCAGTTGAACGGAACTTCAGGCCAGTGGACCGTTCACGATGTTGGTAGTGGACAGATTCCAGAAGGGTATGGAGCAGATTTCGGGATTTGTGATGACATCGTCCACGTCGCATTGAACCGATGGGCCCAGTGGGGCTCTCAAGGCGGCGTTGCACGCTACGATCTCAATTCTGGGAACTGGTTATCCGATTGGAACCAAGGACAAAATGGGCTACCACACAATAATCCGGTAGCCATCACTTGTGACGAAGCTTACGACATCGTATACATCGGATTCGAAGAAGACGATGGCTCAATCGCTCGCTATGATTATGTCAACCTCCGATTCTTGGCTGAATTGGATGAAGACGATAACACGGTGAGTGAACCAGTCTTCCCGGGCGCCATGTATCACTATGGGGCAGGGTTGTTGGTTGGCCATTATGACGGAGGAGGCATTACTCAAATTGCGACAACTGGTCCCGCTGTAACTCGGATTATTCCCTTCTCACAAGGTGACGAAGCGACCAGTATTGTCCCTGTTCCAGGTGGCCAAGCCTACGAGTTTGCCATTGGTCGTGCAGGTGGATCCAGTGGATACAACCGCGTGGACAACCTTGATTCAAACGGAATTTTCCCGGGTGCTTGGGACAATCTCGCCATCATGTCAACAGGTAGGATTGCGGAGTTCACAGGCAATTCAACTCACATTTGGGCGGCTCCGATTGACGATTACTTCTCCACATACGGTTCTGCAATTCTTGAAGGAGAGTACCAAGCCAATGGTAGCATTGAATGGAGCCGAGCATGGAATCTCAATGCTGAATTGGTCAATGAAATGACGTTAGATGGCGATATTTTGTGGGTCTCTACAGCCGGATTGGGGTTGTGGGAAATCAATCTGACAACAGGCGCATTCACACCCACAGGCTTCCCACTGCATGGTCAAATGGACGGTTTGGCTTGGTATGGTAACGACTTGGTCGTTGGCCTCATGGGAACGCCTGGTACAGCGGCTGGTGTCCAAAGATACGACACTGCTACAGGTCAGTGGGGCGCAGGAAAGATTGCAGCAGGACTGCCTAGCAACTTTGTTCGAGACTTCGAAAAAATTGGCGACTTGGTCTACATTGGTACGCTTGCTGGAATTGGAATTTGGAACCTCACTGCAGATGATTGGGAAGACCCAATGACAACAGCAGATGGCCTACCTTCTCCATTCATCGAGGAGCTCGATTCTGAAAATGGAATACTCATCATCGGTACACCTTCGGGATTAATGTCGTACGAACCCGGAGTTGGACTCGGACAAATGTATGGTAGAAGTCAAGGTCTGGTCGGCGATTCAGTCGATGGTATTGCCAAGATCACAGATCCATCTACGGGACAAGTAACAATGTTTGTCAGCCACAATGGAGAAGGTCCAACAAGACCCGGATTTAGTGAAGTCAATCCACAGACTCAATCCACACAACCAGGTCTTGGTTATTCGATTCAGGATACAACTCTCATCGACGTGTTACCGAGCAATACCGTAACTGCACTGACTAGCGATTGGTGGGGCGTTCACATCGCGACAGACGAAGGCCCTATGATGCACTGGAATGGAAGCAATAGCGAAATGGAACAAGGTGCACCCAGCTCAGCCTTTGCTGATTGGCCGGTTAGACAAATGTCGAGTGACGGACAAACCTTGCTTGCACTTTCCAACTTCGGCGTTGACAGAATCGACCCCTCCAGTTCCCTACATCCCTCTATCCGATTGGTAACTTACGCCAATTTGGAGAGCACAGTCATCACACAAAGTGGTGCATACGTTGTTGGTAGCGACGGTCTACATATTTGGGGTCCAGCGCCAGCATTCGTGCAAAAGGACCGAGATAGCATTCTCCGTGCTGAACCATTGATGGTCAACTTTGGCGGCGACAGCTTTGACGTCACGGCCCAAGCTCGACCTGGAAACTCCATCGTTTTGGTGAATGCTACCAATCCAGTCGTGCTACCGATGTTTGGAACCTCTGGGCCTGGAAATATTCCGATGACTCAAGATATGCTCACGCTCTCTAGTCCCGTTGCCGGGGCTGCGACTTGGGTCTCCAGTACACGTCTGAATTACACCGGAACTTGGGACCTCGCTGGATTGGATTCCAATCTCGAAAGTATCGTTCAGAATGCCATCCTGAACAGTGTTCTCACAACCGCGGGTCGCAGTTTGCACTTGCAATTGCAAAGTCCAAGCAACGGTTCAATCGAAGTACGCTTAACCTATGATTGGGTTCGCAGTGAATCGCCTTCAGAGATGGTCGACTTGTTCGATCGACCAAATGACGGCGGAGGGATTTTGACAGCTCAATGGACGGTCACACAGGATCATTCATTCTCGGCGTACCGAATCTATCTGCGTGCTGATAGCAATTGGACAACGCCTCCAACCGCCGCCGAACTCCAGACTCAAACATGGGATGCAAGATTGCCAGATTGGCAACGTGTGACAGCCGAACTCAATTCATACAACGGGCAGCCGTTGGTCGATGGTACACCTTACTGGGCCGTAATTGTCATTGAATATCCCGACGGTAGCATTGGTGAACCAAGCCAACCGATCGGTCCCGCAACGCCCACGAATGAAGTCCCTGCGCCACCGGCTTGGGCTTCCGGAGGCCCCGTCCCCTATGACGAGGGCGGTCAAGATGGAGATCTGTTCATTGAATGGGCACCTTGCACCGAACTCGATGCAAGCGTCACACGATTCTGGCCTTCGCACCAGCCCATCAATGGTAATCCAATGGGCCTTCCACGAAGCTTTGAGTTGGCCCATGACGCCGGAAACAACACGACAATCAGTCCACCTAACGGTGCTGGCCATCCATTCTGGGTTGCCTTCACGTGTGTCGATGAGAGTGGTCAGCATGACCCCGAAAATGCGACCATCATTGGACCAATCGTACCAACTGGCGGTATCGATGATGGCACTGCCCCATTGCCAATCGAGGATATCGACGCATGGGATACACCCGACGATGAAGGAGGACGCATCAATGTCAGTTGGACTGCCAATTTAGAGGAAGATTGTTCTTGGTACACCATCTATGCGACACCAGTTGTCTCCGATACACCCCCTGCTTGGGCAGATGATGCGGGGATTGCGCGAGTTGTTGTCCCTTGTCAAAACCGAAATTCTGAACTGTTCACCATTGAGGTGATTATGGACGAAATTGCAGGCGAACCGTTGACCGATTTGGTACCTTACTGGATTACTGTTGTTGCTTCTGATAATTGGGGCAATGCTGATCATTGGAATGTCACATGGGTCGAGGCTTTCAGTGTCCAGAATACAATTGGTGTTGACCCGCCCGCACGCGTAGCGGATTTGCAGGCTTGGGATCATTCAGGTGATGATGGAACGGCCGTCGACGTTCAATGGGCACCAAGTACCGTCAACGATTTCGATTTCTATGTGGTGTGGGCCAGCGAACACCCACTCGACAATGTCGCATTCAAGTGGATGGAGTGTGAAGAAAACCCAGCCTCATGTGGGTTGTTGGTCATTAATCAACAGCGCCAGTCTTGGAATGGTCCGATGAATATCGTACTCGAATCTGCCCTTTACGGTGGCAATTCATTGGAGGAATCTACTGCATCTGATATCATCCCCAACCAACCAATTTGGGTCACAGTCACGATCCACGACGTGAAGGGCAATGCATTCCTGACCAATCTAAACAATCACATGGTTCTCGTGACGCCCATTGACAATTCAGGAGATGTCATCGCGCCAGATCGATTGGCAGCACCTCTAGTAGTGGACCGACCAAACGATTCAGGAGATGCGTTGTTGGTCTCGTTTGACGAAAGTGATGCCAGTGACTTGGATCAATACGAAATCTATGCGGATACGATTCCATTCACTGATGTAGGTTCGCGAACCCCGGCCATGATTGTAGAGCGAGACGGCTCCGCTCCAGACCAACCTGGTGGACCAAATTCTGATGGTCGGCCAGGTGGTGGACGCCAAGCAGATGTCTCTGAAGGTTCAATCCAAGACATTGTATTGACACGTTTATCCAACGGTCAGAATATCCAGCCAGGAACCATGATTTGGGTTGCAGTCGTTCCTATAGACAGTTCAGGAAACGCATGGACTTCAGAACTCAATGTCGCAACAGCTACTCCAATTGATGATAGTCAAACAGATCCGGGGTTGCACCTTCCTGAAATATCAGGGATCAGCGCAAGTTGGAATGAAGACCGCGATGAAATCACAGTAGAATGGACCCAATCAAATGATCCAAAAGTGGTTGGTTACATCGTCCACTTGAACCCCGAATTCTACGAAGATGTACGTCTGGCATTTTACGAATTTGATATGGTTCAGGGGACCCGTACAACGGTATCGCCAATGCCTTTACCCACAGAAGATAGAAACAATCCCGCTGCGTTCGATGTCAACGGTACATGGTATGTGTCAGTGGTCGCCTATGACGGTGAGGTTACCCGATTCGGAGTGGTTCCGGTTGTGGTTGAAGATTGGACACCAGGCAATGACAATACGGAAGTTGAGATTGATGAGGAAGGATCAGGTGAGTGGTGGGACAATCTCAGCGCCATGGAAGTCGCACTGATTGCGCTGCTCACTGCAATGATCCTCTTACTTTCAATGGTAATTATCGGGCGCATGCGAAAATCCGACTACAATCCACTCGATTACGCTACACCCAATTGGGAATTACAGAATGAGGATTGGAGCGACGATTCTTACGCTACACCAATGGCACCCGAGGTCGACTTTGGTGAGACACTGATGCCTGCAGCCGACTCCATTCGAACTACGAGCATGCCTGCACCAGCTCCTCAAAATAACGTGCCCATGGATGATTTGGAATCCTTAGCCGGAGACCTACTCGATGCGCCAATGAACACGAAATCGGATGATCCATTCAACCTCGATGACCTTCTGTGAGCCTTAGGTGTTATTTGAAGCGCAGTAACCCATCCGGGGGTGAGGCACATGGGTGAAGACTCGTCGGTATTCACGACATTGCGTTGGCAAGAAGGCCACGTGGCATGGTTGCCTGAACATCTCACTCGTCTACAAAACCATGCCGAGCGATTGGGCATTGCATGGCCGGATGATTTCATTCAACAGCTCCACGCTTCTCCAATCCAAGGGGTAGGCAACCTTTGCAGAATTCAATTGGGACAGAATGGAGTCATTTCGGTCACACTGCGCCACAGCCATTACGGTCCATCGCCATTAACCGCAGCATCCCAAGCAGCTCCACGTTTCTCAGAACAGGTTCAAGGAACGAAACACGGAGAATGGGACGATTATCACGAAGCACGCAAACAATCTATCGACAAGGGTGCAGACATTGGTCTATTGGTCCATGATGGAGTGGTTGTAGATGGTGATCGCTGTACACCCATTTTGCTCGATGTCGACGGCGTTGCATTTGCACCTGCCCCAGAGGGTGGTGGCGTAGAATCCGTTACGGTTCGCGTATTGAAATCAGCAATTGAAACCGCTGGGATTCCGTTGCGAACCGCACGTCTGACCGAAAATCTACTCGGAAGGGCTACGGAAGTCATCGTTGTTGGAACCGGGGTAGGTGTTGCTTGGTTAAGCGAGATTGATGGCCAAGCGGTGGGTACCGGTTCTCCCGGTCCCCTCTTCAACACGTGCCAGGCTGCCTTTGTTCAGGGACTCGCAGAGGCTTGGACTCCGCTGGGGGGAAAACAATGAGAACAGACTTGGCAGTTCAGACGAGACCCGACTTCTCGCTTGACTTGCAGAGTCACCTCAGGGAAAGTGGACTTTTTTCTTCAGATTTTGGCGCACCAGATGAACTATTGCTTCATTCCGGCGGCCCAATCAGCGATCTCTCCAAGCGCAGCTTGATGATGGGCCCAACGACCATGCGATTCATTGTCAGGCAAACCCATGATTCAACACCACTACGTCCAAGTTCCCCACTCACCGGAGCCATTGCCCTGCAAGTAAAACCGTCTCCAATGACAATAGAAATTGAGACTTGGGAAAATGGGTGGGTACCTCAGAATCGTGTGCAGGGCACCGATCTTGCAAGTGCACTGCGTGGCCTAACTGCCTATCTCCCTGAGGCCACTGGGAATTCATTTCAGCCCGGCGGATTGGCAGGTCTTCTCACCTATGACTTGGTCCAATATACTGAGCCCTTACGTTTGCAACATACGCCTGAACCTGATACTGTTCTGATGATTTTGTATCGCGCTGACAGATGGATCGCCCACAACCGTGAAGACTCTACGATTGAAATCAGCTCTTTGATTGAAGATGATCCTTGGGCAGTTGAAGTCTGTCAACAAATTGAGAATGGGATTCCTTCTCGTGTTCAACCACCCAATCCACTCCATCGAATTCCTCAAACAGAGAGTGATGCAGAGCATGCTGAGAAGGTTCGCAAGACCCAATCAGCCATTCGAGAGGGAGTACTGTACCAACTGAATTATGGACGCACATGGTCGGAGGAAATCGATGACCCGTGGGATGTTTTTCAGCGACTTAATCGAGACAATCCTGCTCCTTTGTCCGCCTGGCTTCACGCCCCCGATTTACAGGTCGCCATTGCCAGCAGTAGTCCTGAGTTATTGTTGAAACAAGAAGGCAAAACCGTTTCCACTCGTCCAATCAAAGGTACCCGCCCTCGCGGTGATGATGATGAACACGACGCCAATCTTCGAGGAGAATTGGTCGGCAGTCGCAAAGAAATTTCCGAGCACCTCATGTTGGTCGATTTGGAGCGAAACGACCTCGGACGTATTTGCAAATCCGGGAGCATCCAGTGGAAGCGATGGCGAATTGAATCCTATCCAAATGTTCAACACATGGTCAGTGAAATCTCAGGTGAACTATGTGATGAAATGGACGGGTTTGATGCTTTGCAGTCAATCTTTCCTGGTGGTAGTATTACCGGTTGTCCAAAAACTGCAACCATTGCCGCCATCGATGCACTTGAGCAGAAGCCAAGACGTGCATGGACGGGCTCAATTGGTCACATTGACCCTCGAACCCATCAATCACAGTGGAACATTCTCATCCGAACATTGGAAGCCCATCAACGGGATGATTCGTGGCACGCGACAGTTCAAGCTGGAGGGGGTCTCGTCATCGGTTCAGATCCATTTAATGAGGTTGAGGAAGCCAAATGGAAAGCACAAGCAATTTGCAAGGCTGCATGGGACCATTGCCCCGCTTCCCAAACCACCCATTCTCCACGGGGTTCAAACTCGGTGAGCATTCACCCAATCCCACCTGTGACCCACTCAATTCAGCGTTTGATTGAGAGTCAGTGTACAGATTTGGTTCCACCCACCAAGCCGTTTGTGGCCGACCCTATTCGCTGGCAACCGGGCCTTTGTTTGCCCAAGCCAACCTCTCCTCGTGTATTGTTTGTCGATAATCTCGATTCTTTTTCTTGGAACATTATCCATGCATTTTCTACCCTTGGAGCCCAAGTAGTCATCGTTCCGGGTCGATTAAATTCAACCAAATCCGAGCAACTCATTGTCGATTTGAAACCGACCCATATCGTTCTAGGTCCGGGGCCAGGCCGACCTGAACAATCTCCAATTACGATGCAATTCGCTAAATCAGCACTACGAGAAGAAACGGTCCCTCTGTTGGGTATTTGCCTTGGTCACCAAGCATTGGGACTTGCTGCCGGATGGACACTGTCTCCCTCTGAGTATGGTGCAGTTCATGGAGTTCCAGACGGTATTCAGAGTGAAGAATCATTGCAAATCATGACGCGATATCACAGCTTGGCATTGACAGCGACCAACGAAATTCTCACGATTACAGCCACAGATTCTGCCACAAACAGATTGATCATGGCGATTCAACATCCGAAATGGCCCATATGGGGAGTGCAGTATCATCCTGAATCAGCCGGTTCGGTTGGCGGCGTTTCGATATTGGCCGACTTCCTTTCTCAGTAGAACTGCGAAGCGTTCAAGATATGCCCCCAACTCGAGAAGGGTATGGCCACTTGTCGATTGTGCAAAGGTCAGTATCCAAACGACCAATTCATTGATGGAAACGGTCCTCGATACTTGGTCTGTGTCCGTTGCGCAGTGGATGAAGGATACCTTCCTGCTGAGGAAGTTCCGGGTTACTATGACGACCGAATCGCGAAGGCACGAATGTCCCTTTTCGCTCGTCGATACGGCCCGTTCTTCTGGGTAACTGCCGGATGGATTGTTTGGGGTTTGTTCTTCCAAGGTCTTGAACTCTGGAGTAACTTGATTTTGATCACACTATTGTTATCCACCTTGACCGTCCCCTTACTCTTTTTCTTGAGAACTGCAAGATTCAAGGCTCAATTGAGACAACTCACGCCTTAGACACCCTTGGGTTGATTGAGGCACTCAGTCATATCCTTGATATAGGGCCAATTCAAGCGACGTGTTAGAGGGAACACCGGGTTCCCTATGAATGAACCGTGACAGAATTGGCTGCAATTGGAGGCAAAAACAAGCAACTGAAAAGAAATATGGGGGGCGAAAAAAGCCCATTTTGCGTCGAAACGCACCGTATTTCCAGTTGCCCAAACGCGATAGCCCCAGCGATAGCCACGTCCAAGGTAAAATCTCCCAGAGAACAGGTCAGATTCTGTCCATTCCTGGAAAGAGAGAACGGTGGGTTCTCTGAAATGGTTTACAAAACAAAAGGAAGTGAAAAGAAAATGAACAACCGAAAGAACCTGAGCATGCTAGTGGCATTGTTCCTCGTTATGATGACGGCATCGTCCGTTGTCAGTGGTGACGGTACTGACCCTCTCGACCCGTCTGACGGCGGCGCCGATTGGGACGGTGATGGTCTCACCAACGCAGAGGAGCAATCCGCAGGAACGGATATGACCAAGGCAGACAGCGATGGCGATGGCCTACCCGACGGATGGGAAGTTCGAAATGGACTCAACCCAAACAACGGTGGCGACGCTAACAGCGATGCCGACAATGACGGTCTGAGCGCAGCCCAAGAATACGCGCAGGGTACCAACCCTAACAGCGCGGACACAGACGGCGACGGTCGACCTGATGGTAGTGACCCATTCCCGAACGACCCCAATGACGGCGAGTACTCTGACTCTGACGGCGACGGAATCCCCGATGCCTACGATCCAGACTATCAAGACGCTGAAACTGGTTCCGGAAACGGCGGCACCCAAGGTGGCGGCGAATCCGAGGACCAAGGCCAAGGCGAAGGCCAAGGCCAGGGTCAGGGACAAGGTCAAGGCCAAGGTCAGGGACAAGGTCAAGGCCAAGGTCAGGGCCAAGGTCAAGGCCAAGGTCA
>DAHO01000050.1:10144-10410 GCA_002498455.1 Euryarchaeota archaeon UBA602
GGTCAAGGCCAAGGTCAAGGCCAGGGTCAAGGCCAAGGTCAAGGCCAAGGTCAAGGCCAAGGTCAAGGCCAAGGTCAGGGCCAAGGTCAAGGCCAAGGTCAGGGCCAAGGTCAGGGCCAAGGTCAGGGCCAGCAAGGTCAGCAGGGCCAGCAAGGCCAGCAAGGCCAGCAAGGTCAGCAGGGCCAGCAAGGACAGCAAGGTCAGCAGGGACAAGGTTCCCAGCAAGGTCAGCAGTCCGGCCAGCAAGGCCAGCAAGGTCAGCAAGG
>DAHO01000050.1:10768-15607 GCA_002498455.1 Euryarchaeota archaeon UBA602
CAGCAAGGCCAGCAAGGCCAGCAGCAAGACAATGGTCAAGGTCAGCAGCAGCAAGGTGGTGAGCAAGGTGGCCAGCAAGATAGCGGTCAGCAGCAAGATCAGAACGGTGAAAACCAGAACGGTCAGAACCAGCAGCAGCAAGGCCAGACCCAAAACGGTCAGCAAGGTCAGCAAGGTCAACAATCCGACCAGCAACAGGGACAACAACTTGACAACCAGGAACAGAATGGTGACAACGACAACGATGGCGACGGCATCCCCGATGACGTCGACACCGACGACGACAACGACGGCATCCCCGATGACGTCGACAGCTCACCAGAGGATCATGACAACGATGGCATTGATGATGCGGAAGACAATGATGATGATGGCGACGGCATAGACGACCGAGAGGAAGTCAATGACGGCGATCCAAACACCAACATTTACGACCACGACAACGATGGACTCGCTGACAACATGGACCTGGACATCGACAACGATGGCATTGACAACGACGACGATCTCTACGAGAACGGTTCGTCTGCAGCTCGTGACCACGACAACGATGGACTCGATGACGGCGTCGACACCGACGACGACAATGACAACATCTTGGACGTAGATGAGCTCGATGGTGCCAACGGTGATTGGCGATACGACCACGACAATGACGGCATCACTGATGTCATCGACACCGATGACGACAATGACGGCCTCACCGACTGGTTTGAGTCCAACGATGGCAACGATGACACTGGTCAATTCGATCACGACAACGACGGAATTGAGGACTACACCGACGACGATGACGACGGTGATGGTATCCTCGACGAACTCGAGCAGTAATCGGATTAGTGGATTCTGTCAAGCAGGACCCACAGTCGGATTGACTCGTGGTGACAGGCACCCCCGCGTCCGTTGGGCGCGGGGGGCCGCCAACTTCCTTTTTCTTCAATTTCTTGGAATTGATACCCATAGGGTATCGTGATACGCAAATGCACGTTTTCGCCGAGTCGTTGATATATTCGGCGTGAGTGCCAAGGTGCTTCACTTGGGGGATAACATGACAGAACTCGATACATATCTCGGGAAAATTGGCGCGTGGAAGAAGACATCTTGGTCATTGATGATGGTGGCTTTGATGATTCTATCAACCACACTCGCCGCATTGCAAATTGATGCTGACGAAGATGCTCAGGAAATCTGGGGCGACTCCGTTCAACGCACAGCGGTACAAACCGCAGATCAAGACGACCAGCCGTTCAGAGACAGAGAGGTATACCACACTCAACCCACATCGTGGAACCACCCGGCTCTGTATGATGTTCAGTACAACGACCTCGGCGTCATGTACGGCAAAGTACACGACCTATCCTTGCTGGATTTGCGTGCTTCCGGTTGGACACTGCATCTCGAAGAGCGAATCGGTGACGACCACGACAACGATGGCATCGACGATCTAAACGATCTTGACGATGACAACGACGGAATCTACGATTTGATTGAGAGATTCGACGGTTGCTATGGAACAGGCCCTCTTGACCACGACAACGATGGTATCACCGATGAATTGGATTGGGACGACGACAACGACGGTATCCTCGAAGGACCCCTCGATATGTCTCAGGGAGCCGACCCACTGAATGTATCCACAGACCGCTACGTACTGCCCGGGACAATTCACCCATGGACCGGCGCAGTCATCCCCATTGGATACTTGGTCGACCAAAATCCCTGGGATCACGACAATGATGGTGTTCCTGACGAGGACTTCGATGGATCCGGCCCCGGCTCATACGACGAGGACGATGACAACGACGGCCGAATTGATCAATTCACTTGGCCTTGCGATTTCGATGGTGATGGCATGCAGGATTACATGGATTCCGATGATGACAACGATGGTGTCGTCGACCGACTTGATGCCCACCCCTACGATGCTAGCAACAATACGCAAACTGCGTACACCTACACTACTTGGGAGTACAATGACTACGCATCCTACAGTGGACAGGTGAACTTTGTAGAGATGGAATCGCTGTATCATCCTGGTAATGAAACATTCACGACGATTGTCGACGGCGACCTTGATGGTGATGGAATCCCCAATTTCCTAGATCCTGACAATGACAACGACGGTACGCCAGACAGTGCCGACACGGACGATGATAACGATGGTCTGCTTGACATGTCGGACCCCGATGACGACAATGACGGTATCTTGGATACCTGCACAAACCTCGACTACAACAACGACGGTCTCAACGATTTCACGGGTACCAACACGGCTCCTTACGAAGTCCCCGGTGCAGACGGTGACTCTGATGGTGTCATCGATTGTGAGATTGATTACGACCGTGATCTAGATGATGATCGCTGGAGAGCAATTGATCAGAACTACAACGGCAAGTGGGATTGGTTCGACCCAGACATGGGCGGCACCTCAAACCCTGACAACCCGTTGGGACAGCCGAGCTGGAACGTATCCGACCTTGCTTGGGATATCGACAACGACGGTGAGGAAAACGAAGTTGATCGATACCCTACAACTCCAACTTCGGTAGTCAACAGTTGGAATTGTCTGACCGTAAATCCAGACCCTCGTTGTGACACACAGCGCGCCTCATACGCCGGATTCAACGATTGGGACGGCGACGGTGTAAGCAACTGGGATGACATTGATGACGACAACGACGGTATCGTCGACTGGTTGGACATCGACCCAGACTGTGACTTCGATAATGATGATGACATTCACCAAATCAACGGTAGCAAGTACCGTGACGATGGACCCAACGACGTCGATTCAGACGTTGATGGTGACGGTTTGGAAAACAATGTTGACTGGGATGATGATAACGACGGAATCAACGATTTGTATGACCCTGACGACGGCAACTGTGGTGTTGTAGATACTGACATCAACGACCAATTCTATCAGACCTATTACCCGCTCGGCGACGGCGATGCCATCGATGGAAGCAATGATGCTCAGGAATACACCGATGGGCTCAGTGAGCACTGGAACATGTCATTCCTCATGAATCCGTTCACGGTAGAACAGGGCTTCGTCCTTGACTACAACGGCTTTGATGGCACCACAAACCCTCCCACCAGTGGCAACGTCCCTGAATTCTACTGGTTCCTATTGGCTCGATGGTCTCCTTGGAACGGTGGCAACGATGTGGATATCGATGCTGACGGTGACAGTTTGCAAAACGGCTTGGATACCGATCAAGACGGCGATGGAATGCCGGATTGGTGGGATCAGGACGAAGGAAATGATGGCCAATTGGACATCAACGACTTCAAGATGGGCGGTACTTTCACCAACAGCAACGAGTGCGGTTGGACACGCCAAAGTGGATACACCTGTGGATATGAGTATGCGGCTCTTTACCGCCTCCCACTGGAATCTGGATTCAACAACGGGCAACTCAGTGTACCGTTCTCAATCCGACCGGACCCGAACTTTACTCAGGGTACATTCACACCGCCTTCCTCATCGACATCGAACTTCGGTTGCACCTCAACATCGTGTTACCACATTCCATTCAACGGTGCACCCGTGTCGGCATTCAACTACTCCGAAGTGGCCCACAACCGTGACCTGTTCCTAACCTGGATCGGCCTCACCTTGGGCCTATGGAATTGGAATGCTGACATCAATGGCAACGACTTCCCTGATGAGAACCTAGCAGATTTGTATCCCGACGATACAGACCCCGACGATGATTGTGGAAACGTGGTTGTCGTTGACGGCCAAGGAAACAAGTATGCTCCAACTTGTCAATTCAATGATACCGCCGACTTAGACGATGATCTGGATGGCTTGTTCGATTTGTACGACGTTGACGATGACAACGACGGTATCTGGGATTATCTCGAAGTCGATTCTGATAGCGATTGGGATGACGATGCCAATACATTGCCCCCGGGCAACTTCTTCACAGGATTCAATTGTCAGGACAACGACGATGACGGTACAGATTCAGATCCCGATGGAGATGGATTCTTCCAATCTGTTTGGGATCAAGGAGTTCAGGGCCAAGGGCTTCTGTTCCCGGAGTTCTATGATGTCGACAATGACAATGACGGCGTCCCCGATGGCGAGGACTGGGACGACGACAACGATGGTACATCTGACGTCGATCAAGAGCTCCAGTGTTTCTGGGGTGAAGAACAATCCACTTGGGATCATGACAACGACGGTATTCTCAACTGGGCAGACAATGATTGGGACGGCGATGGCCGGACCAACCAAGCTGAGAACACAGGTGTCAACGCACTCATTGCTCCATGGGACCATGACAACGACGGTCTACGTGACGACATCGATGAAGACGATGACGCAGACGGCATGCACGATGAGGATGAAATCATGCTCTGGCCTTCTCGCTTTGGACGAAATTCGACCAACCCATGGGATCACGACGACTTTGGAAACGGCGAGGGAATCGCTCATCCAAACAATCCCTACACCGGTCCAGACGCTGTCGATCTAGACGATGACAACGATTCACGTGAAGATGCAAACTTCGACATCCTCGAAGAAGGCTACAACGCAGATCCTTGCTACAATGGCAACCTGTCAAGCGATTGGGATCATGACAACGATTGCATCCCTGACGAGGATGACAAGCTCCCAACGAAGGTTGAACTTGGTGTCTATGACGGTCAGAACTACTCCGTTCCTGATACACTGTATTTGGACGCACAATTCCCGGCGATTTTCTCTGGAACTGTGTTCGTGCTGAACCTTTCAACCGGTACATGGGATCCGGCTGGAAGCCTGCCCGTGCAAGTTCACGTCGCCTGGGTGCAAAATGGAACCTCGGCGATTGAGACGATTGA
>DAHO01000050.1:15990-44773 GCA_002498455.1 Euryarchaeota archaeon UBA602
GAGAATATCCATGTTGGTGACAATACCACCTACGAAATGTGGGCAGAAGTCACTGAGATGTTCATCCACGATGGCTCAGAATCAAATCGGTACCCCATTGCTGTCCATGCGAATCTGTCACTTGACTACGTGTCATGGACATACTTCCGCAGCGATGAACAACCGCTTTGGCTTGACTTCAAGACTCACTACACTGCAGACTGGGAGCGCGGAATCTTCGACCAGCGATTGGTCCATGCACCGGTGACATTCTCAGTCAGTGGTGGCCCATTCGGCAATCGGACGACCCCGACCAACTACACTGGATTCGGCCAAGGTTACCGCGCTGACGAAGGAGGTTGGGCGAGCCTAACCTACGTCCAGCAATCCGGCGCTGTAGGCAACTGGAAGCAGGTGCGTTGGAATTCAACCTACGACAATGGACCCGGTATGCTACCCGGCGGTTACGAAGAGATTGTGTGGAACAACTTCACACTCTCTCACGATGTTGTGGGCAGCTATGATTACGCCAACACCAGTTTACCAGTGGGCGACTATGAGTTTACAGGCAGGGTCGATCCAAGCCTTGCCTCCGAGTGGCCCTGGCCACACGTGACCGGTGCAGAAACAGATCCATTCATGATTCGAAGCATGCATCGCATGTACGTTGAAGCTGAATTGATTGTGGCTGGTCATAACCCAATTTATTACTACGACGCGACCCAGTTCACAGGCAGTAGTTACGGTGCCTGGAGGGCCCTGTTCAGCGCTCAAGGATTGAGTTCCGCAGGCATCACGTATGAGGAAGCCAAACTGGGCAAACCATACGCGGAGTTGTGGGATGGTAGCGCTGCCTCACTTCAAGGTGAGTCTGCCAAGCTGCGTCCTTTCCTGCGAGTCAACTCGACGCACTGGTTCATCACCATGCAAAACGGCGGTGATTTCGATGCACCACCTTGTGGACAAATCGACCCCAGTGATCCAAGCAGTGAATTGCGCTGTGAGATTGTACCTGAGATGAATACGGGTGAGACATTCCGAGTGATTGGAAATGTCACAAACCGCACAGGTACTCCATGGATCCAGGACCCAATGGCTCTCCAAGTTGACTTGGACAGCAATGGGGTCTTCCAAGGCAGTCAGGAAACTGGATTCGCCCGTGTGCCCACCATGTATGGTGGCGAGGCCCGCTTTGATTACAACTGGACATGGTACAGTCAGTACCAAGCCTCAACCTACGGTGTTCGTGTGGATTTCACCAACTCTGAATTCTACTTTACCGGAAACCAGACGAATGTGTTGGCTGAAACCGGTGCTTACAACAACGTCTCTGTGATTGGGACCACCGACTTCCAACTGAACACATTGCCACGATTGTATCGCAACCAGAACACCACCGTGGAAGCACGCTTGGTCGACAATGCGCTGCAACCGGTCAAGAACGCACCCGTCAATTGGACTTGGTCCGCTACGGGCGAGAGCAACTTCTCTGAAACCGATTCCAATGGAATTTTCAAGATTGATTTGAACATCACATCGACGGACGAATTGGGCAATTTCAGTTTGCAGTTCTCATTCCCAGGAAACCCACTTCTGCAAGGTTCACTGGTCAATCAACCCATGTGGGTCGTTAGTCGGACCTATGTCGATTTGATCTCAACCACGCCCAACCTGCGGAGCAGTGGCGAGGTTTGGCAATTCTCTGCCAAGGTAACCGATGACAACAGCACACCGGCTCTTCGAGACCCCGGTGCAGCATTGGATGGCGGTGGCGCCGAAGGCGGTATTGTTCAGGTGATTTTCGAAGGTACCGACTTTGACAATGTCCAACATCGTCAGGTGATGTTTGAACTAGAACCCAATGCAGGCGACATCTACGAACAGTTGCTATTGGATGCGCAGATCCTACGCGAGGACCCCTCATCATACTTGCCTGACGGTTTTGGTCCGGTGAATGTCATCTTGAGATTCCAAGAGAATTTACCGCATGAAGGCTGTGAGATGTTGCAAGAATACCAGCTCTCCCTACAGGGAGCCTGGGATCCTTGTGTCACTATCCAAGGCAGTGATCACTACCGCCGTGTGATGCAATACAACGTCGATGGGTTCTCACTCATCGGTCGAACCACCCTTGATGTGGATGACCAGATTGTCTACACCAGCGAAATCGACCCGGTCACTGGACAGAGTATCGAGAAGCCGATGGTTGTCACAGGTCAGCTTGTGGATGAGTTGGGCAGTAACCTGACAAATCGTAACATCCGTGTCTCATACGAGATGCAGGGCGGCACTCAGGGCGTCATTTCCTGTCAACCGGCGACCACCGACATGGATGGTATGTTCGAAGTCACCTGTCCACTTGAGGACGTCATGGCTGGACAGGCTCGAGTCACTGTTGAGTACAATGCGTACGACAACAACGACCGATACCGGTACAAGAACTCCAGTGTGACCCGCTTGTTCCCTGTGTTCAGTAACTCAACATTGTTGATTACACAAGTCGGACCACTCAAGCAGGACGTCGACCGCTACGAAACGCAAAATGGCGATTCCTACCCAGTGTTGTACCTCAAGGAACACTACCACGTCCATGCCATGCTCGAGCAGAGTAACGGCAACCCATTGGGTGGTAAGTGTCTGAACATCTACATTGATCCAGACCAAAATACTCGGCCGGTTGCTACGGCGATGACGGGCGACGAATTTGGAACTGTGGAATGGTACAGTGGTGACAAGGATCAGAACCCAAGTCGCAAGAGTATCGAACCCAGTGGTAACAATCTCGAAGGATTCCGCACACTCCGTGTTGCTTACGAACCCGATTTGGAAGTTCCCGGCGGTTGTCGCAGTGAGACCAACGCGGTAGTGAACGGGTCCTACATGGATGTCGAAGTCTTGGTCCGAAGCCGTGTCGATATGGTCATCAAGACCCAATGGCACAATGCAGATGGATATCTGCCCGGAGATGAAATCGAAGGTGCAGTGGCCATCCTACGTGACCGACTCGACTTGGCGGTGGAAAATGAGGTCGTGACCTTTGTCTTTGACTATCAGAACAGTACAGGCGACTGGGTCAACTACGAGATTCGGTATGTCTTCACGGACGAGCAAGGTGTGGCAAATTTCACTTGGACGTATCTTGGAACCGAGGTTCCGGGCGCCGATGATGGGGAATCCGCACTCGAAGGGCGATGGCGAATTACCGCCATGTTCGAGGGCAGTCTCTTGTTCAAGGAGTTCGGTGAAAATCGGAGTCGAACCGTCAACCTTGGAGACACACCCGAGGCACAAGCCAGTGCCTGGAACATGCAGGTCTTGCTGCCAATCATCATTGCTTTCTTGTTCGCTGCCATCATTGGTGCGGTCATGTACAAGCGATACAGTGAGCGTCGCCGTGTGGAAATCCTGCGAGGTATCCTCACCGACTCTCTGTTGGCACTGCAAGCGCGCAATGAGTACATCCAAGTGATTTTCAATTGTTACAAGGATCTCGTGCGCTTCTTCCGCCAGCATGGATTCATGAAGAAGGTCTACGAGACCACCCGTGAATTCGAGTGGGCTGTTCGAAGAGCGTTCTACATGGTCCCAGCCGAGCAATTGGATGACTTCTTGGCGATCTTCGAAGAAGCTAGGTATTCGGATCACAACATCGGCATCGCACAGCGCGATCAGGCAATGAGCACCCTCAGCGCTATCACACAGTCTATCTCTATGGCACTGGGTGATTCGATGATTGCACGAACTGCTGAGCACGAAGCGGCCCTACATGGCAACTTGACCAAGGCCGGGGAATTCGTAGACTCTGAGGGCAATGTCCAGCAAGCAGGTCTTGAAGACGACCCCAACGCCAGTAACTTCAGCCTCTGAGCTGAATGACACAAAGGTGAGGCGAGTGCAAGGTACTGTTCTTGCACTCGCCCTCCGCCCAACGAAAGGTCAGACTGTCGACTTACAGGATGGACTAGAACTGTCACCAAAACAAGGTGTGATTGGTGACCACGGTACAAGTAAAAAGCGGCAAGTAACATTCCTTGACAAAGCAGCATGGCAAACCGCTTGTGAAGAGGTTGGAGTCGAAATCGAATGGACAAAGCGTCGATCAAACGTATTGGTATCCGGTCTCGATTTACCTAAATTGGTGGGTAGCGAAATTCGAGTCGGTAGTGCATTGGTGGAAGTCATCGGTGAAGTATTCCCTTGCCACAACATGGATGCTGTACAGCAAGGATTGAAACTTGCACTCAAACCTCAATGGAGAGGCGGTGTATACGGTCGAGTTGTTGATGAAGGCGAAGTCACTGTGGGCGATCAAATCACAATTCACTCATCGCAATAATCGCCCTTGGCATCCAACAAGATCATTGCAAGGTCAACCTGTTTGCAAGTTTGTAGGATTTCATCATGCATCTGATCACTAAACTCATCAAGCGTAGCGAGTGAATCTGCATTCGGGTCACGCATTGAATCAAATAGATGGTTGAGGACGCAGGATACCCCATATGCTTGTCCGGCTCTGAATGCATGGTCTACTCCACCCGCACCGGGGTCTTCAGCCCGAAGTTCCATCATGACCTGTTGAGCGTAGGCAGCAAGTGCACCATAGACGGATTCCATAGCAACACCAACCGCTGCATTCGCCTCTAAGGAAGATTGAGTGGTGGCCATGGCCGCATCAATGCATTCACGGAATTTCGCAAAGGCCTGAATGGTATCCTCCCCTTCTAGTTTCATCGCTTCATTCATCAATTCCCGCCAGTCATCAGTCATCTCAATCGGGTCGACGGGAGTGCCGCCAGAACATAGCATTTGGCCGATTCACAGCCCCCATAGGGGGCTTGTGGGCACCCGTGGGGTTCATAACGGAACGGCTGGTCGCGCGGCTACCCACGTCGAGGGAGTCATATGGCAAGGAACAACAAGAAGACCAACCCAAGCCTTCTCACCTTAATCGGTGATTTGAAGGCACAAACACGGTCGAATGGTGCTCCGCTGTGGCGAGACGTTGCGCTGCGACTTGAATCAAGTCGCAGTAATTGGGCTGAACCGAACCTAAGTCGTTTGAGTCGATTTGCAGCAGACGAGGACCTGATCCTCGTGCCTGGCAAGTTGCTCGGAAGTGGCGAAGTCTCGGGTAAGCACACCGTCGCCGCCTACAGTGTGAGCTCTTCGGCTAAAGCGAAGATCGAGGCCGCTGGCGGCGAAGTCGTCACCATCCACGATTTGATGAAAGCGAATCCAACAGGCAAGGGGGTGTTCATCCTTGGCTGAAGCGACCACGTTCGTATACAATGCAGAGGACAAGGTCCTCGGCCGATTGGCGAGTGTCGTCGCCAAGCAGTTGATTACGGCCAAGAAGGCCGGTGAAGACACCCGTGTCATCATCGTCAACGCGGAGAAGGCAATCGTGACTGGCAAGCGCTCAACCATCTTGTCAGACTACCGAGCAAAGTACGAGTTGAACCATCCTCGAAAGGGACCGTTCTTCCCACGTATGCCCGATCAAATCCTCAAGCGCACCGTTCGCGGTATGCTACCCTACCAGAAGAACAGCAGCGGTCGTAACGCTCTGCGCTCATTGCGTGTTGAAATCGGCACCCCTTCAGACCTTTCTGGAGACCTGCCCGATGGCTGTGAATGGGGAGATTCAACGAAGATTGACCGTCCGCTACCTGAGCGATTTGTCCGATTGGGCGAAATCAGTAAGGAGCTCGGCGTCAAAGTACGATGGGAGGCTGAGTAAGTATGGCAAAGAAGAACCAGAACAAAGTGGTCAACACATCTGGTAAGCGCAAGACAGCAATTGCTCGTGCCACCGTCAAGGCTGGCAAGGGCCGAGTGCGTGTAAACTCAGAGCCGATTGAAATTCTACAACCTGAAATGGCACGGAACAAGGCCATGGAACCTCTGGTCATTGCTGAGGCAATGAACCGCCTTGAGCGTGTTGACATTAACGTCAACACGATTGGTGGGGGCCAGATGGGCCAGGTTGACGCCATCCGTACCGCAATTGCACGTGGCCTGGTCCACTACAATGACGGTGCAGAAGGGATTGACGAAGAGCTCCGAGACGAGTTCCTTCGATTTGACCGAAGCCTGCTAGTGAACGATCCACGTCGGAAGGAACCCAAACACCAAATGGGTCGCGGCGCGCGTGCCAAGTGGCAGAAGTCTTACCGTTGAGGTGATTTGAATGATTATTCCAGTAAGATGCTTTTCATGTAACAGCGTAATCGGACACCTTTGGCAGCGCTATGCGAATGGAGTTGCAGAGGGAAGAGACGCCGGAGAAATGCTAGATGAACTCGGTGTCAAACGATACTGCTGCCGGAGAATGTTCGTTTCTCACGTCGAACTCATCGACTCCGTTGCACCTTTCAGCGTGACTCGACCACAGGAGTGAATACCGTACATCTGTGAATACAGATGTCCCGGGCCCGTAGGTTAGCTTGGCCTATACTTGACGGCTGGGGGCCGTCAGACTCCGGTTCAAATCCGGACGGGCCCACCTACGGTGGGCACTGACCGCTAACGGGAGGGTTCAAACCTCTTCCAGACCATCACGATTCCATGCGGCAGCAGTGGTTCAGCTCTCTGGCCCTCGCGGCTCTCTTTCTGATTCCCATACTAATCGCAGCGCCAGAGGCGCTGCGGGAGCACACGCATGAGGGAGTGGTGTACACTTCAGACCAAACGTGGTCAGGAAATTTTTCTCTGGATGAGAACGTTGTCATCGCTTCAGGAGCAACTCTCCTGATTGAATCAGGTACACACATCAATGTGACCGAAGACATCACGATCACCATCCAAGGCAATCTGCAAATTCATGGAACCACCGAAGCTCCAGTCAGTATCTGGGGTTCTTGGTTCGCTGAGAACTCAGTCCAAGCTCGCTGGCAAGGTTTCTTGCTTGACTCTGGGTCAGTTGCATCCGTTTTGCATGCAATGATTTCTGACTCTAGAGGCGGTTTTGATGTTGAATCTGGAGCGTCTTTGACCATTGAATCTACACACTTTGTCGATTCAATGATCGGTGTATGGAACAAGGGCTCGATGATGGGGGCAGGATTTGAATGTCAATCGGCTACCACAACTTGTCTCCGTGTTGATGGGATCGCCAATTTGGATAGAGTCGCCTCTTCGAACAGTGCTGGAGTCGTCCACATTGCCAATGGTGGCGATGCGACCATTGATTTGATCGAATCAGAACTAGACTCAGATGTTCTGGTATTGGATGGAGGTTCCACATATTCCGGAGAAATCCAGGCTGCAGGATTCACTCGAATGATTCGTGCGAGCGATTCGGTGACCGCAACGGTTACGGCCATTGCGACCGGAACGGGTGAAACATTGGTCGATGCATCGATGGTCGCAGGTCTTGAACTGATTAATGGAAATACCACAAATATCACGGTGTCTAGGATTCTAATCGGTACCGTCCAAGACATCCGCATGTCTTCGATTGAGTATGAATGCGATGGGACTGCGAATTGTATCGATGCCCAAATCCAAGGTGAGTTGGTTGTAACAGATTCATTGTTTGCCCAACAGCCCTCTGATTCCAGCGTCTTTACTCGACTTAGAGGCGATGGGATTGTTCGGATGGACAACATTACCTTGGCCAGCAGTACGGTTCTGTTCGATGTTGCAGGAAACGGTCAATTCAACATCAGCGATTCACAACTGTCAGTTCATTCTGCGGGAACCATATCGGGTTGGGGACTAGAGATGGCAAACTCCAGCATGGTCGGTGTAGAAAATGGGTTGACACTGCTAGATGTTCAGTCGAGTATCTCTGATTCAGAATTCAGTCGTACGTTTTCCATGTCAGACTCCACATCATTTGGCCTTCGTGCCGTTTGGTCTGAGGTCTTGTTGGATGATGTCATCGTGGCTGGTTGGAACGATGGTATTCGTTGCGAGTCAGCATGTACAATCACTGGAACATCGGTCAATGCCGGTGACGGTGGCCGAAACAGTGGAAGTGCCTTGACCTGTGATGGTGGTTTAATCAAGCTCCAAAGTGTTGAAACTTCGGCTTCAGATGTCGGTATCGACCTCATTGATGGTCAAGTCCATATCGAGGAGTGGTCGGTAGACATGGCTCATCGAACCTATGGGATTCAGTTGGCCAACGATGCGCATGCGACCATTCGAAATATGCCTTCATACACCTCTTCAGGTGTCCATGATGGATTTGGAGATGGGACGCTATTGTGGGGCTCTACAGGGGCCCCTGATCTCGCCGTCACCATTGAACAATCATTCTCTGAATCAACCATCACAGTGACTGATTTGGTGGGCCAATCCATTGCTGGAGCCAGTGTAACCTCACATGGTTTTTTCGAGATGACCGATAGTGCGGGCCTCGCAACTCTGCCCCTACTCTCATCAGGTTCTCTCGTTGAGGCTGAGGATTCCTCAAGCGGCATGGGTTCCAGTGCTACGATTGCACCGCCCGGTGGTGACTTGCAAATTGCCGTGATCCCAGGAACCGGTGACTGGACCATCCCCGCAGGTGTCGATGCACGTTTGACAACAGGACAGTTCGTCTTGGATGGCAACCTCACGATTGAGAGCACTGCAACACTTACACTGATTGATGCCTCACTCAACATCCCCCTGGATGCCAACCTCAACATTCAATCAAACGGTCTGCTCAAAGGAGACAATGGTACCTTCAGCGGCGGAACCGCAACCTTGACTGCGGGAGTACCGCTACAGGGTGTCGGAAAGGGCCTGACAGTCAATACCGATGTCACCTTCATTTGCTATGATCCTTGGACATGGGTGAATACATCAATCGCGGGTTCATTGCATCTGAATCAAGACTGTGAGTTGATTTTAGCAGGCGGTCAAGCATCGGGTTCTGTTACTGTGGAAGAGGATGCCTCATTGACGCAGAGAAGTTACCTTTCCGTGACCGTACTGGATGCTGGTGAACCTGCAGAAAACGCTGATGTTGCAGTCGACGGCTGGCTCCAGTCTACGGATTTGAACGGTAAAGCCGAAACTTGGTTCACATGGAAAACCGTCGATGAGAATGGCGCAACCGTGTCCGATTCACAGCGAACCGTCATCATACAATACGCAGATCTCAATCGTTACAAATCTTGGATTCCGACGAGTAATGCCGAAATGGAAGTGATGATTTCAACCATCAAGGAAGAGACACTCTCTCAATCAATGCGTTTGGAATCGGTATTTTCTCCTTGGCATCTAGGTCATGATTTGTACGTGAGTTCAGGTACTACATTGGAGGTCATGGCTGACACTGAACTTTCTCTCGCCCCTGAAATCGGTATTGAGATCGAAGGCACCGTCTTAACGGGTGAGGCCTGGATTGGTGGATACGCCTCGTCTGGAATCACTGTCGGTCCTAACGGGTTATTGCAAATGACCACTACACTGTATTCTGGTGGTCCCATCACTGTTGGTGCTTCAGGGTCAGCCTCCCTAGCATCAGTGACCGTTTCGGATGCTCCATTGACAGTGTCTACAAACGGTGTCTTGGAAATCATTGATGGTAGCATTTCACAGACGGACATCTGTATCAGAGCCACGGGTACACTGAATATGGATGGAACCACAATCGGAGACTGCGATATGTATGCACTGTGGGCAACGGAGGCCTCTCTTTGGATCGAAGACATCGACCTTATCTCCGGTAGTTCCAATGGTGCATGGATCCAGCAAAGTGAAGGAATGATCTCAGGTTGGCAAAGCT
This sequence comes from Euryarchaeota archaeon UBA602, assembly GCA_002498455.1. Taxonomy (GTDB): domain Archaea; phylum Thermoplasmatota; class Poseidoniia; order Poseidoniales; family Thalassarchaeaceae; genus MGIIb-P. Next base: position 25,694 of record DAHO01000050.1, read on the forward strand.
CTGGATTCGACGGCGATGGCGCAGTCCTGTTCCTCCAAATGGTCGATGGCGCTCTCTCCGTGAGCAACATGAATCTTTCAACCGGAGTCGGTGAGGCCGCACTGCGAATCGAAGGTGCCGATGAGTTCGAAATGTCAGATTCCACCATCAGTGGAGCACCGGGAGTGTATATTCAAGAAAGCGAATTGCGTTTGGTTCGAGTTGATTTGACTGGACAGGGCGCAGGGGATGGAATCACTGTCCACGGAACTCCTTCAGGCGGCACCATCATCGATGATTGTGACATTGACAATTACGCAACAGCACTGCGGATGTCGGGTGACATTGACGAAGCGGCTGGGGCAGGTGTTCAGGTCTTGAATTCACATTTGCATGCCCCATACTCGATTGCTTCGGTAAACATTCCATTCAGTGTTGAAGGAGGCGAATTGGACGGGACCATCCACATGGATGGTTTGGACAAACCATGGTCTGCTACCGTTGTGGATCATGATGATCTAGAGGTCGAAATTATCGGCGGTGCAATTCTATACATGGCTCATACATGGGCGGTCAATGCTCCGCAAGGAACGATAATTTCCATGACCATTCCAGAATTTGATTTCACTCTGGGCGAACAACAGTTCGAATGGCTTGATCCGACACAACTCACCCTCATCCATGAGGCACACACCGATTCAGGAATGACCGACGCCTGGACAGCGCAATGGTTGGCCAATTCTGACGGGTATCTACCGTTGACGGGACAACTTCAACTCAACACCTCCGGTCAACGACTTCTGAACATTGAATTGACGGTAAATTCCCCTCCTGTGGTGACCATTGAATCTCCACAACCCATGGAAATGAATGCTGGACAGATGCTCAATTTTTCCGCCACCGCAACCGATCCGAATGGAGATGAAATCATCGAATGGATATGGGTCTTCGAGAGTGGGGATTTCACACGACTCATCGGCGATACTGCATCGGGAACGACGTCCGATACTGAGCAGGGTGAGTGGTATCTTCGAGCCACTGCCATTGATGTTCATGGAGCTGAAGGGACGGCCACCGTCGCCATCACAGTCAACGCTGCCGATGCGGACAATGATTACATCGAAAGTTGTCCATCCACTGGTCCCAATGCTTGGTGGGATGCCCTGAACAACCGCTTCTGTGGTCCAGATGTCTTCGATGTCGATGATGACAATGACAATTTCCGTGATGAGGCAGATTTGTTCCCATTCGATCCTTGCGCGCACCACGACACCGATGACGATGGGTTGCCCAATTCTATCGCTAATAATTGCGAGACTAATCTTGTGGCTGATGATGATGACGATGGGGACGGTGTACCTGATTCCCAAGACATTGACCCCTTGGATCCAGGTGTTGGTGCCTTCACAGAGAGCGATGATCGTTCTCTTATTGCAACGCTTTGCAGCCCCGCTGTTGTTCTCTCACTCGGTCTGCTGATTCTGTTCTCCACCTTCGCGTATTTGCGATACAATGTGGACATACGCCGAGACGAGTAGGTGTTCAAATGCAATCTCAAATCGCCATGATTGTCATTGGGCTGACCGCCTGTATTGTGTTGTTTGACGGATGGAAATTGAGACGCGCGCATTTGGATATCCCCAACCTGGGTCAATTCCCAACAGGGGGCATGGCTTGGAAGAGTCAGGTGGGGCAAGAGTTGGTTCGAAACGTCACGATGTTGGGCGCCATTGTCGTGATGATTGTCGCCCCTTGGTTTCTCGCTGAACGAAGCGGCACATCGGTGCATTGGGTCATTATTTTCGATATTTTACTCGCGATCCATGGCTGTTGGTTAATTCTTCCAAAGCGCTACGCCATTACCAAAGATGCTCTTTGGGTCGACGGATTTTCTGTTGATTGGAATCGTTTGTGGTGGAGCGGATATGCCGGTGGCTCAAGCATTACGTTGCAACGCAAAGGATGGTGGCGTTTGGCCCCCTTGCCCCTTGGTGGGTCCGAAGACGATTTGGCCGCCGCCGCCCTCAGAATCGATACCATCCTGATTGGTGAATGGGATACGCTGAAACAATTGCTTGAAGAGGAATAATCGCATAAGCTGGACCCGGCCGAACTTTCGAAATGCCACCGGTCCATTATGCGCGGGGTGGCGCCTTCTATGGGAAGGATATGCCCCTAGTTTTCGCCCGGGCGCTGCCTAAAATTGCGCGCCTCCTTCATTTCACAAATCCGCCTATGAGCGATTTGTGGAGACAATTTCACCTGTTCCGTTGCAAGTGCGGCAAGTGCCGCCATTGCGAGAACCGGTTCCATCGCATCTATTACAGTCTCGATGTGTACGTGTCATAGTCACTTCTCCGTAGTTATTTTCGCGTCCTACGAGTACGCCCTTCTCAGGTAATTGCCTATTCAGGCAGGAAAATAACGTTCGAACGCACCCAGCTCGTTTGTAAAACGGAGCAGAGCCCAGCCTGGGATGTAAGGTCAGCTGGGATCCTCCAAAGGGCCATCCACTTCCAACCCCTAGGGTGCGTTGGCATCTCGAATCGACGTCTTCAGAACGGGGCCATGATGTCCCCACTCCTCGTCTTCACCCGCACAGTTCGACTGCGCGGCGACCTTGGGAACGACCACTCATATATAATGACATCTCAATGTATTGCGATGGCACTATAATGGGAAGCACACTCAAACGGTGCATGGCGAACCGAAGAAGCCCCAATACACAATTGTCTGATGAAATTATTCACCCAATTCTCCAGCAGCAAAAATCACGCTGTGCGATATGCAATGTTGACACCGAGTCAAGAACCATGAGTCCAGAACATATCACCCCTTTACGGATGGGTGGAGAAGATATTCCAGAGAATATTCACTACATCTGCAGCCGTTGTCAGAAGTCTCGAAAGGTTACTATTCGAATCCCCGAAGGACTCGCTGAAGAAGTGTCAAAACAATCCGATTTATCATTTGCTGAAACTGTCAGAATTGCATTAGTTGAGTCCCTAAACAAGGGGGCGAACCGGATAATTGCCAATCCACCATTTGCCCCCGATCCGAATAATAGATTGAAGCAAGAGAACAAAATATTGCGTCAAAGGATAAAGCTCATTGAACAGTCTTTGAAATGGAACCCTTACGAGGAATATGTAGGCAAATCACCAGATTTTTCTGATTATTCCAATGTTTGATTAACCATCACGCCCCCGAAGGGGGCGTGGGTTGGATAGAATTTGGTCCAGATGACGCCACCTTGGCGCGAATCGAGACCCTAGCGGAGCAAATCGCTCATCATTCACATCTCTACTACAATGAGGCCTCACCGGAAATCAGTGATGCTGCGTTCGATGCCCTGTGGGATGAACTCAAGTCGTTGGACCCTAACCATCCACAACTCCGTCGAGTGGGTGCTCCGATTCCACCCGGCTCGGTCAAGGTGGAGCATCGATTCCCGATGCGCAGTTTGGACAAGGCGACTGAAGACGATGAAGTGGCCCACTTCGTTGCCGAAACCACGGCTCATGGCCGCCGTTTTATCGCTCAACCCAAACTGGATGGAAGCGCATTGAGCCTCGAGTATCGCCGAGGACGCTTGGTTCGTGCCGCCACCCGTGGAAGTGGTGAACGAGGTGAGGATGTGACATCGAACGCTTTGCGAATTCCAAACATTCCAGATCGCTTGTCTTGGGAGGGCGATTGTCACATTCGGGGCGAAGTGGTGATGCATCTCGATGTCTTTCGAGGAAAATACGCAGACATCGCCCCAAACCCTCGCAATCTTGCCGCAGGTAGCCTGCGTCAGAAGAACATCGAAGCGGGGAAAGGTGACGCCTCAGACTTGATGTTCTACGCCTACGATGTTCTGTTTGTACCCAATGCGGAGAAGCATCCGGACAGCCCGGACGCCCTTGATTTTGAGAATGACAGTGATTCCATTGTATGGTTGCGGTCCGTGGGTATTACTCCCGCAGAAGAAGTGGTTGTGACCGGTGAAGGTGACGAGGATACCACGCAAGCGCTTCTTGCAGAAACCGTACGATGGACACAGAACCGTGCGAATGCAAGTTGGGAGATTGATGGAGTTGTGTTCAAATTGGACAACTTGGCTAAAAGAGAACTTCTGGGGCAAACCGCCCATCATCCTCGATGGGCATTGGCTTGGAAATTCCCACCCGAAGAAGCGACTACCGTATTGCTTGACATCGATTGGCAAACGGGCCGTACAGGAGCGGTAACCCCAGTTGCTCGCGTCGCACCTGTGGTCGTGAGTGGCGTTACTGTGGAGAACACAACATTGCACAACGTCGGTGAAGTGGAACGTCTCGGTGTCTCGATCGGAGACAAGGTTCGCATCGTCCGTAGAGGCGACGTCATTCCGAAAATCATCGAATCTTTGGGAGTGGCCGAGGCCCGAGACTTGGAAGGGCGGTTCCATGCGGATGGTAGCCCCTTTTCCGGAGGATTACCACCTCTCTCACCCCCACAGGTCCCTACCGAGTGTCCCGAGTGTGATACTCAACTGCAACTGGATGGAGCGTTCCTCCGTTGCACCAATCTGTCTTGCCCATCTCGTCTTTCTCGCGCCATTCTCTACTGGTGCCGTTCCCTTGAGATGGATGGTATCGGCGAGAAACTCGTCGAACAATTGTGTGATGCAGGCTTGATTGCAAACATCCCAGATCTCTATCGATTGCAGAAAGCGCAGCTGATTGAATTGGAGCGCATGGCTGAGAAGTCTGCTGCCAACGTCATCGGCCAACTGGATGCCACTCGAGAAATGCCTCTAGACGTATTTCTCTCGGCCCTAGGACTACCCGGAATCGGGCCTGAATTGGCCGCTGCATTTGCTGGAGAAATTTGCACCATTGAGTCCCTATTGTCGTTGAGCGCATCGGATATTGAACGGCTAACTTCGATTGAAGGGGTCGGAAAAACCGTTGCCTTATCACTGATTTCAGGCATCCAAGAACGACTGGAAATGGTTGAAGATTTTAGTCAAATCCTGACGATTACTGAAGTGGCCAAAACAGAGGCGCCTAACGGCCCTCTAATGGGATACACCTTCTGCATCACCGGTACTCTCAGCCGCCCTCGAAAGGAGATTGCATTGCAAACCAAGGCGGCTGGAGGCAAGGTCGTCTCTTCTGTTTCAGGGAAATTGGATTACCTGATTGCCGGCGAGAATGCAGGGTCAAAGTTGGAGAAAGCAACCCGATTGGGTGTGAAAATACTCAATGAAGCAGCGTGGGAATCGATGCTTCAACCATAGAGCATCGCATTTGGGCCATCGTCTTCGTGTTCATCGCCTGCAGTTCCAAGTTGGTGTTCCATCATTGCCTTGATTTGGCTTTCAATTCGTTCCGCTTCTTCAAGAAGAGGATCGGTGTCCAATTCCATAGCCGGCAAGAGTTTGTTCAACTTCTCAATGACGCGAGCTGCAGCACGTGCATCTGGAATGCCACCGGTGGCTTCAGCCATGATGCACATCATGTTCAGTTTACGTCGTCGCCCCTCACCGAGTAGAACCCCACTCATTCCGGCAATCATCCCCGCTTCTAGCAGTGCGATGTCCATATCTTTGAGCTGTTCAATGGCCCAATCGGTTGCACCGATCCCGAGAAGAGTTTCGTTTGAGTCATCGGAATCCATGACCTCATGACCACTTTCTTGCTGATGGCTGTAGGAATCGACCAAGACTCCAGCGTTGAATCCTTTCTGATGACTGTATTCGAGCAGGGCTTCAGCGAGAGGCAACATCATTTTCTGAGGTACTGGGGCTTCGGAGACGAGTACGACAATGCTATCACATTGGTCCATGTTGCATACGGGTTTTCCCGCATACATTCGAACCGGGGGCATTGGTTTCCCTTCGTGAATCAAAGCGACAGGAGGCAAACGAGAATCGACGACACCACCGACAAACTTCAGCTCAAGCCGCTCAATCAAGTAGTGTGCAACAATGCTGCTCACATGACTGACACTGGGGAAGCAGGAAACGACTAACGCTCCTTCCGTGATGGCTCCGTCCGAAACTTTGACTCGTGGCAGGTCTCCCATGGGTTGGGCCCGCTCATCGGTGATGTTAATGCTTGGGCCGAGTAGGGCAGAGCAGCCGAGGCTTCGGGAGGAGACGATACGTGACGATGAAACAATGGTCGTACGATGAGAGAGGACATCAATTGTCTCCCTCTTCTTGGAACAACTTTGCCTCCTGTCCTAGAAAATTCTGGCTCTCAAGACAGCGTTTACCGCGAAAGGCAGGGATGGCGAGCGCCATTGGAACCGCCGTGCACAACAGTGTCGAAGATCTCTGCAATATTGATTTGTCATCACGAGACGGCGATGAGGTAGGATGGCTTCCACCCACGGCGAATGCAATCCTCGAAAAGCAATGGGAGCAAGAGAAAGAGAACTTTCTCAACACAGCTCGTCATCCTCGATGGAAGCAGGAAGAATACCCCCGTGCGAGAAAACTCTTGATCGGTTCGCTCAACATTCTCTTCGCAAAGGCCCACATTGAGAAAATGAAGTTGACCGAAGTGACCGTTGATACTTGGCGTGAAGTTCAGCGTATGGTTCTCGCTGCTGAAGGTACGTTGCGCACCTCCTGTGGGCGATTGATGGGACGTCTTGACCTTCTGGTCTCAGATTTAGATGAAGACGGCCAAGTCGTCGGTTGGATCGTCGCCGACTTGAAGACCGGAAAACCTCCCGAGGGAGAATTGTACGATACGGTGAGCCGACAGTTGCGATTCTATCGAGATATTTTGTGTGAAAACAACCCTGATCATCCGCCGGTACGTGCAGAAGGGTGGTATTCTAACGGTTCAAAGGTATTCGAGGCAGAAGGTCCGAGCGTGCTTCCAGAGGCTTTCGAGGCATGGGAAGCAAGCAAAATCACCAGTACCCCGATGGAGGCCATTCCTGACCAGGACGCCTGTGGATTCTGTGAATGGAAGGCTTGGTGTCCAGCTTGGCTTTGGGCGCAAACACAGGGCTTGTTGAAACCCACAGGCATCTTCAGAGACATGGTTGCAACCTTTGAGAAAATTGAAATCGAAAATGGAATTTGTCTGGTTGAACGAATGGCACCAGTCAATGAGCAAGGTGAGTTGGCATCGACAGGACAACGTGCAGGCGCAGTCTTTGCTGGACAGGCATTGTCTCAACTCAAAGTACTGGTTGAACAAGGATACACCGGACCAGTTTTCCTCGGTGGTGTGCGATTGGATGGTGAAACTTGGAAACTCGGTGATTGGTGCGATGTTCTGCCCTGGTCCCCACTGCTTGAGGGTAGGACACGCAAAAAGGCCGAGTAATCATCGTGGCATTCAAGAATCGTCACCCCTCTTGACAACCCATGGAAGGGAGGCCACCGGGCAAACGTCGCCGAGGACCTCCAGTCAAGCGTGAATCGGACAACAACCCTGATGCTTACGCAGAATCCTCAGAAGATGCAGAGTGGTTTGACGAAATCGTTGACCAATCGGAATCCGAGGATGGGGGCTTCGGTGGATTCGCAGTACGCCGACCGGAGATGAATTCAACCGATCAAATCGAAAGTCAACAATTGGAGCGATATTTCGAACGAAAATACCACGGTAAATCCAGTGAACGTCGTGAAAGTATCGAAGATGATTGGGATGCTACTGAAACTAGATTCAAACCCGCGGATTTACTGAAGGGATACAAGGCCTTGTTGATGGGCGTCCAGTCATTTATGATCGGATTGCCCTTACTCTTGGTCTCAGGTTGTTTGGTATGGATGGGAAACTCGCTCTATTCAAGTATGGGTGGCACCGGTGGTTCAATTGTCAATTTGACAATGGTTTTCTTGGCGATTTGTATCGCTACTATTGCATTGATTCAAGTGATTGTAAGTGCAGTCAACCAATCCCTACGTGAGCGAGAAATTGCTCGTAATGGGCCGGATATCCCATTGCTAAGTTGGTCTCAATCTTTGCAATTGGGTAGCAAAATTTTCGCTGAGGCCTTGCTCACATTCGTGGTCGTTTGGACCATTGAAATTGCCGGACTCTGGATCTTGGCCGGTGGTGCTCCATCACTTGAATTCCCCAGTATTGATCCGGACAATGTTTCCTTGGGAACGATTCTGTATGGACTGGGGATGTTCGGCTCTATCTTCGTAATGTTGGGCATGATTCCCTACACCATCGAAGCGACTCTGAAGTCGTCATGAATCGTTTCGCTCACCTTGAAGAGTCTCAATCGCATTTTCATCCAGTGGTCCGGCAGGTGATTGCAACCAGTTGAGATAGTTCGGGTCGGCATGTTCAATTTCACCGATACTCCTCCCTCGATTTCTCCCACGACCAATGACCAATCCTTGATGGGTTGTTCGCAACCACCCATGGCTACCTGGAACGGGTTCCAAATCCTCGATATTGGGGCCTAGTCGCTCAGTTGACTTGTCGGTTGTGTCTATCCCGTTCGCCCAATCGGCAATTTCCTCAACTGGACGGCGAAAGTGTTGGGGATTGGCTTCCATCATCTTGTGCAACAACAGCAAGGTTGCTGCAGCATCTGCTCCCGCTGTATGCGCATTTTCAAGAGCGATTCCAAACCGATGACACAGTGCAGTAAGATTGTGGCGGGGTGGAATTTTGAGCCGACGGGCGATTTTGAGCGTATCCAGAATCGCCAGCGGCTCTGGCATCGGTTGGCCTGCTCGTAAGAATTCTGCTTGAAGAAAAGGCCAATCAAAGCGGTCGACATTGTGGCCCACAATCACTGCACCTTCCATCATCGCCGAGATTTCACTTGCACATTCCTTGAATTCAGGTGCATTTCTGACATCCTGATCGGTGATGCCATGAACATTGGTGGTCTCAGGCGGAATCCGCATCTTTGGATTCACCAATTCGTCGATTTGGATTTGTCGACCGTCAGCTTCGCAACCCACCAAGGCATACTGGACAATTCGCTGTGATCTGTGATTCAATCCAGTCGTCTCTAAATCGAATCCGAGGACCCGACATCCAGACAACGGATCAATCGCCATGAGCATCGATGGATTCGCGACGTTGCTTGAACCCTCTTATCGCCACGGTAGATTTCGACTCGATTCATTTACCCAAAAAATCGGCATTGAAAGAACAATCAAGCGTCACTCTTCTAAAGGATAAAGCGAGGCCCCACAGTTATGTCCATGGTCCGGTCATTTTCAAACCGAGCTCATCGGCCACTGGCGCTGGTTCTCACCATGTGCATGCTGTTGCCGATGTTGGCAGGTTGTACGGGTCTTGGAGGGCCACCTGAGCCCAATGCTAGAGTTGAAGCGGACCGCTCTACCATCAACGAAGGCGAATCGGTCAATTTCGATGCGCGTGCTTCAACCACCCCTGAGAGCACCCTCATCACAAGCTACGAGTGGAATTTTGGCGATGGAGCACGCGCTGAAACCATTCAGGGATACACCAGTCACACCTTTTCAGAAGCCGGCCTTTACGAAATCACAGTGACAGTCATCAACGATTTGGGTGGAGACGATACGGCCACCACGCAACTGATTGTCAACGGCTATCCGGAAATTTCTCTCTCCATGCCCAAAGCCATTCGAACCGGTGACGTGGTGGTCCTCGATGCATCCGCCTCAACGGACCCTGAAGGTGGTGAACTGACGACCGTTTGGGATCTCGATTTGGAAGTTGATAGCGACAACGATGGCGATCCGACGAATGACAATGACGCCATGGGGGCGACCCATCAATTTACACCTTATGAGAGTGGAAATTACACCGGCTCCGTGACTATCACGGACAATTCGGATGCCTCGGCTACACGCCTTTGGAATCTGACAGTCCTCCCCCGTACTTACCAAGTCATTTGGGAAGAGAAGACCTTGACCTACGAGTGGGACGGGTATCTTGAGCAAGGTGAGATTCACACTATCACCCATCAGCCTGGGGATGAGGGTCGTATCATGTCGATCAATGCCACGTTAACTTTGGCGATGGATATTCTACCCACAATGCTCCCTCAAGACAACTTTTCGCTAACCGTAGATGTTCGCGAAGATGCATGGAGTCATACGATTCGTACCGAACAGGACAACATCACACGCAACGCTTCCGCTTCGATGGAGCACCAGAACCTCAACCCCACTTCATCAGATGCATACAATCTCACAGCTGATTCACTGGAGGAACTTCTGCAGATGCTTGACAGACAATCAGGCGCAGGATTTGGCGAGGGGGACTGGTTATGGATTATCGAAGCCGAAGAAGCGGATCCAGATCTCCCCATTGACGATATCGACCCCGATCAAGGCAACGATTGGGAACTGGTTGTTGAGTTCACATTCCTTGTTCCAAGGATTAGTGAAATTGGCGTTTGAATCATCTGAAGGAGAGCGTACGCTACCCACCAAAAAAAACCCGAAACCAGCAGAATCGGCCCTGCAAACGTACGTTTGGTATCAATAGTTATCTTACACAACAAAAAAATTTCATTCTAAGCCGAAATTACCGATGGGAAGCGATTTGAACTACTGTCGTTTCGACCCGATTATGGTGAGTTCAATCGACATCAAGAAGGTCTCAAGTCGAGACAAGGTTGTGATTGATTTGGATGTCTGGATGGATGACCCGGATGACTATGATTTCTCACCTCGTGCATCATTGGTTGACAATATTCTCTCGCTCTATGTCCAGCTTGACGACAATGAGCAAGAAGTTCTAGCGAGTTTTGAGTTGGATGATGATGCAGTTCAATTGGCTGAGCGCGATCGTTTTGTTGAAGCTCGAATCAAGTTTGGAGTGCATGGCATGCACGGTACCTTGACTCACAAGACTCCCAATCCAAGAACCGGTCCAAACGCCAAGAAGTTGGCCGAGCCACGCTGGAAAATCACCCTACCACTGATTTGATTGTTGAATGGGACCCCCGGGTGGCCCCTTACACTGCCTCATATACCTCCAGCGACCATCGAGTAGTATGGCCAAAGGAGCACAGAAAGAGGCCCGGTTGCGGCGCTTGCGAGAAGAAATTCTCAAATTCGTGAGTGTCAACCCAGGGTGTACAGCATCGCAAATTGTTGCGTGGTTGTCCATTGATCTAAAAATGAAGAACCACGGTTTGACACCACGTAAGGTTGGCTTTTTCATCCCAAGATATTGCAAAGAATTGGTTTGGAAGCAGGATTCGTTGACCGGAAAACGGGTTTACACCAACACTGCATGAACCGTTCGGGTTAAGATAGGGTGGCCGGTGGGCCGCGCACAGGACCCATAGTGTAGCCTGGATATCACTGGGGCTTGCGGAGCCTCAAACCCGTGTTCGAATCGCGGTGGGTCCGCCATCTTCTTCGTATAGGGGCGTTAGCCAATGGCATGGCGATTGAATTGCAACGTCGTGTTGACTTCCCCATGATTGATTTGGCACAGGTGGTGTACTATCCCGAATACTTCGATTTAGCTCACCGCTTCTTTGAGGAGTCCTGGGAGAAAATCTGCGATATTGCTTATCCAGTGATCACCCAGCAAATGCATCTCGGGTTTCCTGCAGTTCACACATCCTCAGATTATTTGGCACCTCTTCGTTATGGGGATATTGTTCACTGCAAACTGTGGATTGAATCTGTGGGAAGCAGTTCCATTATCTGGAAATATGAGTTCAGAAATCAAGACGAATTCCTATGTTGGACTGCTCGTGTGGTAACGGTATGTGTGGACATGCAGACTTTCGAAAAGCGAGATGTACCGGATGAGATTGCGGATGCATTGAGAAAATGTACCGAGGATTAAGGAGTGCCGAAGCAGAGGCGATATCATGGACGACGAAATCGGCTCTGTCATGATGAATGTCGAAGAAGAACTGGTGATGCCAGAAATCCCGATTCGCCCCAATACGGCGATTCCAGCAGCAGTGGGCGTCATGATGATTATTGGAGGCCTAATGGTCGCATATGCAGCATTCAATGCGTTTACCATGAGTGAGATGTTCAATGCGGATGATGAGGAACAACTGGCAAACCAATTCTCAGAAGCCGGAGCCGAAATTACTTCAGAAGATATCAATCAGTACGATGACAATTTTTCATCCTCGGCCTATCGTGATTGGAATGGTTTCCTGTTCACGGCCTCGGCATTGTGCCTCATCGGGGGAGGAGTTCAATTTTATCGAGGGAATCGGCGGGGTGTTTCGACAAGTTTGACCGGTGCAGCCCTTCTCATCATCTCAAACGTGTGGGGAAGTATGACCAGTCAGGAAGCATCTTCGCATCTGCCTGAAGTTGCGCAATTAACATTCGTGACGATGTACTACATCTACGCCTGCTGTGGGCTATTTTGCCTTTCAAGTGCAGCTCTTCCAATGTTGTTCGCCTCTGGTCGAGCGGCCCTGACCACACCTGCAAAGTTACAATCGCGGGAAGAGGAGTAATCAGTCCTCTTTGGGCCACTTCTTTTTGAGGACCTCTCGGAGATCATCATTCATCTTCGCGTCCCACCAGTTGGCTCGTCGCCAAATGGCATAGCGCCCACGGACACCACGTAAATCCGCATCATCCAATTTCGCACCTTGAAAATTTGACAAGTTCAATTTCGCCTTTGTCAATTTCGCACCACGGAAATCCGCCCCATCCAGTGCGCATTTCATCAAGTCCGCACCCACCAAGGATGCTTTACGAAAATCGGCACCTGCAAGATTCGAACCTTGGAAGTTGCACCGATCTAAAATTGCACGACGGAAGTTGACACCGGACAAATCCATGTCTCGAAAATCGTGGCCGATGAACGATTGGAATGAAAGGTCCGCATCGGGACCAATCTCAACCATGGTAACTCCTCAGGCACCCGAGCGTCGGTCCAAGTGCGCGCGTCCTTCAGGGGTGAGAACCGCGTATCGATTCTTTCCAGAACTGCCTGGCGGACATGAGATGAATCCACGTTCAACCAGACGATTCAGATAGAGTGAGAGGTTGTCAGGAGCTGCCAAACCACTGTCCTCGAACAATTGCTTGAGTACACGAGGTGGCGAATCATCCAATCCCTCGACTTCGCGCAGGTATTGAATGGCGGCCAAGACTTGATCCGGTTTTTTGGTCAATGTACTGTTTTCGATCAGTGAACGGAAGGCAGAACCACGCTCTGGCATTCCACTTTTCTTGGCGGCTTCGATGGCCGCAGAGATGGCGGTTTCGCGTGCACTTCGAACCTTGGCGATTGCTGTAGACCATTCCTCTCCTTCACGGATATTCATCATCTCAGCATCCACCTCTTTTTGCGATCCAGTAATGTCGATTTCAACATCACCTACTCGAATTAGCACACGGCTGTTTCCTGCACCAGTTGAACCTGTCACGAAGCCGCCACCTGACCATTTCCAACCAGTCGACGGGTTATTTTAATCGTTCCGATGGTAACTTTATGATTTGCAAAAAATAACCACCGTTCCAGCCATAATTACAAGGCCCGTAAAAGAGATGAAAGGAATGGATTTGATATTTTTTCAGGGGTTTCGCCGAAGGCGACTTAACCTCCGCTCAACGTCCGCACCCTCATGCCCCACCCTCGGCACCCCAAGCGTTCGAGCGCTACGCGCTCGGTAATCCTCGCATTGTTGATGGTCTCCAGTTTGTTTGCCTATGCCCCGATTGCATCGGCCAATCCACCCTCCGGTGTCATCGACACCTTTGCAGACGGAAGTACAAGTTTGGCAGTGCAAACGGATTCCACATCTCCCACGACGGTCAACCTAACCTTACAGCGCAACACCACAATTGGTGCAGCCTCGTTCCACATCACCTACGACATCAATGACCCCTCTCCGGGCTCCTTGACGGTGGATTTGGACAGTGACGGGCAATACGAGTGGCACCTAGGAAGCACCGGCGACGGACGTGTTGGCGAACAAATTGTGTTCTCCAACGGTGCGACATCTACCACAGTCTCTGCCAATGGGAATCAGACATGGTTGCCTGCCGGCAGCTGGCGATTGCCGACATCAGCCCAGATGTCCTCGTCAGAAATCACCGTTGGCTTCTCACCGGATTTAGGGGCTCAATTCAGTGGCATTGGTGCCGTTGCCGATTTGCAAGTTGGTGACATGGACGGCGATGGAATTGAAGATCCAATCTATTTGGTACAGGAGCACACGGCCGCAAATGGGACCACTTGGCCACACATTGGATGGATGAAGTGGAATGGAACCAGTTTGGTCAGCAGTTGGATTCCAACCTGTGCCGATGCAGATAAACTGATTTTGGGAGATTCAGATGGAGACGGGAGTACTGATGTACTGGCCGTAGCTTCCGACGAAGACGAATTGTGTCAGCACATGTCTGGCAACAGTTGGAGTTACACCACCAATGTCTCGATGAATGAGAAATTCGAGGACGCGGTCTTGGCCGATTTGGATGGTGATTTACAAGATGATTTGATCTCAATTGATGCCGATGGTACCCTCGGCTTCCGTTCTTTTAGTGGGGGTAGTTACTCGACTGCCGTCACCGTGACCGTACCTTCTGGAAACCAAATGACGGGGCTTGAGAACTTCGTTCATGTCGATATTGGTACCTTCTATGGAACCAATCTCTCGGTAGTGGTCGGTGAGAACGACATGATGACTTCGTACAACACTCTGTGGAATTTTTCAGCCAACAGTTGGGTTGTGTCTATGGATGAATTTGAGTGCACAGCCGGACCGTTTGAGGTATTTGATTGGAATGCGGATGGATTTGATGATCTCATGGGTCCAACCTCAACGGCAGCCTGTACAGCGACTTGGAATGGTACCGACTGGACAACCACGACCTCTGCATTGGTCGGCTTGCAGAATTACACCGTGGGCGATCATGATGGTGATGGTGGTGTGGACTTCTTCCGCCCTCTTGAGGGTACACCAGACGGTTCAGATGGTACACAGACAGGTTCGGTCGAACTGTATGCGTTCAATCCCAATGGAGCTGTCAATACCTCAAGTTCCACTTCGTTCAATCCACACACATCTCCACGAGCAATGGTCTTTGCAGACATGGATGGAGACGGTCTTTCTGAGCAAATTATCGCCGCTGGAGAAGCTACCCCAGGTCTGTTCATCGGTGCATGGCATACCCTAGAGTGGGACTTGGAAGGTGACAGCGTCATCGAGATGGAAATGTCTGGATTTGCAAGTTCCAGCAGTCCTTTGAGTGAATCAGATCAAGGTTTACTGATCACCAATATCAACACTGAATTGACCAGTGCGACCGTCAATTACGATGCATATGATACCCCTTGGGGGACCATGTCTCCCGTCGCTCGAAGCATGGGCGCAGGTACCATCACACAGTCTGCGCTCAACATGTCGTACACGGCCACCTTCGTCGTTGAAACCAATCCAACCAATGGCAATTTGTCGAATGTACTGAACAGTTTCATGCTCATGGGTTCGGGCGGTATCGATGTCCCCGTCAACATCACTTGTACACGTAACGGAACCGTCACTCTCGACTCAATCTCAATCTCGTGGATTGAGGGTGCTGACAACATTCAGATTCCTGAACCACCGGTATTGCAAATTTTTGATTACAATTACAGCCAAGTCTCATTGATGTGGACCAACTCAACCAGTCAAGAAGATTTGATGGGTTATGAATTGTTTAGAGCGGCAACAGGCAGCCAAATTTCAATCAACCAACCCCTTGCTCAAACAATGGCATTTGGCTACCAAGATACGGATGGTGTGACAAATCAAGAGTGGGATTATGCAGTTCGCTCTATACACAACAATGGTGTCTATTCCAATCTCTCAAACATCGTCTCTGTTCTGGTTCCAGACGTCCCCCCTGTCTATGATACCACTCCTCCCGATGCTGCAATCGTCTCTTTGGCTGACGTACCGAATGACGACGGCGGTGTGCTGAATCTCTCATTCACGCCTTCTCCTTCATCGGACTTGGCCTACACTCTGATCTACTTTGAAAGCAATGAATTTTCCAATGCATCCGGTTTGACACCTTATGCGAATATCAGTAGTGATGACCCAACGACCTCGATGCTCATTTCAGGCCTCACAGATGGTGAGCAACACTGGGCTGCAGCAGTCACAGTGGATGAAGATGACAATTTGTGGTGGAATGTCACGGCGATTGGACCGGTCTATTCGACCAACGATACGACTCGACAGAGCCTGCTCACGATGGATGTCACTGGGGACGGAATGTACGATGATGGAGTCCGATCTGGTGTCCATGTACATGCTGGAGCCCCATTCTCCATCTCGGCTCAGTTGTCCAGTGAAGGGGCACCTCTCGTGAATGAGGAACTCTCCGTGACCATTGATTTTGGTAATTCGACTTGGACCAATACACTGACTACAGGCCTGACCGGAATCGCATCACAGAGCTGGAGTGACTGGTCTGAATTCATCGGTTCATGGGAATCACATGGAGGAGTAGGGCTCGTCTCAGTCTCATGGTCGGGTGGTACCTATGGGATGGCTGCTCAATCGGTCTCACCCGCTTCCACAAGTGTTGATCTTGTCTCGACGATGACCGCGACATTCTCCACCAGCACACCAACCATACAGTTGGATTCAGCGGGCATTGGTTCTGCAGTTCTAGATGCGGTTGCAGATGATGCAGCAAACCAAATCCACATTGATGGTATACCTGCCAATTGGCAGTTAGGCAATGGTTCAGAAGTCATTGGGGAGTCAGGCACAACTCTATTCGACGAGTCCGGTGCCGGCACCATCTCAATTGATTTCATCACCGGCGGATGGTTGGATGTCATTCCGATGACGCCGTGGTGGATGACTCTCTCCCCTGGGACCATTCGAATCGATCTGTATCCTCCACCCGTGGAAGGTTGTACAGATTCAACAGCGAACAACTATGATGCGAACGCACAAATCGATGATGGCAGTTGCACCTATGACAATCCACAATTGTTGTTCGTAGAAGTCTCCTGTAATGTAGATTGGCAAATTCTAGACAACAGTACACAAACCATGGCCGATGTTAACGCGCACTCCATGGAGTGCAGTTTGCTGAATCCCAACCCCGTCACCGTGTTTGCTACGATTGATTTTGTCTACAGCCATGCCACTCCATCCTTCGTTGATGATTTGTCGGCAAGTGAAGTTACGATTGCATCCAATGAGTCGTTGATCGTGACCGTTTCACCAACCGCATGGGCTGAGGGTGCAAGCTTAGAGAACGGCACCGTTCGAGTCAATGTGGCATTGACAGCGACCGGATGGGACGGCGTGGAGGATCACTGGATTGTGCCATATGTATTCACATCGGCAATTGAAATTGATGAGCCGGACAACAATGGTGACAATACCCAAGGGACCAGTGACGAAGACGAAAGTGGGGCCAACCTAACTCTCATCATCATCGCAGTGGCCATTGTCCTAGGTATCCTTGGCTTCGTTGGCTTACGAATGGCCATGCGCGATGAGGAAGACGAAGAGGATGAATTCATTGAGGAAGAAGACTGGGAACGAAAGCCAAAGAAGAAAATCAAAACTCAACCCGATTTAGAAGATCTGCCGACCGGTCGAAGTCTGGATGAATTGACCACTCGAGGCAACAGTGTCTCCATGAAGAAATCCAAGCGAGTGGACCGCAGAGCCGGCGTCCGGCCGACGGACATCGCTCATGTCGAAGCGGAAGAAGAGGCATACGAAGCCGAAGAAGAAGCCGAATGGGATTATACTCAGGATGAGGACTATCATGTCGATGAAGAAGGCGTCGAATGGTGGAAGGATGAAGTCGGTCAATGGTGGTACAAGTACCCCGATGATGATGACTGGGAAGCCTTCGAGGAATAAGCGAGGATTCATCAATCAGTGAGTGGAGGCGAACTCAATGACAGGCGATGGTTACGCATTGGTTCTGCATGGAGATGCAGATGCTTCCAAGCTTGGAGGCACAGCCATTTGTGGATTTTCCAGTACCGGAATGGTGGGTGTAATTGCCGCCAGTCACATCATTCGTGCACTCAATATGGATCAAATGGGAACCGTACTGGACGAGAATTTCCCTGCCATGGCCTTGGTCCAAGAATCGGTCCCCAAGCATCCGGTTCGCGTTTACCAAGGCGATGGTATTGGCGTGTTTACCTCTGAAATTCAATTCCCATCCGCTTACGATGTCAAGTTTGCAGAGACCGTTCTCAAGTGGTTCGTCGAGGGTGGATTTGATCGTCTCATCATCATTGATGGTGTGGTTCCCAATGAAATCGGTGAGAAGGAAGATGGCGATCTTTGGGGCGTCGCAAGTCATCCATTAGGACGCAAGGCTTTGGCGGCTGCAGGTGTCTCACGTATGCAGCAAGGCATTGTCTCTGGCATCGCTGGATACCTTCTTTCAGAAGGAGATCGGAGAGGATTGGATATCACCGCTCTGCTCGCCGATTGCAACCCACTCTATCCGGATGCTCGCGCAGCAGCATTTGCCACCGAAGCGGTCAGCGATCTCCTGGACCGTGAAATCCCACTCGATGAATTGCTTGAAGACGCTCGAAAGATCGAGGAAAACGTTCGAGACATGTTTGAACGCAGCCAATCGATGCTACCCGCACCCGAAGGCTATGATGTCAGTCAATCGCAAGATGACCCGATGGTCAACTAGGTGTTTCGATGCGCTTCTTTAATGCCACGGGAATTGCTGAGACTTGTTCTACGGCCAGTCTGTATTTCATCGCAATGCCACTGAAATACATTGGAGGCAATGAAATCCTAGTCCAAGTGATTGGCCCAATCCATGGTGTCTTGTGGTCGATTTACATCGGCCTACTTGGGCTCGGTTGGATCCAGAAGGAATGGAATTTGCGAGCTGTAATCCTCGGTGGATTCCTTTCACTATTTCCTGGTGGACCGATTTGGTTGGAACGTCGCTTGAGCAACCCGGAATACTTGCCGAGTTCTGAATCAGTCAACCCTGAATGAGCAGACCTTGGGTTGGTCGAAGATTTTGTGACGGTACTTGGCGATGAATCGATACGCAATATTTCGTATGGGCAAAGGTACCAGCCATAGAATCGGGAACCACATCTTGTAGTACCATTTCATGTACAGCAATACACGAATCCCCGCAGCGGAACGGATGTATGGTTTACCATTTCGAATCAGATAGACGGTGTCGGCATT
>DAHO01000050.1:45195-45326 GCA_002498455.1 Euryarchaeota archaeon UBA602
CGCTTATCGATAAAGGTCGCCAATCGGTGACAAAGGCCACAATCTCCATCCAAGAACAAGAAATCGCGCCGGTCTCCAGGCTTGATTCGTTCTGCAACTTCAATGGGCCAAGTACGAACATAGACGCCCGC
>DAHO01000090.1 GCA_002498455.1 Euryarchaeota archaeon UBA602
CCTCCTTGGATGTCGTTCTGACTATGAATTCTTCCCCGTCACCCCAGACGGTGCGCTTAAACGAGAAAGGTGGGTCGCCGGCTTCAATGCAGGCATTCAGAGCTACCGGAACCTTCCCCAACGGGCGAACCGTTCAACCGTTCACTAAGGACGTTGTTGCATCAGATGAAGTCGATGCCCGCCATCGCGTATACTCCTTCTTCGGCAGTCGCCACGGCGTCAACCGACGTTTTGTCAACATCGAGACTGTTAACAAAATTGAACCCACATCTTCAACCGAACCCGCAGTGATTTCTGCATTTAGAGACACACACGATTTCTCTACTGCCACTGCTGCCGAAGAAGAGTGAACTAAGGTCGACCGGTCCATTTCCGGACCATTTCGGGCAAGATTTCGCCAGCCTTTCCTCGATGGAATTCATCGAATAAATCGACGTTTTGTGGTGGGTCCAAATTGATTCCAATGCAATGGGCGCCACACGCCTGTGCGAGCCCCAACAGTCCGGCAGCCGGGTACACGTGCCCACTTGTTCCGACTGCAATGAAGACATCACAATCTCCAACAGCCACATCGATTTCTCTCATACGAAGTGGCATTTCATGAAACCAAACGATGTGTGGTCGTAAGCGTTCATTGTGACATTGATGACAACCGACAAAAGTCTCCCCCAAGTACTCCTCATCCATTGCGGTCACCACAACACCACACTCCTCACAACGCAATTTCTCCAACTCACCGTGCATGTGAATCAATTTCTCTGAACCCGCTCTTGAGTGCAAATTGTCAACATTTTGCGTAATCAACAAGAACTCGTCAAGATACTGTTCCAATTCCACCAGGGCTTCATGTGCGGCATTTGGCTCAACATCCAACAACTGTCGTCGACGATCCTGGTAAAACCCCCAGACCAGTTCAGGATTCCTTTGCCATGCGAAAGGGGTGGCCACATCCTCAATTCGATGATTTTCCCACAATCCATCGGATGCTCGAAATGTTTGGATCCCGGATTCAGCACTAATCCCGGCCCCAGTCAAGATGACAACACGAGTCTGTTTGTCAAACCGACCAATCATTCCCCAACAATCTCCCGAATCGCAGCCAAAGTCTCAGGTGTTTTAATCCCCATCATTTCCATCTCATCTGCAATCGGCACTCCATCGACACCATACCCAGCCGCGAGACAACCACGCACCATCTCATTGGGATATCCCAATTCACCCGACCCGGTGTTGTATCTCATCTCTTCTTCAGAGTACATCGAATCATGCAGTTGAGACAATACTTCCTCCAGCGCTCTGCGACTTGCCCAATAGGCTCCAATATTGGTCTCTCCCCGTTTCGGCATCTCGGCCCCTTCAAGATGAGTTTCGACTGAACCAATCACTTGCCCACCATCGTCTCGAATCAAAGGTGCATACGGATGATCCATAATCACGGTCGCCAAAGTAAAACCCAAATCATTCCCTAGATGAACATCGAATACTCCTTCGATAGTTTCACTCCTGACCAAGGGCTGTGTCCCAAACGAGACGTAGATGTGCTCAACAGGCGCTAGCAAATGCTCAAGTGATCCGTAAACGGCATTTCCCGTACCAAGTGCAATCTCTTGCGTCACAATCCTGCACCCTAAACCATCCAAGGCATCCGCATACTCACCTTCACGCCCTGGGGGCACAACAACAAGGATTTGACAAAAGTCCAGCCGCCCACCCAACAAACCTTCGACAACGAATCTCGTCGCAGGCATGCCTCCGACCTCAAGCAGTGGTTTGTGGGTGGTCACCCCTCCTTCTAACATTCGACTCCCCTTTCCGCCACAGAGTAAGACAGCAGCGAGTGCAGGCATGCACTTGCGAGTCGAAACAGGTCCTTCAGACCAACGGCAGACAAAAAACGACTTTTCATAAGAGAACCCGTTCTAATGTTGAGTACCCTTGGAGGTACAAAAGATATGGAAACAATTGCAACAATCGTACAACTGACAATCGCCACCGTGATTTTCTTTGTTTGGACAGTTCGCTTCAACAGAGACACAAGTTACAGAGGCGGAGAAGCGAAATCAATGCGTGAAGAATTCAAAGTATACGGGTTACCCGATTGGGCATTACCGTTGGTCGGCTCAACAAAGATCGCACTAGCAGTCACATTGGTTGCCGGAATTTGGATTCCACTCCCAGTCAAGACAGCAGCACTGTTCATGGCTGCACTGATGGCTGGCGCAGTAATCATGCATCTGCGAATACGAACCGATCACATCAGCAAGGCCATGCCCGCTATGGGGATGCTTGCGATGTCTCTTTTCGTTGCCGCAGCGTAACCACCCGCATCGACGGCTTGATGACAGTTGGTCGATTCGAACGCCCGAGAGGGCCGGCGATGGACCAACAAGAATTGCAACGAATCGCACAACTCGTTGAGATGAACCGTCAGAAAATGGCACGAATCGAAGAGCAGATGACCCGCTTGTCAGAGATTCGTATGGAACAACTCGGCGTGATTGCATCGCTCAAAGTTCTTGACACAGCACAACCCACAATGATTCCCCTTGGTGCAGGCGTACAGTTACCTGCGAGCCCGACAGGAGATACAGTTGTCATTGACATTGGGTCGGGGGTTCAGGCTGAAAAGCCAAGGACTGAAGCCATCGAAATTCTGGAAAATCGCCTCAATGAAGTAGATGAGGTCATGTCCACCCTGCAAAATGAGTTCACAGAAACTGAGAAACTTGTAGCTGAATTGGCCACGACCTTTTCGGATGCCGCCAAACAACTCCAACAACCAGCTGAAGAAGAGGAAACTCCACAAGAACCCACTCCGGCCCCGAAACGTCGTCGCAAAAAGCACGGCACTGAACTCACGCTCGATGATTAGGTGATCAAATGGGTTTTTTTGACCGATTCAGAAAACGAGTCCAAGAGGTCGCGGACGAGACAGATTTGGACGAACTAACTGCTGAAGAGGGCACCGAAGAAGCGGTCGAAGCACTCACGACCACAGAACCCGAATCGCTGGGAGAATTGTCTGAGTCACCCGAAGAAATTGCACCCAATCCTCCATCACCACCAATAGATTCTGACGAATATGATGATGATTGGGACGATTGGGATGACGAACCAACTCTCCCTCCCGCGCCGACCCTATCCAAGAAAGAGCGAAAGCAACTTGAGCGCGAGAAGAAACGCAAAGAAAAGGAAAAGAGGAAACTGAGCAAGAGAGGTTTCGATGTCGACCAAGTCACACGCCCAGACGGCTCCCGAGTTGACCTGCACATGATGAGGTCAACCACTGGACGGAAATTGGTCGAAGTTCAGCAAGCACCACGCATGTCCGGTGGCAAGAAGACTGTTGAGACCGAGCGTGGTGTTGAGTTTGAAATCGATTTAGGTGGGGGTGTGGTCGAATCAGGTGGACGGATTATCAAGCAAGGCCCCGTCTTTGATGAACTCCTTGAAGAATTGGAACTCGTCCTCCTTGAAGCCGACATGGGTAGTCGCGCACTCGAAGCTGTAATCGGCGCATTGCGCCAAGAATTAATCGGCAGCCGCTTGCGTAAAGGTGCTGATCTTACCAAAGTGATTGAAGCCAGCCTAAAGCGCGCCCTGCGTAGCCTTTTGGCGGCTGGATATTGGGATTTCAACGCAACAGTCGATGGTATGATTGAATCCGGAGACACTCCAGTCATCATCATGATGGTCGGCGTCAATGGGACGGGAAAAACCACCACCACTGCCAAAATCGCACATCGGCTCAAAAACGAAGGCAGGGCAGTGGTTCTCGCCGCAGCAGATACATTCCGAGCCGGCGCCATTGACCAACTTGAATCTCATGCGGCAAAAATTGGTGTTCGGTGTGTTTCCAGCCAACGAGGAGGAGACTCCGCCGCCATTGCAAGAGATGCGGTGGAGAGCGCTAGAGCAAGAGGCGCGGATGTAGTCATCGTCGATACCGCGGGTCGGATGACAAACAAAGTCAATCTCATGAATGAGTTGCAAAAAGTTCACCGCGTCGCCCAACCTCACTTGGTCCTCTTTGTTGGTGATGCACTGGCTGGAAATGATGCGGTAGAACAAGCAATCGAATTCCAACGAATGCTGAAGTTCGACGGAGCAGTTCTCTGCAAATTGGACACTGACGCCAAAGGCGGTGCCGCACTCTCCATCGCCCATGCGACCGGACGCCCGATTGTATTGGCAGGAGTGGGCCAGGAGTACAGTGACCTGAAACAGTTTGATCCCGATTGGTTGTTACAAATGATGTTCGAGTAGGTGATGGAATGGACGAAATCTTGCAATCAGAAGAAAGCCAACAATTTTTTTCACTCATCCATATGCTGCAACGCAGTGCAATGTTACACCTTGGTTTGATTCCCGATGAAGAGGGCATGATCCACTTCAATTTAGGTGAAGCCAAGGCAGCCATCGACCTCCTCGGTACGATTGAGAAGCGTACTAAGGGCAACCTTGCAGAGATCGAAGAAACTCTACTTCGTGGTCTGATTTCGGAACTCCGTATGAACTTTGTTCGGGCCCCTGAACGCCAGAAAGAAATCGAAGCCGAAATGGAGCGCCAAGCGAATTTGAAAGAAACCTTCACATCTCCTGAATCCGCACCCTCGGATACTCTCATCAACGATGAGGAAGAGTAAATTTGAGCCGTACCCTTCATGATGGCATAGGTGTTCGCAGGGATGAGTGACATGGTTAGGGTAACTGAAACTGACGACCCCGACGCACAGGTCGTCCTAATCGTCGACAACAATCCCATGGCGACCATGCGCTTGACCCAAGTTTTTACACAAAAAGGCTGGAAAATCGAAATCTGTGAAGATGGTGATTTGGCCGTTGATACATATGTCCAACTGGTTCCCGACATGGTTCTTCTTGCACTTGATCTTCCCACGATGGATGGGCACACCGCTGCGTTGGAAATGAGGGAGTCTGACCCGAATGCCAGGATTGTATTCATGGCTCCAAGGCATCAACGTCAACTAGCAGCCGATGCAACCCATTCTGCCGGTGCTGTTGCTTGGTTGGAAAAGCCGGTTACCCAAGGCATCATCGATGACAATTGGGATATGATCATGGGGGACATCCCAGATGCACCGGGACTCGAAGATTTGGATAAATTGTACCCTGAAGATGTCGATGAAATTCGTGCCAAACGGGACGATGAAGAAGTGGT
The DNA here is from genome assembly GCA_002498455.1 of Euryarchaeota archaeon UBA602. Taxonomy (GTDB): domain Archaea; phylum Thermoplasmatota; class Poseidoniia; order Poseidoniales; family Thalassarchaeaceae; genus MGIIb-P. The sequence goes on from DAHO01000090.1 coordinate 5,183, forward strand.
CGAGGTAAGTACGGCGATGCCCCTACCTGCTCCACTCCCAATCCCTGTAATCGTACCCGTAGTTGTACAAAAACCGAAGAAACCCCTCTGGCCATTCCTTCTTTTGTTGCCGGTTCTTTTCTTCATTTATTATTCTAGAACGCAATGGTTACTCTAATTCATCTAATTGAATCTGATCCGACTGTATTTGTTGAGTGCCATCGGCGACGCTGCCTATTACTTCTTGATGTGAAGGTTGACCAACGGGTTGTGTTTGAACCACATTCGCAGGTACGAACGGCACGATAACACTGCCTTGTGGGGCATCCAAAACTTTCTCGACTCTTGTTCCAACACTATCGATTAAAGTTGCATCTCTTGCCTCAATTCTGCGATCAAGCGTCGCATATGAGTGCCACTGCCACCAAGCAATTGCGCCAATGATCCCCGTGAAAAAAAACCCAACCAATATGCCTACAATAGAGACCATCAGTCCCCACTCCGTTTCAGAAGCGAACTCCATGAAATGTCCGCATAGGCCTTTGCCATTTCACTAGGATTTTCGGATTTGTAAATCCCTGAACCGACAATGATCCCATCGCTTCCGGATAGAACGGCCTCACTAGGGTCGCCATATCGCTGCCCCATTTCACCGTCACCCACCGCCAAGTTGACTCCTGGCGTCCAAATGAGCTTCTTGTCTCCAACTTTCCCTCTCAGTACGGATAATTCGGCGGGTCGACTTCCATTTCCGATGAACCCAAACACACCACTGTTTGCAATCCCCGCCTGTACCATGGCATCAGTGTACCCTTCCAGTTCGAGGAGGTTGCCCCGACTCGACATCTGGGCGAGCAACAAAACACCACCCTCACGGGCTACATCATTCCAGCCTGCACATAATCCATCGACAATATCCGGCCCAGAAATCCCATGGGCAGTTACGACGTTTGCCCAAGATCGAATATCGTATACTCCTGACATTTGACCCCGTGAAATCGGCCCAATATCGGCAAATTTCCGATCTTCAAACATAAGCAAATCATGCTGTTTTGCCAACTCACAAAGTGCAGCCCAACCCGATGCAGTCCAATCATCCACCAGATCGACATGCGTCTTCAAAGCGGCAATATGAGGCCCAACCTCTTCGATGAGATCGGACAATTCTCCCATTGTCCGCAAGTCTGCAGCCAAGATGACAAGGGTTTGCTTCTTGCAAACAACATCCATGTATCGGCGGACCATTGAATTGTCACACGCTTCCCAGCGCACACCCCAGACATCTGCGGGCTCCATCAAACTCACCGGTTGGGCACCTATTCCTCAATCCTTCGCCTGAGTTGTTCGTACTCTACAACGAGGTTTCCGATGAGTAAGGCAGCCGCGCCAACGGGCAACCAGAAGGTCACATCACCCTCAAGACCCAGTACCAGCGACCCCAACATCGCCCATACGGGCTCCAATGCGTACAGGATTGCCGCCCGCACTGGCGTGACTTGTTTCTGGAAAATATTCAGCACAAGCAATGCAACCAAACTACCCAATACGGCGCACAACATCAACGGGAAAGTGAAATCGAACTCTTTCAGTAAGGTGAGAAATTCACTCGTAAACTCCCTTGAAGCCACCAAATATACCGCAATAGACAATGTAGCAACCGTAATCAACATGGTCGCAGTAACTTGAATTGGATCCACAACCTTGGTCACTCGATCTGTGGCAATAATGTGCGCTCCAAACAAGAAGGCGCAACCCACAGTCAACCATTCACCCAAACCAAAGTTGAGTTGAGGCGGACCACTGATCCACCCGGCGCCAAAGGTTGCTAGAAGCACTCCTAGAACCGCAAAACGAGTCATTTTCTGCATCCCAAGCGCTACTCCGATCAGTGCGGTGAAGACCACATACAAACTGGTCAAGAAGGCCGAGACGGCCGGTGTAACATCGGTAAGTCCCAACATCTGTAGAATGAATCCACCCCAGACGATGACTCCAAGAATCAAGCCCCCCTTCCAGACCTCTCGATCTTTGAGACCCTGCCATGTTTTGGGAATAAAAATGAGCAGCAGTAAACCGGCGATGACGAACCGCATCATCACAAAGAAAACTGCCACATCATTTTCATCCAGTCCAGGTGCTGAATTAGCCGCTGCATTGAGGGATTGTTGCATCCAAATGAACGTCCCCCCCCACAGCAGCGTCACTCCAAATAACGCCATGGTTGCCTTGCGAATCTCGTGCATAGTCACAACCCCAAGGCATCTCGGATGACACTTCTGAACATGGCAATCGAGCGCCGATGATCAATCACCTTGGCATGTTCCTTTGCACGAAGACCCAATTCCTCGCGATTTGCGTAACAATGCTTCAATGCTTCACACCAGGCTTGCATATCTGCATTGGCCGGGACAATGATTCCACCCTCTCCAACCGCTTCCGGCTGCGCGCCAATGTTCACCGAGACCGAAGGGACACCAAACAACCCAGCCTCATTAATCACGCGTCCCCAAGAACCTGTGCTTCGGACGGTCAACAAGTGAATATCACAATTTGCGAACACTTCAATCACGGGGGTGTGACCATGACATGTAGCGTTCCCAAATCTAGCCAAGCCTTCGACATAACCGCCCCCGCCATAGATGTCGAAACGAGCCTCAGGCCAAGCTTCGGCCACATAGGGTAGAAGACGTTGATAGAACCCATATCCTTTCTCGGGTGTGACGCCAATGATGGCGATTCGCGGAACGTCTGAATCCGTTCTAGAAGCCAATCCCTGTTCTCGAACCCGTACAACTTCTTCTGCGGTACCAAAACGCCCGGCATAATCTACAGGCAATGGGACATGTGCACCCTTTTGGATGGAAAAAGCATCATCGATTTGCTTCAGCAATCCTAGCCCCGCACCGCAAACAGCAGTCGCATTGACCAGGGATGATTTGTACAAATCAGGGTGATCAAATTGCAACTCATCTCGGACGAAGACAAGGTATGGTATCCCATATTTCTGGAAGGTACGTGCCGCACCCGCGGACCAATGCAACTGTGTGACACCAAGGAGTAAATCACCGGATGCTTTCGCTAGTTCAATCTCACGCTCCAAACACCCTTCAAGCCATTTTGAAAACTTGCGATTTACACCTCGAAGGTGACGTCGTTGGAACCCAATATTCAGCCGCCCAGAAGATCGATTTCTCAACCGCCAAGCTAGCCCTGACCACAAATCTTCGACAGCAAATGCGCACACAGCTCTCTCCAATTGACTGTCTTCAGTCAAAGATGTCACACCACCTCGGTCAGAACTTTGGAACACCTTCACAGTCCAACCCTCTATTGTACCACTATCTTCCGACGGTTCCAGTGGAATGTAATCCGGCGCATCTTCAGCAAAGTGACCCTGAATCGAGACACCTTTCAGAAGCGTCGCGAGAGACATTTCAGCCCCGCCCACAGGGGGGTCAAGGTCCCGTAGCGCCGCAAGAATCCGGACACCCATGGTACTGCGGCACACTCCGACCACATCAAATCGCCCCATGTCCACGAGTATTTTCAGTCGAGTCGACACCGTCTTCAATGGGACCGAGTTCGCCCGGCCATGGGACAGTGCGTTGCCGTTGTTGGAACGGGCTACTGGGGCCGTAATCATGTGCGAACCTGGGCTGCGTTGAAGCAAGAGCATGTCATTGAACGCCTCATTGTTTGCGATTTGGATGAAAATCGTGCGAGGGAATTGGCCGAGGAATTTGACTGTGAATGGCACACTGACGCACTAACTCTGAAGGATACTTTCGCTATCACTGCAGCCTCAATTGCAACCCCCACTCCTATGCATGCGCCCTTAGCCATCGCATTGATGGAGCAAGGAGTGGATGTATTGGTGGAGAAGCCCTTGGCCATGAATGAGGCCGAGGCACAAACCACAGTTGAAACTGCAAAATCCTTGGGTCGTTTGTTGTGTGTTGGTCACCTTTTCCGATACCACGTCGCCATCCGGAAAGCCGCGGAAATGATTGCCAATGGTGAAATTGGACCGGTCCTACACATAGAATCTGACCGATTGTCAGTTCGTGAACCTCGTCCAGATATCGGCGTCATCGCCGCACTTGCCATCCATGACATGGATATTTGTCGGGATTTGATGGGTGATATTGATCCTGAGGAAATCAGTGCATTCTCCCTACCTAGTGAAATCAAAGGTATTGAAGATCATGCAGTTATCCATATGAGGTTTCCATCGAATACCAGTGACAACCCATTGGGTCCATCAGCTCAAATCACAGTATCCTGGAGAAGCCGAGTTCGCGGAAAGGTACGCGAACTGCGAATCATCGGTAGAGACGCTTCTCTGCACATAGATTACTTGGATCATACTGGACTTTGGATTCACAAACATCCACAAAATATCCGTGGCCCCGATTGGGGGGGTTTTGGTGCCGCCCCAAGAGAGCGTGTGGAAATTGAAGGTGGCGAACCCAGCCTAACAGCGGAACTCCGGGCCTTTGCCAACGCTTGCAATCTCCATGCTCAAGGCACACCATTTGACAGCCTCAACATTCTCGCCCCCGGTGAAATCGGTGTTATTGGAATGCGCCTGGTTGAGTCCGCATTGCAGGCCACCAAAGAATGATGACAGATGATTCAAGAAGTGAAACCTTCTCGCAACATCATGGCGATTAATTTGGCTGAACCTCTACTGGGCGGCCTTTACACCCTCTTTGTTGATGCACTGGGCAGCACGGTCGCATGGTGGCTTGGTCACATCACTTTGGTTGCCACGATTGCATTCGTGTATTGGGTGATCACAAACTGGCAGGAGGTATCGTATGGCTTAGGCCTCAACGGGACCCGATTGGTCGCCTTTCTGGTATTGATTGGAGCCACGTTTGCGCAGGTATTGGTGTATCAGGCATACTTCAACTTCCCAACCACCGGGGCATGCATTACTGCCGGCGCAACCAGTGCTTACATCTGGTGGCAATGGTATCAACTTGAACCCCAAAAGGTCTGAGCCCACGAGCATTCATGAGCCGTGCACGCCACCATCCAATCGATGGCCACCTTCGGAGACCACCCTCCCTTACCCGATTCTTTGGAATCACTACTCTCCGATGAAACGGTATCCACCCTTTTTCTGAAGGCGGACTGCCCCCCACGTGTCAAGGCAGGACACATCACAGAACTTAGATTGGAAGAACTAGAACTCCCGGCCTGGGACAAACCCACCCTTGAATCGCTTGCCGAAGAATTGGTGCTAACCATTGATCAGCATTCTCATCGCTCGGATTGTTTTGTTGAAATTGAGAGAGAGGGGTGCCGAATCGTCCAAGCCGGAGATTTGCGAATCACCTGTGCATGGCCTCCATTTTCCGAAGCTTGGGAGATCACTGTCGTTCGCCCCGTTGCTCACCTGTCACTGTCTGATTATGAGTTGGACCCACGCCTCATCAAACGCCTTTCAGATCACCACAGGGGCGTGTTTGTTGTCGGTAAACCCGGCTCAGGAAAAACCACCTTTGCTCAAGCGATTGCAGCCTATTTGGATGAAGAAATTGGAGCCATGGTCAAGACCATGGAAGCCCCTAGAGACCTCCAAGTTCCTCAACGGGTGACCCAGTACGCACCCTTGGAGGGCAATTTAGAGAAAACGGCTGAAGTCATCTTCCTTGTTCGCCCCGATTTCGTGATTTTCGATGAAGTCCGTCGAGCCCGAGACTTCGAAATTTTTGCAGATGTCCGTTTGGCAGGTGTGGGGTTACTGGGAGTTACACATGCAAACAGTGCATTGGAAGCGGTTCAGCGCCTCATTGGCAAGGTCGAATTGGGAATGATTAGCCAAGTGCTAGACACCGTCATTCACATTGAGAAAGGGCAAATTTCCCAAGTTCTCGAACTCAAAATGGTAGTGCGTGCACCGAGTGGAATGGAATCGGATCTCTCACGACCCGTCATTGAAGTGCGAACATTTCCATCAAACAAAATGACACATGAGATATTTTCCTTCGGCGAGCAGATTGTTGTAGTCCCTGTGGACGGCTCCGGTTCTCAAAGTCCAGCCAAGAAATTGGCTGCCGCAGAACTTGCTCGACGGATTCAACGTTGGACGGGTGCAAGAGTCCACCATGTTGAGATGGCATCAGACACCGCAGCTACAATCTTCGTCGATGAAAGTGCCATCGGTTCCATTGTAGGTCAGGGCGGCTCAGGCGTTCGCAGCATGGAAGAAGAATTCGGACTGAAAATCAAAGTCAAAGGCGCATCAGAGATGCCTCGTGGCACAAAAAAAATCGGAAGCCAAGCCCAGGAATGGGACGTTCAGACCGAACGCTCGATGGGCGGACGCTCATGGGAGCACGGCGGCGGCGGGCGTCGTGGCAAGAAAGGAAAACGCCGCCGTTGAGGTCCTTCGGGCCCCGCGAAGGCTTCATGTGTGCGGCTTTTGCCGTTGAACCATGGGCGATGAAGCGGCAGGCAAACCTCCAGTGGTGATTCTCCGTGAGGAGACCAATGTCACCAGTGGCACTGCCGTCCAAGAGAAACTGATTGCAGCGGCTCGCGTATTTGCCGATCTACTACGCCCAACTTACGGCCCCCGCGGCCTTGACAAAATGATGTACAAAACCGATGGTACCACCGCTGTCACAAACGATGGTGCAAAGATCGTGGCTGAATTGATGGTCAAGCACCCTGCAGCGAAAATGTTTGTCGCAATGGCCGAATCTCAAGAGAACTCATGCGGCGATGGTGTCACAGGAACCCTCCTATTGAGCGCCGAGTTGTTGCTCGAAGCAGGCCGACTGTTACAGAAAGGTCTGCACCCATTGACCGTGGTAGAAGGATACAATCAAGCCAACACCATCGCATTGGAAACCATCTCAAATTTGGCAATGGAGTGTTCTGATGAGGACCTCTTGAATGTCGCCATCACCGCCTTGACTGGCAAGGGTGCAGAAGGCGCGGCAGAGCACCTTTCACAGATGATTGTCGAAGCCTTGCAAACGGTCGATTCAGATCCAGATTATGTTACCATGCACAAAATCAATTCAGGCGGATTGTTGGATAGCACAATACTGCATGGCATCGTCGTCCGTCGCCGCGTACTGTTGGACACCCTTCCTTCAGAAATTATCGACGCTAAGGTTGCAACCATCAATGGAGATTTGGCCCCACGAAAGCAAATTCGGAGTGCAGAAATCGAAATTGAACAGGCCAGTCAATTGGAAGCCTTCCTCGCAG
>DAHO01000021.1:0-126 GCA_002498455.1 Euryarchaeota archaeon UBA602
GCTTGCCACGACCAATGGAGGCCTGCATGGAGCCATTTCAACAGCTCCAGATGGGACGGTATATGTCACTCCTCGTGTTGAAACTCCCACGGTCATCGTCTCCAAAGACAACGGTCTGAGTTGGTT
>DAHO01000021.1:492-23050 GCA_002498455.1 Euryarchaeota archaeon UBA602
GGTACGCCTTATCCTCGCAAAAATTCTGAAGTCGCAGCGGATACTGATTCCAATGCTTACCACGTTTGGACGGGTCCCGGTGGGACGGATGGTGAAGGGGCCTATCACGGCGAAGGCATCTTCATGTCAAGAAGTACGGACTCAGGTGAAACTTGGGAGCAAGACAGCATCCGAATCAGCCCGATTGAAGTCGTATCCTACGCCTTCCCACAAATTGATGCGGGTGACCCAGGTCGAATTGCCGTCATGTACCTCGGTAGTGAAAATGCGAGTGAATTGGGCCAACCCAATCTTGACGGTGGTCCATGGGATGGAAATGCTCACTATGCAAATTCAAATGTCTCGTATCACTTGTATGTGACTTACAGTCTGAATGCTTTGGATGATAACCCTGTCTTCCACACCCTTCGAGTGACGGACGATCCCGTACAGGTGGGTAGCATTTGTCTGAACAGTGGTGATTGTCGTGACATCGGTGGATCTAATCGAAACCTGCTTGATTTCAATGATTTGCACATCGATCGGGAAGGTCGCGTCTACATGGCCTTCACAGACGGATGCTTTGGTGATTGTGCAGCGAAGGACAACCCACAACCTGAGGACTCACGAAGTCGTCGCGGTGTGATGTGTTACATGGTCAGTGGCCCGAGTTTGTACGCAGATGTCGGTGATCTACCCAATCCAAATTGAAATCGACAGGAATACTCAATCTGGCGAACGCTCTAAATTGGGAATAGTTTGGCACCATCATGCGGCGTAGTTTGCTTGCCATGTTTATCTTGGCAATTTTCGTTTCCTCAACCTCTTCAGCAGGTCTGATTCATGACCTCAATCCAAGGGGTGATGTCAGCGTCATGGATGGCGATTTGATTGACCATCTATCCTCGGATGATTCTCTCGAAGTCATCGCTCAATTCACCACACCAGTCGATGATTTCAAGCGACAACGGATTGCAGAAATTGGGTTGGCAACACTCGGCGAAATGCGTGTTCTGCACGGTGGTCTGTACGAAGGGACTCCCGAACAAATCCGCCATCTTTCGATGATGGAGGATGTATTTTTCATCGAGCGAAATCGTTTGCTTGAACACTTCTACCTGCCGGGTGACCCCACAAATGCTTCCGCAATGATGCACGAAACGGTGCACGTCGTCAACTCCTCGTTGTCTTGGCACAGAGCACTGATCGATCGTGACGGTCAAGTCATCTTCGATAATTTGGCCTTTGCCGAATGGGATGGGGACGGTACGACTGCAGTCGATCTAGACACGGGAATCGATGGGGAACATCCGGATTTTGATTGTGGAGAGCCTTGGACAGGTGAGAAGTTGATTTGGTCTGCCAAATGGTCTGGTGTCGCATGGGTCGATGCGCCGAATTGCAATTCAGATACTTCATCCGGTCACGGTACCCACGTAGGTGGTACCATTGCGGGCAATGGAGATGCCAGTGCAGGTCGCAGACTTGGTACGGCCAAGGGAGCACAAATTGTGGCATTGGGTACCGGTGACGGTGCCAGCATTTTTGCCGCCGAACAAGGTCTTGAATGGACCTATGAAAACTCAAGGCCGGGATTGAACGATTTCAACATTCGTGTTGTATCCAATTCATGGGGGACCAACGGAGATTACAATCCCTCAAATGTGATTGCGCAATTGACCAATCGCCTCACCTACGACAATGCAGTTGCTGTGATTTTCGCAGCCTCAAATTCGGGTGGAAGTGGAGCGGAAAGTGATGATGATTTGCGCACAAATGTGTATGCCAATACTCCCTCCGCGATTTCAGTGGCCGCCCTGACTCACGATGGTGGTGCCATTACTTCTTTCTCCTCTCGCGGTTGGATTAATCAACAACATACGTGGCCTGATATCGGTGCTCCCGGGCGAGACATTTGGGCCACTGCTCCACGTGCCACCGCCATTGACGCCTCTACTCGAACACAGGGGGACCTGTACTACATGGCGATTAGCGGCACCAGTATGGCGACACCTCACATCGGGGGCATCGCGACAGTATTGATCGATGTCGCTCCGTCATTGGGGACTGCATGGTACCAATACGAAGATCACGATGAAGGAACTGCCATGGTGACCGGTGAATCGGCACAAGGTTTCCAAAATGCAGAATGGTTCAGTGCCAATGAAACGCGTGTCCATGAGGTGGAGTTGATTCTAGAGTTGACCGCGCAGTATGATTTACTGAAGAATCAATGTGAAGCAGGCAATGATGAAGACAGCTGCAATGATATTCCTGAACAGTGTTATGTTTCAAGTCAAACCAACTTGTGTCATGATTGGCGCGTTGGACATGGTTTGGTCCATGTAGACCATGCTGTGGCATTGGCTCGAACGTTGCAATTGCTACGCGATTCAGATGGCGACGGATTCGTCGATCATCCTGAAGTTACAGTTTGGGATGCGAACAACTACTACATGGACATGATTGGAGTTCAAGAAATTCCGCTTGAAACAGATCAACTCCGGCATGCTTGGAAGGGTGAGTGGAGCCATTTCAACAACGGCCCAACCAGTACGTTTGGGACCTATGCCACGGATGATCGACACTATGTTTGGATTCCAAATGGTACGACAGAAATGCAAGTTGCGTTCACCTCATTGGAATGGAATACCGACAATGCTCAAATTGCTCAGATACGACCCAACATCGATCTTGGAGAAGATGGAAGTGATGACGCAGCTGGTCAGGGGACGAAAACGGGTGATACTTTGCACATCGTCTTGGATATCGACGAAGAACACTGGGGAAAGTGGTGTGAATTTGACGTCACCGGAACCGCGATTTCACTGTTCACAGAGGTTTTGAGTGGGTCTGAGTTCATGGAACCACGAGTCCCCTACACGGTTGATGTGTTGTTAAAATTAGACATTTCCGAGCCCGTCTTTATTCAGTTTGAGCAGCGCTTGGATGGTTATACCGACTTGGATCCAGCAGTGCCCAGTTCAGATTATGATTCCAGCAATGCGGGCAACTTGATTTACATTCGTCCAGTCTATGACCAGAGTCGAATTCCATTGTGGGAGTCATCAGTTTCAGCCCATTCTGATTCTGGATTCCATTTGGATTTCATCATCATCATCGTGATACTCAATGTGGTTTTATTCGGTATTGCCGTTTTGGTTAGGAACAAAATGTACTCTACTCTGGATGTCGAAATCATCGAGGCTTCCTTGGAGGGAGAAAGCGGCGATTAAGGTCCAAACATCTCTTCATTAAGGTTCATGGAAATTTGACTCCATGCCAGGAAACTTTCTCATCGTCGGTGGAAACAGTGATATCGCCAAAGTTCTCACTGAAAATTTGTTAAGTCAGGATGCCAACATTACCTTGCTAGTTCGTCAGGAAAATTTACCCACCGACCCTACGAAAAGCATCGATATCGTTGTAGGCGATGCTACCCAAGAAGGTGATCTGCAAAAAGCCGTGCAGACTGCATCGGACAAAGGGACGTTAGATGGGATTGTACACTGTGTGGGCTCTATCGTCATCCGCCCCCCTCATGCCATGAAGAAAGAGGGCTTTGAAGAAGTGATATCAACGAACTTAACCTCGGCGTTTCTGACACTATCGATTGGTGGGAAATCCATGCTCCGTAACGGGGGTGGGCGAATGGTATTCTGCTCCAGCGTGGCGGGTTCAATCGGTTTGGTAAATCATGAAGCCATTTCGGCGGCCAAAGGCGGTATTGAATCGATGGTCCGTTCAGCGGCCGCGACCTACGCTCAACGTGGGCTTAGAATCAACGCGGTTGCACCCGGTTTGACCGACACCAAAATGGCGTCAAAGATTCTTGCGAGTGATGCCATGCGAGAGACTGCAGAATCGAAAATTCCACTGCGACGACTCAATCAAAAGCAAGAAATTGCACAAACCATTCACTGGCTGTTAACGGCGGCACCTGACAATATGACTGGACAAGTGCTTCACTTGGACGGTGGAATGTCAAACATCCTTGTCTAGAGATTTTTCTTGAGGATAAATGACAGTGTTCCAGCCCATTCAGATGTTTGTGCTGCCCTAAACATCTGAATAACTTCGAATCCAGCACTTTCTGCCATAATTTTCCACTCAATTTGGCTGTACATCGCCATTCGGACACCGACTTTTTCTGACCATCCATGACAGTCTTCATTTTCTAGATAATGATCGATTCCGAAGGCAAAAATTCCACCTTTACACAACCAGTATTGATTCACATGATTGAGAAAAGCGGGGATGTCCTCAAGATAATACAGAACTTCCATTGAGTGGACCAAATCAACAGGAGATTGTGGGTTCCATATTGACAAATCGGCCTGGATGTACGTTCCCTCAATGTCAATGGATTGAGCACGTTCAATCATGGAGGCCGCCCCATCAACGCCCATGGCTTGAGTGCAGTTTGGCATTCCATTCAGCAATCGTACTACCCAACCATTCCCACAGCCTGCATCGATCGCTGTAAAGTCCCGCCCTTCGAATTGTTCAATGGCAGCCCCAAGAATTTCCTTAACGGCAGGGGCGTGTCCTGTCTCCATCCCTACATCTTTGCCGAGCTGGGCCCATTCGGAAAAAACCTCAGTTGCGGGTCTCATTTTTCCCTCCTCCTATTCTTCAGTGACCGGGCCGGCTCTCGATTGTGCGGCGCCAGCCTCCATCAATCCAGCGGCAGAACCAACGGGTAAGTCGTCAATTTCTTCGGGCGTGAGGGGCCTTGATTCGACATTGTCTGCGAGAATCATTGAATGGCCATGTGGGTCAAGGAATTCGAGTGTCGCACCACGTTGCCCTTCGCGGATTTCCAACATGGCTTCAGTAAGTGTAGTCAGTTCTGCGATTGCATCTTGATGGCCTTCAGTCGCAGCCTGCCTCCCAACCATATCGATGACGTCCTGAAATCGATTTAGAACACCCTCGATATTTGACACGTATCCGGTAGAGTGTGAACCAGGGCGTACCTCTAAATCCAATTCCACCAATCGGACCGTACACGCAGAACCGCGAATGACACGGATTTGTAGGTCCTCAGCAGAATCAATGTGATACGATTGACAGGCACCTTCTCTCGCTTCGGCAGGGATGAAATCCGTCTGCCTCCAACCACAGCCTGGACATGTCAGTGTAACTTGTGTATGTTCACCGAAATAGGCAATTTCTTCAGTGTGAGCGAGCATCGATATTCCTCCTTCGTGCCCGCAAATGACACAAGAAACATCGATTGTACTCTCCATAACACTCTCTCCATCCGGTGGGGTATGAACCTATGCGTCTGGTGCGAAGATTTCGTTTTCAACGCCCTTTACCGCAGCTAAGCCAGCAGGCAGCAAAACCAGTCGATCTTCACCGACTTGAACCAGAGAACCCCCCAAATCACCTTCGATTAGTTCTTGCAAACGCGCAATACAGTTTGCGAATTCAATTTCACGATGGATCAGGCGCTTTAGTTCAACGATGGCCACATCTCCTTCAGCAACCCAGTCAAACAACTTCTCGATGCCGCTGGAATCGTGTAAAACTGCCCGATGAATGATAGCTTCTCCACGCATCATCGGCACGGGGGCATCGGGATATAAATCACCTAAATCGTGATACTGCTGGGCAGGTACTATCGGTTCTGGTTGCGATTCCGCAATGGAGGGCATGTCCATCCAACGAGGGGCGTCCCCTTCCTCCATGGGCTGCCGAAACCACTGGCAATTCTTCAATCCTCGGACCCATTTGACTTCATAGGTTCAAGAACCGTCGCGAACCGAGGGGGTCCGAGGTGAGTACGGGGTTGTTCAGACGAGGGATTCAAAAGCCCCCCTGTTCTGGACAGTTTACCCCCGTGCGCTTTTGCGCAGCTCTTGGAGGAATTTGAATGGACGCGGATATGGCAGCAGTGAAGACGGGTACGAGTACAGTAGGGATTTGTTTCGATGGGGGCGTTGTTGTCGGCGCCGACCACCGAGCCACAATGGGACATTTTGTCGCCAACAAGAGTGTGAAGAAGTTGTTCCGAATCGCAGACAACCTTGCATTGACCACAGCCGGTTTGGTCGGACACGCACAGTCTCTATCGCGAACACTCGCTGCAGAGATGAGTTTGTTTGAATTGAAGCGTGGCCAGCAGATGACTGTCAAGGGTGCAGCGACCATGACTGCGAATATTCTCGTCGGTCGACCTCACTGGGTGCAACTGCTCATCGCCGGTGTCGACGACACAGGTGGCAGTGTGTATTCGATCGATTCAGCCGGTGGTTCAATCCCGGACGAATATTGTGCCACAGGTTCAGGTTCTCCGTACATGTACGGTGTTTTGGAAGATCAGTTCAAATCCGGTATGACTGAGAAAGAAGCCCTCAAGGTGGCTGCAAAGGCATTGCTCGCCAGCGCACAGCGCGACGCAGCCAGTGGTAATGGTATGGATTTGGCAGTCATTACTCAAAAAACAGGTTTCCGACAATTGGACGAAACTGAACTCGCCGCATTGCTCAAGCAGTGCTAATATTCCCGGCGCACGCGCCTCCTTTGCCCCATCTTTGATGGGTCTATGATGAGTGTGTACCGGGCCGTAAGGAGGTCTAGACATGCGTCTTTCATTCCAGCAAGTGAAGAAGAAAATTGAGAGTATGGTCCCATCAGGTATCGATTATGATGTGGACTTAGAAGCCGCAAGTATTGCCATCGTAACCAACGATCCAGAGGCATTTTCCGGTACCGACAGTTTGGCGGGTAAAATTGCCAAGTCGATCAAGCGTCGAATTGAGGTGCGCCCTTCATCATCCATTATGATGGATTCTGAGGACGCGGAGAAGAAAATCATCGAGATGCTCCCAGCAGAAGCCGGATTGAAACGAGTCTACTTCGATGGAGCGATTTGTGAATGCACGATTGTTTGTGATGACCCCGGGGTCGCAGTCGGTCCGAAAGGGGCGACGGTGCGAGCGATTCGAGATGAGATTGGATGGATTGTTCGTACTGAGCGATTTGCAGCAGTCGAGAGTCGAACCATGCACAATATCCGCAAATATCGTCAAGAGAATGCAGATGACCGTAAGGCCCTGTTACGGAAGTTTGGTACTCGAATTTACCGCCCTCAACGCCCGGGTGAACCCTGGTGCAGGCTAACCGCATTGGGCTCATACCGCGAAGTAGGTCGGGCAATGCATTTGGTGACCACGAATGAATCGAAAGTGGTCGTCGATGTCGGTGCAAAGCCAACCAATAATTTGAGTGAAGTAGCTCCTTATTTCAATGCACCAGAGTTGATGCCATTCGAGAATCTAGATGCGATTGTGATTACGCATGCACACATCGACCATATCGGCCAACTTCCGGTGATGTACAAGTATGGATACAGGGGTCCAGTGTATTGTACTCCCCCAACAAGAGACCTCATGGTTTTGCTCCAAAGTGACTACATCAAAGTCGCTTCTGCAGAAGGAAATCCCCCTCCTTACAGCCTTGCTGATGTACAAGAGATGATCAAACACATTGTGGATGTACAATGGGGCAAAACGATTGACATTGCCCCCGACATCAAACTCACAATGTACAATGCCGGGCACATCTTAGGTTCCTCTTCACTTCACATGCACATCGGTGAAGGCAAGCATAACATTGTGTTTAGTGGAGACATCAAGTATGAGAAATCATGGCTATACGATGCCGCCGCGATACGCTTTCCTCGCGTAGAGACACTCATCATGGAATCAACCTATGGGGGAGCAAAGGATTTCCAACCCACCCGTCAAGAAGCGACGCAAGAATTGCAGGATTTGATTCAACGTGCTTTGTCAAGGAAGGGCAAGATTTTCTGCCCTGTGTTTGCAGTCGGGCGTTCGCAAGAAGTCATGATTGCCATTGACCAATTGTTCAAGTCCGGAACATGTGAACCGGTGACGGTCTGGTTGGATGGAATGATCACCGAGGCTACGGCCATTCATGCGAGCCACCCTGAGGCACTGAATCGAGATTTACGCAAGAAGGTCCTCAAAGGTGGAGAAGAAAACCCATTCAATTCAACATGGTTCCGCAAGGTCAGTGGACGTGAACAGCGCGAGAGTATTTTGCTGGACCCCAGTCCTTGCATTGTTCTTGCAACCTCTGGAATGATGACGGGTGGCCCCATCGTTGAATATTTCAAAAACTGGGCTCCTGAACCGAACAATACCCTGTGTTTCGTCGGATATCAAGCAGACGGGACCCTCGGTCGCCGACTTCAGAAAGGCTTTGCTGAAGTGCCAATTAATGATCAAGGTCAAACACACATGGTTTCCATTGGATGCGACGTCATTACAATCGATGGTTTCAGCGGTCACAGTGATCGACGTCAGTTGATGGACTACGTGAAGGCCATGAACCCAAAGCCGCGCACCATTATCTGCCATCATGGCGATGCCTCAACCTGCGCAGAATTCCGAAAAGATCTCGCGAGTACCTACCGAATTCGTACGCATGCACCCAAGAATCTGGAGACATTGCGTCTCTTCTAAATCACTGGAATATCAAAGCCGGATTCGGAAGGTTCGGGTAAATTTTGGGCTTCAGTTTTCACCGCATCTTGGATGTCAGTTTGTTTCTTCGGTTCAAAATTCTCAGTTTCATCGGCTTGGAAAAATCCCATCACTGCTGCCGCTGCGAATACCCCTGAAAGTGCAAGCAACCCCCAGGCATTGGCGCTGACTGTCCCTTCGTTTGCAATCAATAGAACTGATGCAGTTGCCAGCATCGCAAATGCGAGTGACAATACCTTTGGACGGGTATCGACCATGCAACTCGGTCTACCCAGCCTTTGATGAACTGACCGCTCATCGGCGCCTCATGGATTTCAGTCTCGGCAACCCTTCCGCGCCACGCAATCAGCGAAAATCTGCTCCAAGATCAGGTGGTGGTGCAATCGCCGGTTGGCTGATGACGGCTGTTGCTCCATTTGGAGAAAACGAAGCACACGCACTTGATCAAGCACTGGTCGAGTTGGGTTTGGGGGATGCGAGACTGATTCAAGGTGAAGGTGCGATGCTACCGATGGGTTTCGAACCCGGGACTCCCCAAGATCTACCAATGGGGACCTTGGTCGAGTGTCACCTTTCCAAAGCCACTGTGCATTCATCAGGTATTGCTTCTGCAGGTGTTGCTTGGGCACTTTGCGTGACTCCAGAAGGAGACGAGTGTGCCATTGTGTCGACCATGTCGCATCAAGGTTCGATGGAAGAATGCGAAACCGAACTACGACGAAACCTTCAGCGAAAGTTAGGCAATCGAGACTTGGAATTGCGCAAATCAGAAGACGGTAGTGCCCTGTTTGAGTGTGCAGTGGATGAAATTGAGGCGCAAGAAGGGTTCCACGGGGTCGTTCTAGCGGCCCTGATTCTCCCGAACAGCCTCAACATCGGTGGTTCGAGTGGCCCGACACGTTCCCGCAACTTGGGTGTATCCAGTATCGGTGGAAGCTTGGGTGGCCCCAGCGGACTGGGCGGAAGTGGACAAAGCGACTTTGGATTTTAGCGCAGTCTTCAACAACTGCCGCTGTTTGGTCAATGCATGGATTCCATGTGGTTGGTCTTGCAGTGTCAATCCTGCAACCGATCTTTTGGACGACAAAGTACCGGCAAGAGTCTGGCTTGTCCACATTGCAACCATGCGGATGCAAAGATTCTCTCTCGCCATCTGAGTGCAAATGAAGCCAGCAAGGCGGTATCTTTGGCCAATGTGCCTCCAGAGATTCGCGATCAATTGTCCACTTGGATGGGTCAGCAACCCCAATTGTTTGATTCTGGTCCAGAGGTCCCTGTTGATGGAGCAACCATCTTGGCTGAGGCGGAGGATGAATCTGGATTAATCACGCTGGATTCACTACAAAAGGCATTAATCTCCGCTGGATTGAACTTTGATGCTGAAGGATTTGCAGATCAGGCCTGCGCAGAAGGGGAATTGATGCATGTAGGGCCAAATTGTTGGAAACGCGCATGAGAACGTTCATGTTTGTTGAGCGACGCGGCACCTTCACAGGACCCGTGGGTTAGCTTGGCTATGCTCGATGCTTTGGGAGCATCAGACCTCAGTTCAAATCTGAGCGGGTCCACTTAATGACCGATGTTGTCAACGAGAAATTGTTTTGCTCGCTCTAAAGAATCAGCACGTGCCACAGGGTTGCCTTCGATATGGGCTCCACGGTTTCTCAAAAATCGGATCACCCACTTACGTTGCCAACGTTCGTTTAACGGCCATCTGATGCCGAAGTACAAAACACCAGACATTCGCCCTTTCTTGTCAATCCTGGCGGTCCGCTTTCTCAAGCGAACCGCCTGAGGCAACCATGTCAATTCTCTCTCACTATCAAAGGAGTGGTGTGCTCCAGCATAGGTTTGCAATGTGGCATTTGGGATTTCAGGAATGAGCGACTCTACGAGATGAAGAGGGGTCCAATCGTCAGCATCTCCATGCAGAATCAACATTGGTGAGCCCGACCATTCTTTGATATCGGGTCGAATGTGTGCAGCAGGATAGAAGGGGACATGCGCATCGAATGTGCCTCCGAGGATTTTGGTCAATGGTGACCAAGCCGAGTACAGAGCCACGGTGCCCCCCAAACTCCACCCTGCAATCCCAATCTTCCCAATTCTTGGGTCTTTTTCCAAAGCCGAACGTGTGCGAAAGGCATCCACCAACATCATCGCATGTGTCACAGAGAGTTGATCATTGACCGTTGAATCAATTTCTCTCGATGAGAATGAGTAGACTTTGCAAACTGCGATTCCAGCATCAACCCAAGATTCGATGTGATCTTGATGATGACTCATCCAGCCCTTGCTTCCATGCAGAGCCACCACACATGGAAATGGCCCTTCACCTGTCGGAAGAATCAACTCAGCTTCGATTGTTGTTTTAGGTGATTTCTTGAAATCGTTTAGGATGTGGTAGATTTCAAACGGACTGGCAGAATCAATTTGCATAATTTCCGACATGGTTTCACCATTTTTTGTCGAAAATTGCCTGATCGTCTCCGAACGCCTTGAATTCAATATGATTACCACTGGGGTCTTTGAGGAACATTGTCGCTTGGGCCCCGGGAAGCCCCTGATATCGCTCGTAGGGGCCGATGACAAAATCGACCGCTTCAGATTCGAGTCGGTTTCGTAATTCATACCACTGTTCCATGGTCAATACGACTCCGAAATGCATTGCCGGTACACTTTTGCCATCGACAGGATTGGTTGAAATGGCAGGCATTTCAGGAACCAAATGTGCAACAATTTGATGCCCGAAAAGATTCAAAACACAGGATTCAGGTTTACGCCGCCCCGTTTCACAGCCGAGAACAGTTGAGTAGAAGTCGATCGATTGTTCTAGGTCGGTCACCGGAAATGCAAGGTGAAATGGTCTCATGGGTTCACTCCCAAAATGCATATTTTTCTCGACTTGACTCCCAAGGAAGGTCGAGTAACAATCCGATTTCGGTCAAAATGACATAATTGAGCAATAGATATCCTAGATAACTCACAAGTAAAACAATCACCGTGGTGTTGACGACCTTCCGCCTTTCTCTCTTCGCCTCGTCGAGTGTACAAATTCCTCGGCTTCTGAAGTGAATAATCAATCCAGTCATCACAAATGATGTTGCGATGAATAGCATCAGGGGTCGGAACCACCAAAATCCATCTTCACCCCAGTACAACTTGTTTGACAGCGCTGCAGCCGTGCTCACACTGGCCAAACCAAACATGACCAAGACGACACTGGGCAAACAGCACATGCTCGCCAAGAATGCGGATCCAAGCATCCATCTCCAAAGAGAACGTGCATCGGGTTCACCGCTCATGCACCGATGTTCCCCCGTCTCCGTTTTGATTCTTTGTGGTCAAGCATGGAAAGCAGCAAAAATGAGGCAAAAAACACCAATGCCGACATCGGTTCTTGAGTGGTCCAAAAGAGAGCAGACCATCCACCGAACCACAGTGTACAGGCGGCGAATTTCAATGCGAAATGCGTACTTTTACTTCGGATGTACCAATCAATCCCTCGTCTCCAAACGCCCAACCACAGCATCCAACTGACACTCAAAAAAAATCGTGGAAGTTTGATTCCGGATTTTTCGCTACCGTAAATCGACTTTACGGGTACTTCCTCAATCCGAAACCCTCGCCGACCGGCTTCCATTAGCCACCAGTTTGGATACCCGTAGCCTTGCCAATTCCTTGACCAATCCCAAGCGGCAATCATTTGTCCTGATGTTGCCGTATAACCGCATTGGGAATCACGTATGCGTACACCCGATGCGAGTGAAGTCAAGCGCGATAACCACCATGTTCCGATTCGACGGACCCATGGCATGCCCTTGGGACCATCAACATGTAGCCATCGATTTCCTTTGACATGGTCTGCGCGTCCTTCTTGTATAGGTTGAATGACAAGCGGCAAATCATTAGCATCCATTTGCCCATCTCCTGCCATCACGACCACAACACAGTCTTCACCATATTTTGCAAGTGCATACTGGCTTCCAATCTGTATGGCGCCACCAACTCCGATTCCATCGGTTGAAATCACTTCGCCCCGTCCACCAAGCGTTTCCATTGCCAGTTTTCCTGTACCGTCTGTAGAGCCATCATTGACAACGATAATCCAATCCACAGAAGGGGGGATGTCGTCAATACTGGATGAAATCAAATCAACCTCATCACGTGCCGGCATGACAACAACAACGCGCATTGTACCTTGGCTTGCATTCCGGTCTTTGAAGCCACTCCCAACCGAATCATTCATCCACAGATTACAGAAACGGCGTACAATGCGGATTGTATTCGTGGCCCGTGACCAAGCGCTGCGGATTGCCTCAGCCGTGATTCGTGCCCGCGATTTTGCAGAACGTGTCGCTGTCATCAATCTCGATTGTAATGAAGAAACCAGACGACTTACTGAAGAATCTGGAGGTGAATTTATTCAGTATTCAGGTCCGACCAATGCTCCTTCGATTGCAAAAATCTTGGCGGAAACTACACTTGAGCAAGAACAGACCGTAATCATCGCATTGGACGAGGATTGGAAATTGTCCGATATGGCACCAACTGTGGGTCAGTCCAGACAAGGACACGACGTCTTCATCGCATTCAAGCACAGAACAAAAAACCGTAAATCAGTCGATGATGGTCAAGGTTCCCCTGTGGTCACAGACACGTACAATTACTCTGAAGCCGATATCCAATTCGCTTTTTGCACAAAAAAGGGGTTGCTTGCTGTTGCCGAGCAAAACCAAGATCAAGCTCCTGCGGATTTACCGGACAATATCGACCTACGAGTCGTAGAGCTCAATTTGCCACCGGGTCCTGTACAAAGGGAATCCCTAGCCAGTGCGAGTCGCTTTGCTCAATTCTTCTATTGGATGCTAGAGAGTCGGCACCCATTGATTTGGTTTGGAATCCCAGGCATCGTTTTCTTCTGGGTCGGTTTTGAAATGGCCAACGAGCTGATTAGTTTCCAAGGACCTCATGATAGTGTTTCTTTGGGAGTCGCATTGGCTGCATTCATAGCAACTCTTTTCGGTGTTTTTTCACTCACAGCAAGCTTAATTCTATACGTTCTTGGCAAACAGGTCAATCGTGTTCCAAATCGAATCGTGGTCAAGGAATGAAATACCACAGTGCGAGCATCAGTAGGCTCAGGATGATGAGGAAGATTGCTTCAGCACTTTTCCACCGCTCAGACCAAGTTTCTGCCTCGCGATACTTTTTCTGTTTCCAGATTTCATATTGCTCCTCGGTCAATTCACGTTCCATCCGAATCCATTCTGATGAGACCTTCCATCGCTGCCATACCAACAGCAATAGCAGGCCAATCAGTGATACAATGGCCACGGTTACCCACATTCGACACCCTCACGGAGTGACTCGTCGACTGTCACGTGGGAACGGGATGACTTCACGGATGTGTTCAGCCCCCGATAACCAACTGCAAACTCGATCCACTCCCAGTCCAAATCCACCATGGGGTACGCCCCCGTATCTTCGCACATCGATGTAAAATTCATAGGGGTCTCGTGGCGTCCCTTCTTCGTCTATCCGTTCAAGGATTTCTTGCTCGGACCACGTACGCTCTCCCCCACCGATGATTTCACCGTAACCTTCGGGTGCCAATAAGTCATGACAAAGAACGTATTTTGGATCCTCTGGATCGGGCCGATGGTAGAACGGTTTGGCCACTCTTGGGTAATGTGTCAAGAAGTGTGGAACATCAAAGTCCTGTGTCAGGACTTTTTCCTTAGAATAATCCAAATCTTGGCCCCATTCGATTTCGACACCCATCCCTTGGAGGGTCTCAATTGCCTCATCGTATCGGATACGTGGGTATGGATTGTCGGCGTAGCGAGCCACAAGATCGAGGTCTCGTCCTAGGGCAGTGAGTTCGTCTGAACGCTCATCAAGTAGAGTTCGAGCAATTTGTCGGACCACACCTTCACCATGAACCATGACATCCTCATTCCCCGCCCAAGCAATTTCCATCTCAGCATGCCAAAACTCGGTCAAATGGCGCCTAGTTCGACTTTTTTCAGCTCTAAATGAAGGTGCGATGGTATACAATCTCTCCAATGCAGGCATTGCGGCTTCGGCATAGAGTTGCCAAGATTGTGTCAGGTATGCTTTACGGCCAAAGTAGGGAACTTCAAACAAAGTTGATCCACCTTCTACCGCACCTGCAACAAAGTTGGGTGCTTGATATTCGGTAAAATCTCGGTCTCGGAAGTAACCATGAATCGCTCCAAAAACTGAGGAACGAATCTTCAGCATATTCGTCATTCGTGAGGTTCGTAAGTAAAGGTGGCGATGATCGAGTAAAAATTCAGTTTCGCCTCCATCTGCATTCGCCATTGCGCTTTCCGTGATTGGGAATGGACTTTCGGGGTTGACGGGTCCGATCACTTCTGCAGAATCTACGACCAATTCATGCCCACCTTCACTTCTCTCGTCAACGTTGACGGTTCCACGAACGATGACGCTGGATTCAATTAATGCTGATTTCAGAGATTCGAAGGTCTCATCACCAACGGTTTCTCGCTTAGCGACACACTGTATTCGGCCCGTACTATCTCTCAGAACAATGAATCGAATCTTGTTTGAGCCGCGAGTTCTGTTAATCCAGCCTTTCAACTCAACCTTTTGACCATCATGGTCGCCTGATTGCACGTCTCCAATGAAGATGTCCTTCTGCATAGATAGCCTCCGACTCAATCGAAAGAGCCCGAGCATTTCAATGCCTCCGATGCGCATCATGAATTGCTGGAGCAAAAATTTGGCGGGCGCTAGGGGGTTCGAACCCCTGGCCTACGGGTTAAGAGCCCGTCGCTCTACCTAGCTAAGCTAAGCGCCCAAACCGTCGACCGACCCCCCCTCTATGAGGGTAGCGCTTGAGAAATGTGTCAGAGTCGTGCATTTTCCTTACGGATCATTTCACACCCATTGGGGGCAGCGAGAACAACAACATCAGCTGTATTTGTGAACAAACCGACTTCAACCACTCCTGCAATCGAACGCAATTGCGCTTCCATCTCAACTGGGTTGGAAATCACAGGCCCAAAGTGTGCGTCCAAAATTGGGTTCCCATTGTCAGTCAGATAGTCCGGTCCACGTCGTACAACAGGTCCACTGCAAATCGCTTGAATTCTACGCTGTGTCTGTTCCCAACCATATGGATTCACTTCGATGGGCAATGGAAATGTTCCCAAAACCTCCACTTGCTTGCTTGCATCGGCCACAACCACCATGCCAGCACTTGACTCTGCAACGATTTTTTCACGCAAAAGGGCCCCCCCTCCTCCTTTGATCAGATGCAAATTTGAATCGAATTCATCGGCTCCATCAATCACCAAATCTAAGCCGGAACATTCATTCCAATTAATAAGCGGTATACCTTGCTCTATAGACAATTTTTCAGTCACTTCTGACGTAGGGATTCCGGAAATTTCCAACCCATCTTCTCGTATTCTTCGACCCAATTCTAGAATGGTGTATTTGACGGTTGAACCGGTTCCGATTCCAATCTTCATTCCATCCTTTACAAAGTTGCAAGCTGCGATTCCAGCCTCAGCCTTCATCGCTTCCTTCTCTTCTGCAGAGAACTCCCCCATGGCTCACTCTCAGACGATACGGGGCATATCCTTTCGCACGATGGTCAAAAGTAATCCGCCCCTATAGGGGCGGCGATGCATTCAAACACTTGTTCGGTGGTTGCAGCGTCATGCGCGACCGTAGTGTCCCGTGGGTCATTCCAATTTTCTTGACGTTGTTGATGCTTGGAATGAGTGCATCCTTTTTCGTCAAACCATCTCTAGATACAAGCTTGCAGGACAACAACTCTCACTTCGTAGGTCTCAATCAACCAACGAACCTTGAGATATCTACTGCAAACGGCAGTTCATCTGCACTCAAGGCCGAAGTCCCCGTTGGACACACCGTTGAGTCGATTGATTTGTCACTGTCTCCCGACGTGGTCGCTTACAATGACGGTTTTACTTGGTCGGGTCAGTCAGACTGGAACGCTTCAGGATCTATACTGAATCGAGTCAATGTCAATACGACTGATGGCTTGCAATTGTTGCCAAAGATGTGGGAATGGGACTTTGAGACCGGTCCATCAAATTCGCCACAGGGATGGACTTTAGGCACAGGATGGCTATGGGGATATGATACATCTCTCGGTCAATCAGGCGGGGTTCACAGTGGAACCAAGGCGATTTACACTTACAACGGAAATTACCCCAACAACATTCGTTCAACTTATTGGGCAACCAGTCCTGCTGTTGATTGCTCAGGTTGTAGTGGGGGCTGGAACCTCGAGGTTTGGAAACGATTAGGCGTCGAGTACCATTACTACGATCACGCCTACATTCAAGTGAAGAATGCTCAGGGAAATTGGGCGCAAATATATTCCAGTTCGGGGACCATTAATGACAATTCATTCCAACGTGTGACTTACAATATTGCCAGTCACGTTCAGAATAATCCTGCATTCCAGGTCAGATTTGGGTTGGGTACAACAGATAGTTCTGTGACCTACACAGGTTGGAATGTCGACGATGTATCCATCATACCTGCTGGAGGCGGGGGTGGCGGTGAAGAGGGGAACTGGACCAGTGCTCCCTTTGGCCCAGGAATGACTGGTGCATATACGAGTCAAGGAACAAAGTATGGAATTACGTCCATTGATGCTACAATTCCGACCGGTTCCAATCTTGTACTCTCAGTGTTAGATGGAGTCTCCAATACACCAATTCCAGGATACACAAACTTGGACCCAACTTGGATTGATTTGGGGGGGATTGATGCTGAGAAGCACCCGAGTCTACGCCTCAAATTGTATTTCGATGCCCGGGGTGGCGCAAATACACCGATCGTCCACCAGATTCACATGAATCATCGATATGGTACATCTTTCTCCTCCAATCCCACAGATGCCGGTTGGTCGGTGAGTGGCATGAATTGGAACAATGGGCAAATCAGTGGTTCAAATGGCGCGGTCGCAACCTCTCCTGTGTTTACCTCTCATCGCCCACTTACCCAGATGCAATTCACTTCAACTTCTACCGGCCAATTTACGGTCGAGGTCTCAGTCGATGGTGGAAACTGGCAATCTGTATCCCCTGGTAGTTTCACATCTTTCGAAGAATTTGGGAGTACAATACAGCTCCGGATAACCTGTACAAGTAGTTGCTCACTTAGTGATTTGACCATGGAAATGGTTGGTGGACATCTACCCATCGACCCTCGATTCGACATTGGTTTGGATGGCTGGGCAGAGTGGGAAGCGTCGCACGATCATGTCTCTTCATGGGGTTGGCAAGACCGATTTACAAACGGCGATTTGTCAGCGGACATGTCATGGACTACTCCGGGATTGAAACAGATTGGATTGCTGTTGCCCAAGAGTGGGCTGGAATCGTTCTCGGTAGACCTTGCTCCATTTACGGCCTGCGACCCTGTCGATGCGTCATTGGTTGTAGGGGGTACAGCCGTGGCCACGAAATCGATTGGCCTCTCCCTACACACAGAAACGTTTACTCTAACGAGCAGTGAACTGCAAGCGCTGAATACTGAATTGTCCTCTGCAAACACATTTTGGGGCGTAGGGGACAAAATGCACCATGCCATTGTGACTCTCGATCTTCAGGGGGCTTCCGGTTCGCTGCGTGTCGGTGGTCTGGCAGCCATCCATCGCCCCAGCGTGAACCTTTCCTTTGCCGTCGACTCACCTTTCGTGATTTCGATGAATCAGGCTTTGCCCAATGCGCAGGTCGTATCTCAGCATCGAATGGTTCCTCTATCGGTTCAATCGAGCACAGCAGGCGCTTACATGGGTACAATCACGGGTTTGGTCACCTCAGAAAATGTCGCTTTGGAAAGTGCAACGTTGTCCAATTTCTCACAGTGGTCACCTGTCACACCATCTTGGCAATGGATGGAATTGGGGTTAAACTATTCCTGGTTGACTGGAACTCCTGATTATCTCTCAGTCAGTGTCGAAACCGATGGTGCTCGTGCATTCTACAAATTCCCAGTAGACGGTTCTCCGTTTACGATGACACAGTTGGATGGGGCGACAACCACTCCCTTGGAATTCAAGAATGAAAGCGGCGGTGCACACTTTGTTGGCTCTAGCAATGGGCTGAATGCAGTCTTGCCATTCCGAACTTCAGCAACCCTTGAAGATTCTACTCAGTTCAAAGTCAGCGCATCCCTATACATGACCAACGGCGCTCCTTCTCCAGCTCATATTGAGATTGCCGGCCAATCCGGTCAGGGGGTTGAGAATGATATTCAAATTCAGGAATGGCAAGTCTACAATGAGTTGGGTTACGCGATTCCTGAGTCGATGTCCTATCTAAGGTCCAACAGTCCGATTTCTGTGGAGGTCCATCTTGGGTTTGAGGGCCTGGAATCAATCTTTGGGCTGGCATCAGAGACACTCAACCCTCGTTCAGGCGATGTCCGGGTCCACTTGTTGGAAAACGGTGTTGAAGCCATGAATACCACGGTGATTGACGAAGGTGTGGCCCGGTTCGACTTCAGTACTCAATCCGGGACTGGAAACGCGACTTATTCGATTGCCGTTGAGCCACTTTCGGGCCAAGAATTCGTGACCATGATTCCGATGAATCGCACGTTTACGGTAGACTCGCTGAATCCTCAGGTTGTTGGACAAAATATCGCGACCTATGATCACCGCCTCCCTTCACCGAATCAGTTGATTCAGTTGGAGATTTATGATCGACCTGTTTTGCCTCAAGATTTGACCCTCATGATTTGGCGGGAATGGATTGAAGATGCCAATGCAAACGGTGTCATCGATTCAGATGAATTCGTTCCGATGGATTTGGTGGCGCCCACTGATTTGACTACCTCCTCAGGAATGTATACGCTATTGATTGATGATACAGATGCTGAAGAAGGCGATCGTGTATCTGGATATGTAATCGGTGCAGATCCTGCGGGCAATTCCGTCGTTGATGGTGGCTCTGCAAACGAATCCTCACAATTGTTCACCTATCAGGTGTTGCCGGACGGCCCTCCTCTCCTTCCCGGCGAAGGGGGCTTTGTGGGTACTGCTGATGGCAAACTGTCCTATTTACACCCTGGAGTCGATTATGAATTTGGATTGCACATTGTTGAACCCAATGGATGGGCTGACATTGGTGAACTTCGTCTGCAATTGGCAAGCAATTCAGTCACGGATACCTTGGCCATCGAGTGGTCAGCTGAAACCGGTCGATGCGATGTCCTTTCGACACATATTGAAGTTCAACGCTGTGGTGTTCGGGCATGGACAGGAGAACTAACACCGTTTAATCCGGATTTGGAATTCTTCGTTGAATTCCAGTTGAATTGGTCCTTGCCTCGAGATGGGGACATGCGATGGGAACCTTCGATTGAAGTCACTGATCGTGGTGGCCAGGGTGCCTGGCTTTCCTTACCTCAACTGCGTTGGAGATACTCGCCCGACCTCGCCATCGACACCAGTGACATGACTCTGAGTATCGGTTCAGGTACCTATTCTGACGAAGGTGCTTGGGTATCTCCGGGTTCGACAATCACATTGTCGGGTGGCATCCATTTCCCGGCCTCCGATGCAAGTCCCAGTGAGGATTTCAGCGTCCGAGTCCTGTTGGATGGGCAAGAATCCATCATTGAAAGTGCAAATGGGCTGTGGGTGGTTCAACTAACAGCACCGAGTACTTCGGGCTCGTATCCATTGACTGTTGAAATCGCCAATCTGCCGCAGGGTGCCAATGATGTCACGGATACGGCCGCAGCATTGCGTTGGATCGTGGTCGACCCTGAAGGTCCTGAAGTGGTGGAAATTTTGGCCCCAAGAATGGACAGCATCATTCCGATTGATGCCCTTGATGAATTGCAGATTAATGTTCAAATTTCAGAACTAGAGCAAATCGATGCCGATAGTTTGGTATTGCAATGGAAGGTCACTCGCGGTGCCGATGCCAGCGTGACTCCATTGGTTCGTGGAGATACACCGTTGGAAATTGCGGGTTCCAATTTAGCGGGGCAATCGATTATTGCAGGAGCCTTACTCAATATTGAAATCCCGGATGAATACTTCTCCAGCGATTTGAGATTCCACATTTGGGTCGAAGGTCAAGACATGGCAGGCAATGCATTCCAAACCCCAGGGAATTCGAATACCGGTGATTTGCCGTTTTCCTCTTGGTCAATTGAGCGACGTGCGGCGGTATTCAGTTTGATGGACGGCGACATTACCTACTCCAAGTCTGGCGATATCGAGTTGGGTCAAGACATCATGATTACGATTGCAGTCCGAAATGAGGGTGAAGTCAACGGTACGGTCAAACTCTATCTGACCGAAGTTCACTTGGACGGCTCTGAGCGTGAATTGACTGCCGTAGCCGTCGAAGAGGAAATCGTATCGGGAGATCGTGGTTTAATCACTGTCGATTGGCAACCCTCCAAAGAAGGACGGCAATGGATTCGGGTAACCTTGGCTGATGGCACCATGGCCATGGGTCCAAATGTCAACGTGGTCGAGGCTGAAGATTCCGGATTCCTTGGCTCAGTGTTTGGAGGTGTAGATTTGATTTGGGTCATCATGTTCATCGGTTTGCTGCTGTTGCTGGCCAGTGTAGTGATGATTGCTCTGCGTAGCGGTGGTTCGAACATGTCCTACTTGGACGAGACCGACGATTACTGGGAGGATGAAGAGGATGCTGACTTGCTTCCATCCGGGGCATCTGATGAGCCGAAGGGATTCCCATTGGATTATCGCGATGAAACCGTTCGTCATGTGATGGCACAGCACGGTATCACCGACACCATTGGGTTCCTTCAGCATGCACGTGGCTTTGATCGAGACGGAAATGAGTACCTGAACCTCGCAGAATTGGGTCAAGCCGCCGCATCCTTTGTGGCTGCAGGAAGCCTCGTTGAAGCTCAAGTCGGACAAACACAGACCTTTGACACCTCAACCATGACTCCCGAACAACTTGCCTGGTACGAGCAAGCCAAGCAGTGGGGCGGCTACTACGATGAGGCTGGAAATTGGGTTCCACTGTAGTTCCATCACATTGAAAACAGGGTCGCACCCCTCAGCGGTTGGGATTAGGAGGACCACTGACAGTGTACGACACTGAGGAAAGTCCCCTCTGCACAGGTGCAGGTGGCCCGTCGCAAGGCGGGTGTCCGGGAGGGCAGGCTCTGTAGAAGAAACGAATCGGCTCGGGCGCACGATGAATCCGTAAGGAGGAGATTTCCCGATGCTGACTGAGACGAACACCCCCATCGCAGCAAGTCCAAACAGTTCTGTTGAAGGCACCGATAGGAACGGGTAGGATGCAAAGTTGAATGTGGTTAACCAGCAATGGCGAACAGAAAGGGGCTTACTCCCTAATCCCATTCAATCGCTTGAGTGGTAACTTTGTCAATCGCATGGGTAGTGTTTGCACCGACCGACACAAACCCTTTGATTTGCTAATACCTTAGCAATGGGTATTCGGATACACCCCTTGCTTCAATGTAAATCTATTTGAACAGAGGAAATGATTTATTGTGGCATCACTTCATATTTTCATGTCAGACGAAAATGAGGATGAGATAAGAAAAATCCTTGATGACCTCAAATCTAGAGGCCTCCCCTATTCAGATTTATATTCTACTATATCTGATAATCTTGTTCAAGGAGCAAATAGTTCAACCGATTCCATAGAAGATGAGTTAGAATCGGATCATTTTGATCATGGTGCTTCACAATTTTATCAGGATTTGGTTGGGAAAATGGATAACGGCTGGATATGGCACATTCCCAAGACTGGGGAATGCTTTCAAATTGATAAGGAAAACAAATGCTTCGTTGTATTAATCAATAAAGAAACCCGAGAATTGCTCATGGCTCGAATGGGGATTTCAAAATATACTGAGTATGAGGTTATCGATATAAGACACCATTTACTGAATCATAGTGGCAAGAAATTTAGTGAAATTTTCCCTTGGCATTCCTAGTTTGGAGGTATAATAGAAACGGCCCCCTTTGCTCATGCGTCTTTGCAATGGGTACCCATGCG
>DAHO01000011.1 GCA_002498455.1 Euryarchaeota archaeon UBA602
GCTTTCGAAAATTGATTCGGCCAAATCGAATCTTTAGCACAACGTTAGGGAACCTATGGTTCCCTGCGGAATCTTATAGTGTGCTAGCGGTATCGACCATCAAGGGCAGGGGGCATCGAGAATGGCGCGGAAAGGAGACGGTGGCCGGCGACAACGCCAACGCCGCCAACAGGTGCAATACGAGGAACTCGACAAATATCCGGTGATGCCACCCCATGCATTCGCCCGAATTGTGCGTGATTTACGTACTTTGAATATCATTTACCAAGTGATCGAACCGCCGTTGACCAAGAAGGAAGAAGAGGTCCGTTCAGAAATTATGGACATTTTCATTCAAGCATTGACGGCGGATATTGATGAAATTGATGCCAATCCTGAGTTGTATCTTCGGGCGGCGATGGATCAAATCATCAAATCTTATCGTTTGAAGATTAACAAGAAATCCCGTTCCAAGATTTTCTATTACCTCAAGCGCGACCTAATTGGCTATGGAAGAATGGATGTTCTGATGAACGATGCCAACGTAGAAGACGTCAGTTTGGACGGTACCAACATTCCAATTTTCGCTTATCATCGAAAGTTTGAGTCGGTGGAAACGACCATCGCATGGCCGGACGATGTGGAATTGGAATCGTATGTAATCAAACTCGCTCAGCGTTGTGGCAAACACATTTCTGTTGCCGAGCCCTTGCTAGATGCAACATTGATGGATGGTTCCCGAATCGTCATGAAGTTGGGTCGAGAAGTATCGACACGCGGTTCCACATTCTGTATCCGCCGATTCCGTGAAGATCCGTTCAGTCCTTGCGATATCGTTGCTTTCCGTACTATGACCAGCCTGATGGTTGCTTACCTCTGGATTGCTTTCCAGAATGAAATCTCGATGCTGTTCGTCGGTGGTACTGCTTCTGGAAAGACCACGACACTGAACGCGATGTGCCTGTTTATTCCTTGGCAGATGAAGATTGTCAGTATCGAATCGACTCGTGAAGTAAACATCCCACAACCCAACTGGATTCCCGGTTTGACGCGACAGGGTTTCGGTGGTGAGTCGAGCGAAGGTGAAATCGGTGAGTTCGAGCTGCTTAAAGCCGCATTGCGAGAGCGACCAGAATACATCATTGTGGGTGAAATTCGTGGTGCTGAAGCCTATGTTCTGTTCCAAGCGATGGCAACAGGACACTGTTCGTACTCGACTGTCCACGCTGACTCGGTACCCAGCCTCGTCCACCGTTTGGAAAACAAACCGATTGACATTCCACGTGTTCTTCTACCGGCTTTGGAAGCGGTTGCGATTCAGATTCAGACTCGAATTAACGGACGACGTGTTCGTCGAACCAAGCAATTGGTCGAAATCGTCGGCGTGGATCCACACAGCCAAGAAGTGATTACGAATGAAGTATTCAAGTGGGATCCCGCTCGTGACGACTTCGACTTCTCTGGAAAATCCTACGTTCTGGAGAAGATTATGGTCAAGATCAACTTCAGTCAAGAAAAAATGCGACAAGAGTTGCGAACTCGTAAGCGAATTCTCGATTGGATGGTTCTGAATGACATTCGGAAATCTGACCAAGTGGCTCAAATCATCACCGAGTACTATGTCCGCCCCAACGACGTCTTGGCTCGGGTGGACGGCCTACGCTGATGGTTCAACAAACGGTGATTTACGAGAGGGTAATTATGGCGAAGAAACAGGAGACAGGTCCTCTGTTTGAGGGAATGGTCCTTACAGAATGGCAAAAATTCTCCAATGCCATCTTTGGTGGATTCTATCGCAAGGGTGCGCGAAGTGACAAGGAACTGATGAAAACACTCGCTCAGGCAGACATTCGCGTCATGCCGGAAGTCTACAAGGCGACGACGCTAATGTCAACCATCATGACAGCGGTGGGCTGCTTTGGCTTATTGGCCTTGATTTTCGCCCCAGGGTTTGGAGCTGTCGCCTTCTACGAAAACCAACAAACGGCTGAGAGTGTTGACCCCTGTATTATCTGGGCGTTCGAGAATAAAGAGTTGGTTGATCCAACACTGGGTTGGTCTAGTGAAGGTTACGATTACGGCGGTTGCCCGTTCTATCAGACCAAGACATTGGGCTTTGCAGCCAAAGCCATCATTGTCGTTCTATTTGGATTCCTAATGCCCTATGGTGCATTCAAGTATTTCTCCAATACTGCTGAACGAGAAAAGACAGCTCGTGGTGATCGTTTGGAGAAGTTCCTACCCTATGCTGCGTCCTACACGGCGGCGATGTCTGCGGCCAATGCAACCCCGATGAAAATTTTCAAATCATTGGCAGCGAACGAAGAAATCTATGGTGAGATCGCCTATGATTCAGCGATGATTTACCGTGATATTACTCTCTTGGGAATGGACCTGATCACAGCGATTAAGCACGCTGTAGATCGGGCAGCATCCCCCTGGGCGACTGAGTTTTTCCAAGGAATGGTCGGCACCCTTTCCAGTGGTGGCAATCTCAAATTGTATTTCTTGAATCGTGCCGAGCACTACATGCGTGAAAACCGAATTCGCTTGACTGAGTTCCTTGAGACACTGGGACTCATGGCCGAATCCTATGTCGTAGTTGCTGTGGCTATGCCACTGTTCCTCATCGTGATGCTCGTCATCATGTTCTGGGTATCGGGTGCAGGTAGCCAAATCAGCGAAGGCATGGTGTATGGTATTGTCATGGGTGTACTGCCGATGATTCACATCGCCTATTCTGGCTTGGTCTGGTTGATGAGTGAAGAGCAAAAAATGTGAGCGGGGGTGAAAGAAATGGCACGGAAGAAGGAAAAGATTCGCGTCAATCTTGAACTTCCAAAGGACGATAAAACACAGTCGAATTTTATTGCCATCCTGATGGTCGGATTGATGCTTGGAATCAGTTGTCTTGGATTCTGGATTACCAATGCAGACTTGGTCTTCAAACCCGCCAACGGCAATCCCATGTTTCTCAATTTGGCTTGTCCAGATTCTTTCGATCCCATGGATCCTTCCGGACCGAGCTATTACGACAATCAAACCTGCTTCCTGACCAAGGAGTCTCCGAAAGAAGAAGTTTGGGAAGAGTCTTGGCCACGCGTCAGCCCACCGGGGCTGGCCAAATCTTTCCAAGTACCGGGCATGAGCAATTCACAACTCATTCAAGATGGACAATTACAGGCTCATCCGTTGCAACCGATGACGGTGACCGTTTCAGCCGATGCGTATCAAAACTACGAATTCCAAGTGAAGATTTACCATTATCCAATCGGCTCACAGCAGCGAAATGAGATTTTGTCGATGACCTGCTACGCCAATGGAGGAGATTGTATGCAATCGATTCCCAATGCGGAACCGGGTGGCGAATACCAATTCTGGTTGATTTTCCCACCACCGCCGGATGCCGATAGTTCAACCATCCTCAACAAAGTCGACTTCAAAATTGCAGTCGATTCTTGGGATGGAATTCCTGGAAACATGAACAACAAATCACTTTGGCTTGGGCCGGAAGT
The DNA here is from genome assembly GCA_002498455.1 of Euryarchaeota archaeon UBA602. Classification (GTDB taxonomy): domain Archaea; phylum Thermoplasmatota; class Poseidoniia; order Poseidoniales; family Thalassarchaeaceae; genus MGIIb-P. The sequence continues at coordinate 3,495 of DAHO01000011.1, forward strand.
GAATCTGGGCCCGATGAGTCTTCGACCAACCATGTTTGTCAATTTCTTTGGTTTGGGCTTCTTGTTGATGGTCTATCCTGCGGCTCTTTATTCGGATCGACAGATGCGGAAAATCGAAGCGGTTGAGGATAAATTCCCTGACTTCCTCAGAGACTTGGCCGAGTATTGGAAAGGTGGTCTTTCCATGACCCTTGCAGTCAGGACGCTGGCCAATTCTGAATATGGTGCATTGAATCCTGAAATTAAGAAAATGTCAGATCAACTGTCTTGGGGAATCGCGTTCGGTGACGTTCTCGAAATGTTTGCAGAACGAGTTGGGACTCCTCTGGTGCTTCGAGCAGTCAGTTTGGTGACTGAAGCCAACAAGGCTGGAGGTAAAATTTCTGATATTCTGGTCACCGCAGCCAATGACAGTCGTGAAATCCAATTCTTGAAGGGTGAACGTGCCCGTGCGATTGGTTCCTACATTGCGGTGATTTGGGTATCGTTCATGGTGTTTATCGGCGTGATTGTCGTTCTATCGAACGTGTTTATTCCCGCGATTGCCAGCAGCAATAGCGGTGGCGAAAGTGAGACTATTGGGAACATGCAAATCAATGCCGTCGACCCACTGTTCTTCTTGGTCGTATTCTTTTACGGAGTCAATGCACAAGCCATGGGCAATGGTGCCATGGCTGGAATCATGGCCACTGGACGATTGTCAACGGGCATGAAGCACGCAGGAATGATGATGATCATCTGTCTGGTTCTGTTCAATATCGCCGCCTTCTCTCCGAGTTTGATCGGTGTTCCTCAATCCGTTGGGTTAAGCCCTGACATCGGTTTCATTCCGATCACAGGAGGATGACGGAATTGCCTCGACGTGACCGAACGGATGAATCAGCTCAGGTTCACATCTTAGAGATGCTTACCTTGTTCTGGTTGTTTTTCATGACAGCCACCTTCATCTTGCAACTGAAGGTCCCCGATCCGACATCTCCGGCCAGTGATGGTATTCTCGATTTGGCTGCTGAGGACGCCTATGATAGCCTGGCGGGCGCATCCGCATTGGATGAGGCAAATTACTCGTCAAGGCTTGCTGAAATGCTTGCGACAGAGGATAACGATGTGACCTGTCAGACCATGTTGGATACATTGTCGGCTTCGATTCGAGGCAATTGTTGGTTGGCAGTCGATGCCGGTCCTTTGGATTCTCACGGGGCAACATCGCTACCGGAGGGGCGTTCATTGACCATCCATCATCTGGTTCATGAGGGCGGCCACGTTTGGACAGTCAGTCTCCAAGTTTGGCATACAGGAGGTGGTGCGTGATGCGTCGAATCCTTGCCAAAGATGAAACCGGACAAATGCTATTGATGACGGGGCTGATCCTGATGTTTGCGCTGTTGACCATGTCACTCAATACCGTTCGAACGGCCAGTTTGGGTGAACCCTACGATGCGCAAGAGGACGCTGTGTTGGATACCAGCGCTGAGACTTTGGCCGCTTGGCAACCTCTGATGGAGAATCGTTCTGCAGTGTTGTTTGCGGCAGGGAACAACGAGACGGAATCGGCTCAAGCCGCTGCGGATTCCATTGCGGACGATCTGATGCGTCATGGTGAAGCCCGGGGCGTTGAAATCATTCTCTCAGATATTTCAGTCACCGGGGATGGCAGTACGCGAGTGGTCACAGCAAGTGCTGGTATCGCCGACAGTCATGCACGATTGCAAGTTACTCTAGAAGCGACAATCGACTTCTAATGAAATCAGACATGTCGCATGGGTACCCTCTCATGATTCGCCCATACGAGGGTGTCGCTAGGGCTAACCTATTACAATCAACATTGTCAATTATTTCCATTGCTGATAATCCTGAATAATCATTGGCTGAGAGTTACTTTGCTTGCCTTTAAGGAACATCAAGATAGTTCGGGATGCCATCTCCATCATTATCACCTTCCCCTTCAAGGGCGTCGGGAAAACCGTCCCCATCGCTATCCAAATCAAGGAAATTGGGAATGCCATCTCCATCACTATCAACAACCCCCTCAGTAATGTCAAGAATTCCGTCCCCATCACTGTCTAGATCGAGGTGATTTGGAATGCCATCTCCGTCTGGATCAGCATCTCCTTCATCAGCATTGGAAATTTCATCACCATCGTTGTCATAGTCTTCGGTTTCATCCAATAACCCATCTCCATCAGAATCAAAGCTCGCAGAACAATATTTGAGAGATATGTAATCCACCATCGTATCGTCTTGGATCATAAAATCAAGGAATCCTTGTTCATTCATCTCTTGAATGATGCTGAATGTACCCCCGTTGAGAGAGGTTGGTGAATCAAAGTCATGACCAGCGGCATGCAAGTGGCTCAAATGGAGCGAGATTGTCATTCCACCTGCCTGATTAATCATATAGGTGTATGCAGTGTAATCATAGCCAACGAAATGTGATTGAGTTCCGAAATTGCTGTCGAGTGGAGTAGGAGCATTCTCATCCCAGTAATCTCCTCCTGAACCAGTAGTTGAATCATAGGTGAGTGTATCTGTATTATGGTACGGATATGCAATGGGATTGGCTAATTCTTGAGAAAAGCCTAGATGAATGCTGTCTGTAGAAAGAATACCCCCCCCTACGAAGGAGATATGAAAATCGAGGCGGGCGTCAATAATGTTATCTGGGAGATCTATGAAACTGGTCATCACAAATGTGTCAGACTTGTAATTATCGAATTTGCCCAACGTCGCCCATCCATCACCATAGTGATTCCAACTACTCCAACCATCACCTCCTCGAGCAATGGAGGTGATTTGATGGTCTAAGATTCCAATCAAGGAATTACGTGGCTCACCGGGGTCGTCAGCTTGAGAGAGATCAAACCCATCGGGTATACCGTGAATGACCTCAGTAACACTTCCCAAATCATAGTCTGGGGAGGTTTCATCTTCCCATTCCTCGCAGGGCATGGGAAGTGTGTCTGGCTCCCAAATTATCGTAGAAGACATATCATAGCAGAGTACTAAAGCCAAGTAATCGACATTCTGACCGTTTCCTAACACGACATCTAGATAGCCAAGATCATTTATCGATTGAAGTAAATTCTCGCTTCCTGCCACGACTGAAGACAAACTTCCGGATGCTGAGATAGGAAGCGTATCAAGATGCAATGTTGATGTGATTCCGTTTGCAGTATCGGCACCACTTGCAACTCCAATCTGCCAATTCGAGTACAATGTTGCATCATCTGAGAAAAGTAGTGTAAGTGCATCTGCGTTTGGAATCATGGACGACACTGTCCTTGTTTTGACTGTGAGTTGAGCGTCAACTATTGTGTAGCCGAAACTGTGTATGTATTCGAATCTGTGCGCGAATTTTGCTTCATTTGAATCATCATCGGTTGCCTTGATTGGTTGTGCAAATGCTTCGAGGTTTGCTGGAACTATCAACGCTGGGTCGTACGAATTCGCATTCCAAGAATCGGGTGCTCCGGCAAGGAAACTATACTGTTGTTGTGGGGCGGGGCATGTGAATACTCCCGGGCTTGGTGGAACTGGAACTGGGGATGTTCCTCTTGTACAAATTTCAAGGAGAATATAATCAACTTCTTGGCCTGATGAAACAATGACATCAAGATAACCGAGTTGTTGAATAGCTGGGATTAAATTGAATCCCCCAACTGGTGAGGAGGATAAATCATCAGAACCACCACTGTATGGTAATGTATCAAGATGTAACACACTTTCCAGCCCAGGGAGTGTGTCAGCGGCGGGACCTATGTCAATTAACCAACTAGGTTGTTGCAAGAGATGCTCGTGGAAAACCAGTTTTACCTGATCCGAATTGGTTGGATCCTTTCCAAATGAACGTGTTTTGATAATGAGTTGTGCATCCTCAATTGGGTTTGGACCAGCATTTAGGTACTCGTAGTGGTGTGCGACCTCTCCATTTGCTTGACTATCGGTTCCTTTTGTATTAGGGAATAGTTGTTGCAATGTGAATGGAATGTAAGGCGCCGGAGATTCTGGAATACTCAAATCCCAGCTGTCATCTGTTCCAAGAATAAAGGTGGTAATGACCATGTTATCATCGCAGTCAAAACTTCCAACCCTAGGAGAGGTAGTGTCTCGATTTGGCCCGCCATCGAGGCACCCAGCGAGTGCTGATGATATCATTATGGCCACAATAAAAAATGATTTTTTCATAACACAATGGAGAGCAAGAAACCATTTTTAGGTTTTGGAGCCTCGTTTACCCCAGACAAGGATTTGAAACAAAATCAATCTGCCCAATGAAAGTGATCCCCAACCTCAGACTTGAACTGGTATGTAGGTCACACAAATTAGAGTATTAGTACTCAAAGGGTATCTTTTGGAAGTGGAAGTTTGATATGGCACCAACCATGAGGAAACGCTTTCTTCACAATCCATACTCCACCTGCTGCTTCACATTCTTCTTTAGTGAAAATTCCACCCAAGTCGTCCACATCATCTACAGCAGATTCTTCAATAATTACGTCTCTGCCAGTATCCTCAGCAGATACAACTCCTACCATCGTGCTTGCTAACAAGACAGCCAAAATTGTAACCATCTTGCTATTTTTTATTGTATGCTTAAGCATGTAAACTCATTGAACTGGGTCCTTATTATTTGTATTGCATTATTGCATTATGTGTAGCAATGTGGCCCACTGCTCACCCGTTCAAGCAAAGGGTACCGATGCGATTACCGTCGCACTGCTGCATACCAAGCTTCATTGAGCCATTGACGAATCATTCCGACCCCATCTTGGTGTAGGCGTGTATCGACAACTTTCCATTCTGCTCCAGAGCCACGTTCCTCAATCGCTCGTTGAATGGAACGAATTCGATCAAATCCAATTCGATATCGTTCAACTCCTCTCCAGGTGTTGGCTTCTCTGGCTTCAATTCTTTCACGATGCGTATTTTCATCCTCGATCTTCACGACAATTCCGAGAGCAGCACCCCCTGCAGATTCCCAAGCGTTGAGCAATCGACGAGAAGGAATGACGTGGACTCCTTCGAGAACCAAGTCGACCCCCTGTTGGCGTGCTCGCTCTACAACGGCCTCAATCCCCGGTTGAACCGCTTCAGCAGCATCCTCCCAATCACTGGATGCATCACCGACATCTCCACGTCCGTAAGATGAGCGAATCAGAGCGGGGTCGGGTGTAGGAATCGTGGCGCGCATGACTTCACGAATCGTATCCGACGACGCAATCCGTGCCAATCCCATTTCATGGGCCACAGCCTTGGCCAAGGTGGTTTTTCCCGCACCGGTCGCGCCCGAAATTAGAACGAGGCGTGGGATACTTTCTCCTTCGGCCATATCCATTCCTCGTTAGTGGCGGTTTTTGACCGTGGCGACGATTTATTCGACAGGACGCTGAATGGATTTGATCTCGAGGAATTCCTCAAGACCATGTAGACCCAACTCTCTGCCATTGCCCGACATCTTGTAGCCGCCAAAGGGTGCACTGATGTTGAACGGTCCTCCATTGATGCTGACTTGTCCGGTTCGCATCCCACGTGCAAAGGCCATGGCACGTTCTTCATCGGCTGACCAAACACCTCCTGAGAGGCCGTAAATGGAGTCATTGGCCAATGCCAAAGCCTCTTCTTCAGATTCATAAGTGGCAATGACAAGAACCGGACCGAAGATTTCTTCTTGCCAAATGGTCATGTCGGGGGTCACTTCAGCAAAAACAGTTGGTTTGACAAAGAATCCAGTCTCCAATCCATCAGGCATCCCTATCCCGCCAACAACGAGTTTGGCTCCCTCGTCAATTCCAGATTGAATGTATTCGGTGACGCTGGTTTGTTGTCGTTCACTGACCATGGGTCCACATCGGGTTGAATCGTCGAGTGGGTCGCCGGCCGTGTATCGCGCAATTCGACTTGCGATGACCTCACAGACCTCATCATTCATTGATTTTGGAATGATCAATCGTGTCAGAGCCGAACAGGTTTGACCTGAGTTTTGGTAACATGCCCCAATTGCCATCTTGCCAACCAGTTGAGGGTCTGCATCGTCCAGTGCGACATTGGCGCTCTTGCCACCCAATTCCAAGGTGACTCGTTTGACCGTTGGAGCTGCGGCTTGGCTGACGCGTACACCTGCGCCCGTCGATCCGGTGAAAGAGACCATGTCTACATCCGGGTGTGAGGACATGTATTCTCCAACTTCTGAGCCATGCCCACTGACCAAATTGAACACACCCGATGGCAGTCCAATTTCATCGAGGAGGTCGGCGAGCATGAAGGCATTCAGAGGGGCTTCTTTGCTGGGCTTGAGAATCATGGTACACCCAGCCGCTAACGCAGGGGCAACCTTGCCGACGATTTGATGCAACGGGAAATTCCATGGAGTGATGAATGCACATACACCGATCGGTTCCTTGATGATGAGCGAATTGCGAACTTCTTCTTCCCATTCAAACGATTCCAACATCTTGGCGTATGAACGAGCGACGACGCGTGGAGTTCCAACCATGGCCATTCGACTGTATCCAATCGGTGTTCCCACTTCTGCGGTGATGGTTTGTGCCAATTCTTCGGTACTTTCTTTGATGGCTGCTGAAAGTTTGTTCAACACTTCCATTCGCTCTTCGATTGAACTTGAAGACCAAGCTGGAAACGCATCTCGGGCCGCAGTGATAGCTGCATCAACGTCCGATTGGCTTCCAACAGGAACTGAACCAATTGTTTCTTCAGTAGCCGGGTTCACAACTTCGATGACTCCGTCACCATTTGCTTCAACCCATTCGCCATTGATGTACAGAGAGTCGCGTCGCATCATGTATGGCCGATTCATTCTCAACTTATCACCTTCATGGAATTCAATAGTGAGAACCTCGACCGCCCTTCATGGTCCTAGAGGTTGAGTACCGGGGTTCTGTTGCGATCGCCACCCTTTCGGCTGAAGCCGCACGTAACGCATTCAGCAGTGACTCTATGCAAGGAATTTCAGATACGCTAAATCAACTGATGGATGATGTCAACGTGAAGGGGATTGTCATCACGGGTACGGGTAAATTCTTCTGTGCGGGTGCAGATATTGAGGAATTTCAACGTTGCATCGATGAGGGCCGCATTGGTCCACTCGTCGACAATCTGACGAGTATCTTGCATCCTCTGCAAGTACGAATGCGAACCGATCCAACCGTGCTGGTCGCCGCCATGAATGGGGCCGCAGCAGGAGGGGGCTTGGGACTCGCATTGGCCTGTGATGCACGAATTGCAGCACCAGAGGCCAAGTTAGCTGCGGCTTTCTTCAAACTCGGCTTGTCGCCAGACGGTGGGACCACCTGGCTATTGCCACGATTGGTGGGCAACCAAGTGACTCGTCGTTTCTTCTTCAACGATGAAGTTTGGAGTGGTTCAGAGGCTCATGAAAAAGGTGCAGTCGATGAAGTCGTTACGATGGATGAGTTGATTGATACAGCGGTACAAGTCGCTGCCAAATGGGGCAAGTGGTCACAACTCAGCCGAAGTGGAACCAAGCAATTACTCGACGCCTCGACCTCTACATTTTTCCAAACCCAACTTGAGTTTGAGCAGGCACTGATTATTGCAGCCAGCCAAACCAAGGAATTTGAGGAAGGTGTGGCCGCATTCCTGGAAAAGAGAGATCCTGATTTTGGTTCGTGATTTGATGTCGACCCGATTAATCATCATGCGACATGCCAACACCCATCCTGAATCGGATTCGGGGCTCGATCATGATCGTCGATTAAACGAGCAAGGCTTGGCTGAAGCACCCCAGATGTCTCAGGCTTTAATCAATCGAGACTGGGTACCCGATACAGCGTTGATTTCAAGTTCCAAACGGACGCAAGAGACGTTTGCGCTGATGATGCCTGTTCGATTCGAAATACGTCCAGAAATTTATCTTGCAGGATTGGATACCCTGTTGCCAATCGCAACAGAAATCGAGGAGGGTAAAACCACACTGATGTTGGGTCACAATCCCGGCTGTGAGATGCTCGTCGCCACTCTGTGTGGCGAATATCACCCCATTTCCACTGCAACTTGTGCCTTGTTCACAAAGGATGGGCCCCGCTGGATACTAGAATCAGTCCTACGACCTGAAGGACTTGACCAAATCTAGGATTGTGCCTTACGAAGTCGAATGACACCAAAAATCAGTGACAACATGCAGGCCAGAGCAGCCAAGTTTGCGGCGATGAGTGACATCGACCCGATTAGTACACCGTACACCAGCCATAGGACAAGAGCGGTAGATACCAACCAGAAAGTTGGCAAGGAGATGCCTTCGTGAAGCCCCTCAACCCACACTTCCCTCAGTTGAGGGATCCAAGCCATGATGCCTAGAATACCGGCAACAATGCCAATCAATTCAATCAGAATGGTCGACATGTAATCTCAAAGGTCGTCTCGTTCGTTTTTACCTTCATCAGACCAGAGGTAGAATCCCTTTCCGGATTTTTTGCCCAACTCGCCAGCCTCAACCAATTTGTTGAGCAGAGGGTGTGGCCGGTATGATTCATCATTGAATGCTTCAGCAAGATTGTTTAGGATATCTCTACGGACATCCAAACCGACTAAATCGGTGAGTTCCAATGGGCCCATTGGATGCTTGTATCCTAGTCGCATTGCCGTATCGATATCGGATGCACTGGCGACTCCATCGGCCAACATTCGAATGGCCTCATTGCCAAGGACGACTCCGAGGCGACTGGTTGCAAAGCCCGGGACATCATTGACCAAAATACAGGTCTTGCCCATTGCTTCGCCCACTTCTCTAGCGATTGAAATGGTTGAATCAGCCACAGATTCATGGCGCACCAATTCAAGCAATTTCATTATTGGAACGGGGTTGAAGAAATGCATCCCGATGACCTTGTCCGGTCGACGAGTCGCACTGGCAATATCGGAAATCTTCAATCCAGAAGTATTGGTTCCCAACACGGCGTTCTCGGGAGCCAGATGATCCAATTGAGAGAATATTTTCCGTTTCAATTCAAGGATTTCCGGGACGGCCTCAATCACTAAATCGACACCGTTTACCGCATCGGCCAACTCGTTGAAAGGTGACAAGTTTTGCTCCCAAATTTGTTTTTGCTCGGCAGTCGTTTTCCCTCGCTCAATACCCTTGTTCCAAAATGCATCAATTCTATTCATGCCCGCATCTAGTCCTTCCGGAAATGCATCGAACAATCGGGTATCCCAGCCCGCTTGTGCACAAACTTGTGCGATTCCCGCTCCCATCGTACCGGCGCCAATGACGGCAACTGTACGAATGGTCACTGGCATCACTCCCGGCCGTAAGCCGCAAGTGCGGATTGGAACAGACGCTGCCGGGGCACGTCGTGCTCTAAGAATGAATAAAATGGGGCCAATTTTTTCAACAACTCAATCGAGGCAGCATAAGCGCCATACTTGAACGGACAAGCATCGGTTGTGTTGGGGATGTCAAAGCCCAGTTTTGCCAAACCCTTTCGAGTATCTTCATCCCAAATCGCATAGGTGTGTTTGGTAAAATGTAGATATGCAGAAAGTCGAACCACGTCACTGCGTGCTTCTTCAGTCAGGCTCTCGATCAACAGTGTGTCAGGGAATCGAACCGCATAGAGGAACAAGAGTACTTCACGTTCGGTGTCACTTTTCCATTCTCGTCGTTCAAATCCCATCCACTCATCAATCAAGTCAAGAGTGTGACTTGAGTAAGGGCGACTAATTCTGTACAACAGTTCTTCATATCCATCCGGGTCTTGAGATTCGGAGTGGTGGTGAGAATCGAATAGTTCAGGCACCCTTTCAAAGAACGGTACAAGAGCCTCGCGGTTCACATTCATTAGCCCATAGGCAAGCATTGTCATCCTTTCATCTCCTTTCAGTTGCCCTTCCATTCGCGGTATTGGATCCACTCTTGCGTCAAATATTCTTCACGCAAAATTCGCTCATCTTCATCCGTGGGAAGGACCGAGTCAAGGTAAGCTTGCCACTCTTCGTCATTTCCTTCGAAAGGCTCTCCATGTACGGTCCACTTTTGCCCATGATAGTGACCAAGGCCGCGATTGAACTTGTCGCTGGGGATGAACAACTCGGGCTCACCCTCTTTTCTTGGCTTGCTAATCCGAACCATTTCGGCTTTGATTTCATTGAAGTAGTGCATTCTGGATTCCTCATTCAAGTGCTCACGAGTGGCCTCGACTTCAGATTCTCTTTCGTCATAACGTCCCTTGACACCGTAAACGTATGCCCACTGAGCGGAGGTACTCTCATCGGTTCCGAATAGATCTAAACCTGTACTCACCCACTTGTTGATGTATTTCTGGAGGAAGGCCATGGGGATGACACCTTGCTTCACAATACGACGCAATCCGTTGGCACCTGTTCCAAGATGGAATGATTCTTCCTTGAGCATTGGACCCATGCTGGCGGCCAATGGTTTGAATGAAGAAGTACTCAACATCTTGAGTTGGAACTTTCCATCCCTGTCGATGAAGTGAGTGAAGCAGAAGAAATCGAGCCAGTGGTCAATTGGTTCATTGAAGGAACCCAAGAGTCTCCCTCGTTCTTCTTCAGTCCTGTTTTGATTCGCCATCGAATTTCGTTCAAGCAATTTCATGGCTTCACGA
>DAHO01000073.1 GCA_002498455.1 Euryarchaeota archaeon UBA602
GCATTGCAAGGCCTCAAGTTGGACAATAGCCCGTCCTTGATGCTTCAATTGATTGAGATGTCTACGGATCAAGATGCGGATGTGCGGCTGGCTGTAGTCGATGCAATGCAACGTTTCTCCGATGGCCGGGTTGTGCAACCCTTGGCCAGAGCTTTGGAGGATGACGATGAGCGTGTTGCGCGTCAAGCAAAGCGAAGCCTAGATCACTTGGAATCGGTCGCTGCCCGCAAAGGTCGCTGATCCGTCCAATGTTCCATTTGATTCAGCGCGATTGTGACATTAACAGCGTCACCATCAGTCCACCAATCGACTGCAACAAAAGTTGGTTTCGAACCATGAATTTCCCAGCATTCTAGCGATCGATTCAGCAAGAAATCATAGTCGTTAACGATGTGTGCCCGCGTCCAATCCGATGTACCTCTTTCCACCGATAACCAATTGTTCATGTGCCAAACCGGCTGATTTCCATCACCTCTGTGAACATCACATGTCATGTCTTCAGGATTTTTTTCCGCATAGTTGGTTGTCCAACCATGTTCGACAAAATTGTGCAAATACGGGTAATTTGAATCTGAACTACCTTCGATGAAGACTACGAGATTTCGTTGTCTCTCAATCATCGAACTGAGTGTCGGCCAGTCCTCGTTCAAAGTTTGAGTGTGTACCTTGTCGATCAAACCACTCTGGTTTAGGATGTATGCAATGTGAGAATAGGGTACGTGAACTTCGAAGAGTAGAGTGACGACATCTCGAGTTGACGAATTCATTTTGTCATGAATAATTGAAAGCAATTCGACGGCATTCTGGTTACCCAATATACATGTGCCATGGCAAAAAGAGGTATTTTCGAGAGATTCAGAATATCGTGAATGGTGTATGTCGAGCATGAAGGCTCGATATCCAGCATCCCACTGTTGACTTAGATTGAGGCGGTGGTTTGCAGCCAAGAAGTTGTAACCTTCATCCAATGATGAATGAGCATTGTGTGTTTCGGGATAGGTGACTTGTGTGTATTGTTTCTCACAATTTTCGCTTAATCCGTTGCAAGGTTCGACAAGTTCTTGATTAACTTGCACAGACAAGGTTGGAGACAACCCCATCAACAAGAGTACCAAAATCAAGCAGACCCCAGTCGGGTCAATTTTCTGGCTCATGCAATCACTCAGCGCGCAAGGTTGTCAATCATGGCATCAATCGTTTCGGGATTGGCCTCTTTGTCCCGACCGGACAAACATGCGCGCCCGATGACATCTGCACCAATGAATGAGAATTGTTGACGCATGGCCATAATGACATGGGCGCCACCCCCGCCACTGTGAGTCGCCAAACCAACGGGCTTGCCTGTACACATGTCCCTGAATTGTTTCCAATCGGTTGACATCCAAGCGATGGCATTGTTCAATGTTGGTGGCATGGATCCGTTGTATTCAGGTGCGATGATAACCCAAGCATCCGCATCTGTCAATTTAGCAACTAAGTCGGAAACATCCGGGGCGTCCTCGCTTTTTGAACGAGCGATTGTAAACATGGGGAGATCGATTTCAGCTAAATCAATAATTTCGGTTCCATGACCTTTCGACCGTGCGTTCTCAACAAATTTTTGAGCGAGTTCAAAATTTGTCCCTGATGTTGCTGTCATCATTAGAATGTGAGCCATGGGCCGGGGAAAGGACCTCGATTCTTGAACTTGTGCTGAGATTCGTTCTTTAGACGAAGCGCGTCCACAGCGAATGCTTATGCATGGAAGGCTCTTGTGAGAGGCGGAGATGGGTATGCCTGAACACGGTCATGAAGTGTGTCCCCACTGTGAACAAACCCTGACAGGTTCTGAGGCCACGTGTCCAAGTTGTTCGGGTCCACTATTCGGTATTGCTCCAAAGGCTCCGCAATCTACGGATACCGATACGGTGACCATCGACAATGTCGCCGTACCAACATACACACCGTCATCTACAGAAAAAATACCCATTGAGGAGAAGATTTCTAGTCCGCAGCCAGAAGGACCGAGTGCAGACCTTTCCGCGGATGAACTCATTCAGCAGGGAGAAGTTCTCAGTTTCGAAGGCCAACATGCCGAGGCATTGCGTTACTTCAATCAGGCCATCGCCTTGGATCCATCAAAGCACATGGCTTGGTTCAATCGCGGTGTTGTCAGTGAAGCAACCGGCGATGTTCAAGACGCTGTGCAAGCCTTCAAACTTGCATTGCAGAACTCACCCGGGCACGGTGCAGCCAGTGCAAACCTTGCAGTTCTTCTGCAACGTATGGGTCACACAGCCGATGCGGTTGAACATGCACAGAATGGACTGATTGCATTCCCTGGCCATCCGGCACTGCTTGACATCATATCAGGCGTTGGAACTTCACCTCCCGTCGTCGCATTGCAACCCGAACCTGTGGTCGAACTTGCAACGATTGAAGAAAATGAAGAAATCACCTCCGAGGTCCCCATTTCAGAAATTGAGGTCGAAACCGAACCAGAGTGGGTTCAGCCTGAAGGCAATATCAAGTCACTCGGTTCTATGCCTGACCCCACAATTGAGGAACCCGTGGAAGCCACACCTGTACAAACTTTGGATCTTGATCAATTGGCTGAGTTGGCCACAGCGATGATTCGTGAAGGAAACCCTGCCGGTGCACTGGAGTCACTTCGCGCTCATCTTCCCGAAGCCGCTGCTGAACATGCAGGCTGCTGGAGAGTCGCTGCCGGCGCCATGGCTCGTCTCGATTTAATCGACGCAGCGATTAATGCGTTCGAATACGCAACTGACTTGGACCCCAACGATGCATCAGCGTGGTTTAATCAAGGTGCACTGAAGAAAAAGACTCAAGATCTCAATGGTGCGCTAGATTGTTTCCAAAGGGCATTGGGTATCGATTCAAAGTATGCCAAAGCCGCCAATGGTCTGGCTTTGGTTGCAGTCGATTTGGGCAAAGCCGATGTTGCCATTGATGCATTCCGTTCGTTATTGCTCATCGAACCGACGCATGCGAGTGGCCTGGTTTTCGCAGAATTGCTCATCGATTTGGCGGAGGGTGAAGGAAGGGCCATCGAGTTTGACATGAATTTGCCCACGACACTTCCAGCAGGTCCTGAGATGGCCTCTGAAGCGTTACAATATCTGACAGAAGGTGCAAGTACACTCCGAGCTCGTGCCTTTAGTTTGGCAGGAGAACATGCAGAGTCTGTGACCATTTGGAAACAACTTGTTGAACAAGACAAATCAGATGCCAGTCTATGGCTCGGTCTTGCACGCTCACTCAGTGCAGCAGGCAGTGAGGAAAAAGCCGCTGCATGCCGACAAAAAGCACGTGATCTGGGTGTCGAAGTCAGCGAACCTGAGGCGCTACATGATGTGGCTGAAGCCGCAA
>DAHO01000052.1:0-25139 GCA_002498455.1 Euryarchaeota archaeon UBA602
CAACCTCATCCCCGGCCCCTGACTGAAGCAGATGCCAGCGACGGTGAATCGATGGATGAGCGCGCCCATGAGCCACTATCCGAAGAAGTGCTGGCCACCTGGCTCAAAGTTCCAACCGATCGTAGAATGGGTGCTTTGGTGGAAGCCTTCCGCCGTGGGATGGGCATCGAGGAAGTTCGTGAGGGTACAGGTAACATTACGCGGTGGTTCCTGCATCGTTTCAAGAAAATCGCAGATGTAGAGGCTGAAATTGTGTCTGCCAATTGCGATGCGAGCGATATATCAGAAGAGCAAATGCGTCAATGGAAGGGCCTTGGATTCACCGATGCCCACATCGCGGATGCTCTCTCTGGTTTCCCTGCATCAGGTTGGTCCCGTCTTCCCGAAGGTCGAACTGAAATTGATGTCATGAAGCGTCGTCACGAATTGGCCATCCATCCAAGGTTCCGAATGGTGGACTCTTGCGCCGCTGAGTTCGCGGCAGTCACGCCCTACTACTACGCAACCTACGAAGGTGGATGTGCGCCGAACGGTGTTGATCATGTTCCCTCTGAAAAGAAGGTAGATCGTCGTCGATTGGTTGTCATCGGTTCAGGCCCGATTCGGATTGGACAAGGCATTGAGTTCGATTATGGTGCAGTCCACGCTGTTCAAGCGATTCGTGAGGCCGGTCATGAAGCGATTCTGGTCAACAACAATCCCGAAACCGTCAGCACGGATTTCGATACATCGGACCGTCTGTACTTCGAACCTCTCACCACTGAATGCGTCTCTGAAATTCTCCTACGCGAAGGTGCGGATGGTATTCTACTGCAGTTTGGTGGTCAAACCGCCATCAATTTGGCCTTGCCACTTGATTCCCGAATGGAGCATCTGAGTGAACAGGGCCTCACTTGTTCGATGCTGGGGACTTCGCCCGATGCCGTGGACGAAGCCAGTGATCGAGAACGCTTCGAGGCATTCGGCAAACGCAGTATCATTCGTTTGCCAGAAGGTCGTACCGGCAAAACCCCGGATTCGATTCGAGCCGCGGTTGCGGAAATTGGATATCCTGTCCTGGTTCGTCCATCGTATGTTCTTGGGGGCCGGGGCATGGAGATTCTAACCGATGATGCACAGCTTGAGACTTACATGTCGGATGCATACATCGCCCCTGACAAACCACTGCTGGTGGATGAGTATCTGGGTGGGGCCATTGAGTTGGACGTCGATGCGGTTTGTGATGGCGAGGATGTCTTGGTCGGGGCAGTCATGGAACACTTGGAAGAAGCCGGGATTCACAGCGGAGATTCAACGTGTTTTATCCCGACTCAAAACGTAAGTGATGAAATACTTACAAAGGTACATGAATGGACAAAAGAAATTGGATTGGGGCTCAATATCCGCGGATGCTTTAACATCCAATTCTGTATTTGTCGAGATGAGTTGTACGTTCTCGAGGTCAATCCACGAGGTTCTCGAACCTTCCCCTTCGTCGCCAAAGCCACAGGGATCCCCTTGGCTCGAATCGCCGCTCACATCACCATCGGTGAGCAATTGGCAGACATGGAAATTCCTCGAAGACAAACCGATGCGGTTTGTGTCAAAGCTCCGGTTTTCCCCTTCCTCAAGTTGCGAGGCCTTGATCCTGCGCCAGGCCCTGAGATGAAGAGCACCGGCGAAGTCATGGGCAGCCATGTAGATCCGGCTGCTGCCTACCTCAAGGCACGACTGGCGACCGAGTTGCCGGTTCCGACCCATGGTGGTGTGTATTTGACGGTCAAGGATGAAGACAAGGAGGGACTGATTCCGATGGCCCGTTCATTGCAGGAAATGGGATTCAAGTTGCACGCTACACAAGGTACAGCTCGCTACTTGCGCGACGAGGCCGATATCGATGTCGAAACTTGCTATCGAATTGCAGAAAAGCAGAGTCCAGATGCCTTGGACTTGATGCGAAAGGGCAAGATTCAGTTGATCATCAATACACCACGAAACAGCGGTGGCGCGGTTTTGGATGGCAATATGATGCGCCGGCTCGCTGTCGAACTGAACATTCCATTCGTGACCACAATGTCGGGTGCTCGCATGGAATGTGAAGCCATTCGAGTGGCACAGGACGGTATGCCTGAACCTCGACGTTTGGTTGTTGATTACGTTTGATCAACAAGCATCGAATGCTTCGATGATGTACTTGGTAAATGGACTGGTCCATGCCAATTCTGACAATCCCTCCTCACCATCGGTTGAGTAAATTTTCACTACGTCTTGAACACGAACATTGCCATCGGCCGAGCGGGCTAGAATGGTCTTGGGTTTGAGCACCTTGCCCGTTCCGTGTGGATCGAAAACCGTATCCAAGGCATCAGCAAGGAACCAGTCGACCTTGCCGTCGGGCTCACCTTCGTATTTTTTCTTCGCAGCCCCTCGACGAACAACAGGCGCTGCGGCCTTCTTTGTCGCGGGTTTGGGTTTGAATGAACTGGAACTGGTGGCGGCCTTCTTGCCTCCTCCACGCGCAGCCATATCGGCACGGATTTCTTCTTCGATACTTTCACGGAGCTCAGCTTCGACCTTCTTCCGAAGCTCTTCTTCGACTTCAGCCAGAATTTTGGGGCGCAATTCCTGGCTCAGTCTCTCTGTCATGGCACCTTCATCTAGGCCTGCCAACTGGCTTGCCAATTCATCTCGATGGGCTTCCGCAGCCTGAGTTTGGGTCATGTAGTGTGCAGCCACCTGGACCAAACTGGTCTCCATGGCAGCCTGTGCCTGGAGTTGAACGACTTCACCCGAGTGGTCACGCCATTTTCGCCATTGCAACATCGTGTGAGAATGAATGTCCGAGCCGCACTTGGGGCAGAATGAACGCTTGGGAGGTTTGAGAACGGGAATCGCTCGCAAATCTTCGTTTGTGAGATCCGTGTCATCGATACCACCGGCCGCGATGTCGTGAATGTGGTGGCTGGCTTCCATACCGAGTGCCATGGCTTCGATGAATAGTGTGTCGCGAGTATTGATTGAACCGGATTGGATGAGTCCCCAAGCATCCGTTTGAGAACTCATGAGGGCAACCGCCGCTGCCGCAGCGGGACTGGTGGTGTAGTTTTGTGCCGCTTCAGACAGACTCCCTTTCGCCACCACAGGTGCAGCTGCTTGCATCTCCATCTGTGCAGGAGTGACACCACTACCTTCCGCAGGTGCAGCCAAACCTAGCTGAATGGGATTCTCACCTTCTTCGACTTTAGCAATGAGATCAAATTTCTCGGCCATCGACAAATCTTCACGGCTCCGAATCAACTCTTTGAGTTGGCGAACATCGTGCCCAGTGGATGTAATTGGACCATCTGTTTCCAAATCATGCCCGCACTGCAAACAGAATTTTGCATTGGCATCTACGCCGGCTTCACAACTCGGACAGTACACCGGCATTGCCACCGCCACAACCGTCTACTCTTTCAAGCGTACGGGTGGTTGGGGTTTTTGAACTACGTTCAGGATGATAACTCATCAATCGCCGTTTGTAGTAGATTTAGAACATCATTTCGCGACATTTCAGCCAGGATATTCGCCAACTTGGGACCAAAGTTTTGATCTAAGACAATCCAGTATAACAGTTGGAATGCATCTCTCAAGACAATCTGGCGAATTTTAGCTTGCTCACAAATACAGTCGTTGATGTGATGACTGTCCCAGTCGATGGTTTGTAGCGTTCGGTGTAGTGCCTCGAGATACTCTAAATCTCTGGAATCGATATTTTGAATAGCACCACTTGAGATTTCAGTTTGAATTCGCAATCGGAAATCTTCTGGGAAGTGAGGTGATTCTAGCCAATTACGGATTGTCTTCAGGCGGCGAGGTAGTGTGCTGTTTTTTCCCATATTTTTGCCCGAACTATAGTGGTGCCAAGCTGCTTCTTCGAGTGATATATCCCAATCCTGCTTTTCGGTAATTTCTGTGTTTATCTTTACATCGGATGACATATATTGGACATAATCAAAACCATCTCTACTGTGAACTATGCCATCTTCAATGAAATATTCTGAAGCTATATTTTGGCCACCTAGTTCCATCAATAAATCAAAACTAGAATCAATCATTCCAGAGCGCTTCAGCGATTTCCAGATATCCGTATCATCTGGGTATAATTGTGCAAGTAAAGCAAGATGACGAAATGAAACAACATGTGTATCTGAAGCAGCATCGGCGACCTCATCTTCCCATCCTTCTCCTGAAAAACCTCCAAATGTGATATCATAAACTTGGGAATATGCAATTTGATTGATTTTGACAACCCATGCCTTCTGTTGTCTTTTACTCAGTTTAGTAAAATCTTCAGGCTGTCCATCGATCAATTCCTTACAATTCCGTTGATACTCATCCGCCAACTCGATTAGGGCTGAACCTGTATCAAAGTCAATGTGTCTTTTTGGTGGACTTCTTGCAATCAGGTATCGCACAATCTCTGGAGGGACTATTTCCAACACATCCATGGGCCCAATCGTGTTCCCAATACTACTCGACATTGCACCAGCACCTTTCAGAGAAATCCACTCATAGGTGAGTCCTTGTGGTGCAAGGATATCGAATAAATTTGCAATTTCTTTGCCCGTATCATAGGATCCACCCGCAGCCCCGTGATCTTTTCCGTAAGGCTCGTATGTTACACCATGAATTTTCCATTTAGCCGGCCACTCGATTCTCCAAGGTAGTTTACCTTGTCCCAAACGGATATCAGAGCGTCCATCAACACCTAAGCTGTCAGTCCAACTGACATATGGATAATCGTAACCCGTGACAGTAACACCGTCCATTGACCCGTCCGAACCCACAGGGTTGAATGGAAACCAGTCTTCTGGTAAATCTCGTCCTGAAACATTTGAAATGATCTCTCGAATTTTATCGGTATTTTTGCAAGCAATGTCAATACACTCTACAAACTCACCATTTTCATAACAGGATAAGTTATCCACGATTCTGGGTCGAACTCCAATTTTCTTCAGTGCCTCCACAAATGGAGAAAGGAAATGATCTGCATATGAGTCGCCTCGCCCCTCATCATATCTTGAATAATCAGGTGCACCATTCGCATCGGGGGGCGGGATGTTACCCAGTTGGTGCCCAATGAATTGTTCGTATGATTCATCCAAAAAAGGATATACCTTGCGAAGTGGATCTGCGCTATCGACTATGAAGATGAATTCCAATACAATTTCATTTTTCGCACGTTCATTCTGGATTTTTTCCTCCCATTGTTGAATTGTCATCCCAAGTTCTGACAAGAGTTGCTCAATCTCAACGTATCTCTCTCCATCAGTCCAAGACCAATTTCGACAGGCTCTGTAAATCATCTCACAGGTCAGGATTTCACGCAAATGGCCAACGTGAAATTCACCAGATGGTGTGATTCCAGCTGCGATTACAATACTCTGCCGTTCTCCATCCTTGTCTGGCTTTGACAAATTCTTTGCCTCAAAGTCAGCCCAGTGCATGTATCGTCACCTAAACTCGTACGGTTCGAATAAGGCCACGTAGAGGGATGCCACCAATGGCATTCTCTTCGGTTTTGTTGACCATGACAACACTCAATGCTACATCTGCCCCTTCTTCTTGCAATGTCTTGATGGTCTTGCGCATGGTTTCTCCGGATGACAACACATCATCAACGACCACAACCTTGCGACCTGCAACATTTCCATATTTATTTGAGAGATGTCCATCGCCTTCTTCAGAAACCGAGCGGAAGATGGCCACATCTGCATCAATATGGTTGGCAATCGAGTTGGCGAAAAGAATCCCATTGAGACTGATGCCAACCACTGTGTCGACGCCCAATTCCTCCTCTTCAAGCACAATGTCGGCCATGATGGCTCCAATCGCATCGATTCGATTTGGGCGGGCTCCAATCGTCCTCCAACCAATCCGAACATCATCGGGATGTTCTTCCTCGGACGCACCTGAATTGAGCCAAATCACGGTTCTTTGGGAGATGGATAATTCGTCTGCAATTTGCTGGGTGTTCAACCCTTGTTGAGTCATTTCTGCGACTTTATTTCGCAATTCGTCGATACTCAGTGCCATGTGAATCAGACAGGTCTGCCCGTCCACATCCTATCAAATCACCGCACAGAGTCCATAGGACTCTATCTAGAATCGACCTGTACTGCCAAATCCACCCGCGCCGCGTTCGGTATCATCCAGTGCCTCGCGTTCGACTTCAACAAAATGAATCTCAGGGACGCGTTTTAGAAGGATTTGGCCTATTCTTTCGCCTTTCTCGACGACAAATGAATCGCCTTCACCGATCCAGTGAGCGAGCACCATCAGTTCACCTCTGTAATCCGCATCAATCGTACCCACGCCGTTGGGTAGAATTAGCCCCTTCTTTCCCAAACCCGAGCGGCAACGAACTTGCCCTTCCCAACCCGGTGGGATTGCCAATACCAAACCGGTGGGCAACAGTTCCGTGGTACCTTTCTTGACTTCAACACGATTGACAGAATGCAAATCAAATCCAGCAGCAAGTTTGCTTCCCTGTACGGGCAAGACCGCGTCGGGGTGTATCCGCGCGACTTTCACTTCAATGATCTCATCCATGGTCCGATGCGAGCCATGGGAGAACATTGGTTTTGTCGGTGGTCTCAAGAAGGGGTTACCGGTGGGCCAATCAATGTCGGACTTCGATTACGAGTCATTGCTCGACCGTGCGCGAGACAAGATTCCTGATGACATCTCCAATCGTAGCCGTTGGAAACTTCCTGAACCGGATGTTCTTATCGAAGGTTCACAGACCATTCTGAGAAATTTCAGTGAGTTGATTTCTATGATGGACCGCGATGCGGACCACGTGTATCAATTCCTGCAAAATGAGCTTGGAACGAGCGCCTCCCGAGAGAAAGGCCGAATCTTGTTGAAGGGCCGTATACCTCCACGTCGGATCAAGGAAAAAATCGTGTCCTATGTCAAGATGTACATCCTATGTCAACAGTGCAATGCCCCTGACACTTCGTTCATCAAGGAAGACAGAACTACACTATTGAAGTGTCAGGCCTGTGGTGCGACCCGCCCGGTCAAACTTTGATCATTTGGGGCTAAAGTCGAGCAATACTTTACCGCGGTTTCCCCCATCATGGATGAATTGTTGGGCTTTCGCCACATCCTCAAATCGATATACAGAATCAACCACTGGATTGATTTGTCCATTCTCAAGCATCTTTGCCAGTGCAAGCATTTGCTCACGTGCAACACTTTCGTCTTTCCACATGCCCATGTGAACTCCATAGACTGATTTGTTTGAATTCATCATTCGAATCGGGTCAAATCGCGGAGTAGAGCGCCACATCTTGATTGCTTTCCAGAGGGAACGTTTGGGCCCTTTCACAGCGGATGAGGCACCGAATACATACAGACGTCCACCATTACGTAATGCCTTGTAAGATTCCATCACATGTTTACCCCCAACGGGATCTAAAGCATGATGGACACCTTCACTATCAGCTTTAATCCGTTGAACGAAATCCTCACCTCTTGGGATGTGAATCATGCCCATTTCTTTGACAAATTTTGCTTTCTTTGCTGAGGCGGTTCCATAGATTGTTCCACCGTTGAGGGCTTTGACAATCTGTGCTGTTGCGGTTCCAACGCCGCCAGCAGCATGGTGCACGAGCACTGAGTCGCCTTCGCGGAAGTTGCCCAAATAGACCAACATGTGGTGTGCGGTAAGATAAGTGACTGGCATGGCGGCTGCAGAATCGAATGAGACATTGTCAGGTAAGGTCCATGCCCGCTCTTGCGCAACCACGACTTGCTCCGCATATCCGCCAAAGCCGGTCAGGGCCACAACCCTGTCTCCAATAGCATGGCTTTGCACCTCTTTACCGACTGCCCGAACAATTCCTGAAACTTCGTAGCCTGGAGTAAATGGAAAATCAGGTGCTGCACCATACAGACCTTGACGCATCATCAAATCTGCAAAATTGATCCCTGCACGGTGAACTTCAATCAGAACTTCATTTTTCTCAGGTAAAGGGGCCTCTTCTTCGATAATTTCGATGGCATCTAAACCCCCCCTTTTTGCATATACTACACGTTTCATTTTTCCACTCCCTCAGGGTAAATAGTGCTTGAATTTATCAGGATTGACGGTTTTTTTCTCTGGGGTCATTTCGGGGTATCCAACTTTGAGGAAACCAATTATTCTCTCTTTTTGTTCATCAATTTCTAGATGTTCGTATGTAGACGAATCACGAGTGATTGAGCCCGTACTCCACTGTGAACCAATTCCTAAATCCCATAGTGATAGGACCAGATTGTGCAAAGAGCAGACAGTTGCTGCAAAATCCTCCTGTTCCCTGAATTGATCATTTGGAGACAGTTTGGAGGTAACTGCAATCATTATGGGAACATCTCTAATCTTTGAAATGGCTTTTCGTCCCGCTAAATCTTTGTCGAAATCTCCCTTTTTCTCAGCCTTTTCATGCGCCAATTCAACAACTCTGTCAAGTAATTTCTCCCTCGTTTCATGTCCTAAAACATAGAACTGCCACGGGAATGTGTGCTTGTGACAAGGTGCATTATTCGCAGCTGTGAAACCAATCTCCAAATCTGCTTCACTTACCGGCAGATCAGAAAAACGGTAAATTGTTCTTCGACTATTGATGATGTCTTGTACTCTTGACATATTCATTCCTAGCCCAGTTGATCAATACCCTCGCAAAGGCGCAAATCACGGTCAGAAATCCCGTCGATATCATGACTCCAAGTTCGAATCAACACATGGCCCCAGGATAGGACAAATTCCGCATGATGATCCTGTGCTTCACACACTGCACCTGCACGATTGACAAAGTCGAGTGCAGTGGCAAAGTCAGGAAATACCCACTCACGCTCATAGTGGTGATTATCGATGAGTTTCCAATCTTCATGTAGGGCCAATCAATCAACCCCACAGATGGTCGTCATCAGTACCCTTGGTTTTCTTCTCAACATCTTCGTGAATCTTGGTTCGGCGCTTATGATCCTCACGTTCGAATTGCAACAACTCTTCGTCGTCGATGTAGGCCGGGCGCATGTGAGCAACGAGTCTGACTTCAACAATTACATCTCGAGCAATGTAGCGATAGGTACCATCCGTATCGAGAATCTCAATGCTCATCTTGTTGGTTCCAATCAATCGGCCTCGGACCCATTCTTGTGCATCATCAGGCAAAGAGCGTGCATCAAGCAGAACCTCGACCAAATCATCGCGTCGCATTCCGGCTCTTCGTCCAAGGAGAGGTCCGGTGAGAATGTCTTCGGAAACTTCGGGCTTACCAAGGGATTCCCATATTGAAATGGCCCATTCAGGTAGGTTAGGAGATTGTTTACTCATCGGAATCAAACTTGCCAATCGCCTCCCCCTCTTGAATCGATGGGTGTGTTCAATCCTCTTGTTTGAAGAGGGATGGGTGACGCCGACCAGATGAGGGGAACCCATGGTTTCGGTGGTTTGGCGCAGTATCCCCACGGTTTTGACCGTGGAAGAATTGCTGGACAAGGCCTTCAGCAAAGCCAAGAAAGCCGGGGATGCAGTGGTCGACAAAGATCGGGTTTATCGCACGCGGAAGCAGATGACTCGAATGGTCGGTTCTGCCGGGGATTCCCTCTCAGCCACTCTCATGGAATGGGTTCGTCGTTGGCCAAGTCTAGACAAGATGTCTGAATTTGATGTCGCAATGGTTGAGGCTGCCGTTGGATGTGATGATTACCGGCAGAGTCTCGGTGCGTGTCAATGGGCGGCTCAGAAGTGTCTTGAAATCTCGCAACAGAACGCCAAAAAGTTACGACGTATGGTGAATCTTCCTCCGATGCATGAAGCCCGTAGGGAGGCGTATGGTCGAATTTCCAGCATCATGGGGCGAATCGAGAAGAATCTCGATTTCTTGCGTGAAGCGAGGGATACCCTCAGGACATTGCCAATGATTGATTCAATGGAACCTTGTTTGGTGGTTGCTGGTGCCCCCAATGTCGGAAAATCTGCCCTGATTGCTTCCATGTCTAGCGGGAAACCTGAAATCGCGGCTTACCCGTTTACAACTCGACAATTGCATGTTGGGCATTTCGAACACCGTCGAATGAAGTATCAATTGGTCGATACACCTGGATTGCTCGACCGTCCAATGGAGGAACGAAATCAGATCGAAATGCAAGCGATTGCAGCTCTGGAGCATGTAGGTGACTTGTGTCTTTTCCTGATGGATCCTTCTGAAACTGGAGGGACGAGTATGGAGGAACAAACCAACTTGCTGAATGAAGTTGCAGAACTATTGCCACAGACACCTCTGATTGTTATCGATGGCAAAGGAGATCTTCTGGACAGTATCAATCCAGATGAATGGAGTGAAGTCTGTGCATTGGAGCAAGCACTGATTGAAAATCCTGAGGGCTCCATTCCTGAAATGCGAAATCCAGAAACAGGTCACATGGTCATCAGTTCAACCGCTCCTGCGGGTATTGAGGCTCTACGTTTTGAAATCATCAATCGAATTGGGCAGATGCGTAAAACTGATCCATTGGAGTTACCTGAACACTGGCATGTCAGGGACGATTCTGTTTACTAAAGTGTAAATGTTCGTCCACAACGAACACAGAAAACCTTGCGTTCACCCATCGCAGGCTCCAATCCACTAATGTCGATGGTGGCCCCACATCCAGCGCAGGTAAATTCGCTCATACACCCGCCACTTCCATTCAGTTCTTGAAAGCCACGGAGAGGGTCATTCCTTACGTTTGGTTAAGCCGGGGAACGCCATGTGGACTCCAGACAAACAGAGGGTCATTCCACCGACTGCAAGAAGAACTTCAACCCAAGTTGCAAGATGTACTGACCAATCGGTTTCGATGGCATTGTCCTGCAATTGAGTCGACCCTTGATCTCCACCTGTAACAAATCGAAGGCTCCCAGGTTCCAAACTCAGATGGATTGGGCCGTCATGATCGGGCCCACCCGCCAAAAATTCGTAATCTGATGCTGTGCAATTGGTCAGTCCTGAATCTCCAGGGGGACATGAATCCGCATACCTAGAATCGACAACGCCAATCCAAGACTGATCGTCCATTTCTATCTGAATCTCTAGTTTGACGTCCAGTAGCAAGAAGGCAGACGGGACCCCCAAATCACTTTGCGACATGCCCGTGGGACACCCCTCCTGCGGTGTTGGGCAAGGAATAGCAGGAATTTCATCGTCAATGGTTCCAGAAGCAAAACCAAACATCGAGACCAAGACTAGTAACAGACAAATCGATCCCGTAGCAAAGGGTAGGACGGAGAACACCCTGACCATGACCGACATGATTTACCCTCCCATGACGATTTGAAGCGCAAACGCTCCGACCATGATGCCCGGTGCAACATACAACAGGATATTCCAGCGTTTGCGTTGCCGTTCTCGACTCGCATATTCCTCCTCACACTTTGTTTCTCCACAAATGGGAGGGTCTCTTTTCAATGAAATCGGGCATTGACAAACAGTGCAATGGCGATGAGGTGCAACATAGGCATTCGAGCTTGCGGATTTAGGTAGACCAGTTTTGCCACCTTTTCTCTTCTGCTCCCCACGTTTCGCCATTTCGGCATTGGCGCGGATTTGATCTGCGAGCTTTTCCTTGTTGGCCATTTAATCCACCTCAACATGTGTTCCAATGAAGGAGTTGCCGGCTAGAGCATTGGCGATTCGCTCAATATCGCGCCCATCAAGGACAGCTAAGGGCAGATGGTGATCGATTGCAGCTTGGACTCCAATGGGGTCGATGACTCCCGAACCACCGGCTTGTCCATGGATCGGTGGGCCTACAATTTGCTGCAATTCAGAAAGTGTCATCTTCTCTATAGACTGTGCACTTGGGTCACTTCTGGGATCTGATGTATAGACATGGCTTACATTGGTGGCAATCAGACACTGTGCGGCTCCACACTCAATTGCCAAGCGAATGGCAACGTTATCTGTCGTGTGTCCAGGGCGCGTTCCACCCATGACCACCACCTGATGGTTTTGCAGACCGCGTGCGGCTGAAGAGACATCGGAAGGGATGCCGACGCAGACGTCGACACCCGCGCCCTGCAATACTTGGGCGACGATAGCTGCATTGAGGCGAGTTGCAGCAATGCCAATTTCATCCAATGAGGCGATGTCATCGACAACAGGCTTGGCCAATTCAATGGCTTCCCGAGCCGGTGCGCCACCGCCGACAACGATTCCAACTGGGTTTTCACACTGCGAAATTAGGTTGGCTAGAGCCGAAAGCCATGCATGTCGTTTGCTTTCTTCTGGGCGAAGTAAACTACCGCCTAGGGCCAAGACAACAGGGTCCGCCATCGACACCTCGTACAGCCGACGCTTCATGACACCTTCCCTTCCTGGCGGCTACGCCGCCGGAAGGATTGATGAAGTCCAAGTCACCGGCGAGGTTGAGGAAGCGCGATGTCCGACGATCTCGAGATGCAGCAGCGCCGCCTCAAAGCCAAGAATGCTCTAGATGATTTATCGGGGATGCGAGGCATGGGAACTGAACTCGTGACTCTCATTATTCCGCCAGATAAAGCCATTCACGATGTCCGACAACAATTGGCTCAAGAAATAGGCCAAGCCTCCAATATCAAGTCAAAGCAAACCAAGAAACACGTATCCGATGCCATCGAATCTGCAGCCTCTGCTATCAACAACATGCGAGAAACCCCGCAACATGGGATTGCAATTTTCACTGGCCATGTGATTGTGGGCAATAACAAAACTCGGATGACTACGATTGTACTGGATGATCCTCCTGAGCCATTCCGCTCTTTCCGCTATCGCTGTGATAGTACGTTTGAAGTGACACAATTGGAAGACATGCTCATCGACAAGACCTGTTACGGTATTTTTGTCATTGACAGAGGTGAAGCAGCTTACGGTCTGGCCAGTGGGAAATCGGTTCATTGTCAGGAAGAGATGCAGTCCAACATCATGGGTAAACACCGGCAAGGTGGTCAGTCTGCACAGCGTTTCGAGCGATTAATTGAAGAGCATGCACATAAGTTTTTCAAGCGAGCAGCAGAGCATGCAAGTGATTACTGGCTTGGTATGATTGAGAATATGGAAGGTATCATCATCGGGGGCCCTGGTGCAACCAAAGATCAAGTATTGAAGGGCGAATTCTTCCATCACGAAATTGCCAAAATAGTTCGGAAACCAACCTTTGATGTGGGCTATTCAAACGAATCGGGTCTGCGAGAATTGGTGCAGAGAGCGGGCGGATTGATGCATGAAATTGAATTGGATGCGGAGCGACAACTTGTGGACCAATTCCTCGCCGAAATCATGAAACAACATCCCAAAGCCACCTATGGTGAGATGATGATTCGAAGTGCGCTTGAGCAGGGTGCCGTCGACACTCTTCTACTCTCTGAAGGGTTGCGAAAGGTTCGACAAGCCTACACTTGTAGACAATGTCAGCATGGTTGGCAAATTACGACTGACCGATTGGTTGAAATTCCAAATTGTCCGTCCTGTAATGCAGCCTCAGATCAAGTCCGTGAAGACCCCGACAATACAATCTCGCTCATGGACGAACTCACGACCCTTGCCGGCCATTCTTCTAGTAAAGTCAAACTCATCTCAATGGACACCGAAGAAGGTGCCACTTTGATGGAGGCATTTGCTGGATTGGGTGCACTATTGCGCTATCCTTGGAGTTGAAAGTATGCAGGCGATGATTGACGCAGTTCTTCCTTCCATGGAGAAAGCCGTGCAAGATGTCGGCATCCAAGGTGATTTTTGGCGAAACATGCTATCTCGTTCAAAAGAAGCAAGCCAAGGAGATCTCGCCTTGCCTTGTTTCCCTTTCGCCAAACAACTCGGGTGTTCACCCAATGAAGTGGCACAGAAAATTGCTGATGCCCTTGAATTGGAAATCGGAGAGGCGATTGCGGTGGGGCCTTATGTCAACATTCGTGCCTCAATCACTTGGCTTGCAAATCAAATCCATCAGGTGCCAGAATCGAAAGGCTCGATTCTTATCGAGCACACCTCTGCCAACCCCAATGGTCCTTTCCATGTGGGTCGTGCGAGGAATGCGGTATTGGGCGATACCTTCGTACGAATGCACAGGGCTGCCGGCTACGATGTTACTGCCGAATACTATGTCGATGACATGGGCAAGCAAGTGGGTATCCTTTGCTGGGCCCTAGAGAATCTCGATGAAGGGCGAGTTCATGCATTGTTGGAAGAGGGTGGAATCTCGTCTGAAACCTCTCCACATTCAGGCAAACAAGACCATGCCCGTGTGCTTTGGTATCAGGCTGCGAATTTACTGAAGGCAAAGGATGCATCGGTCGATGCCGGAGTCACCGAATTGGTTCAATTGAGTGAAGAAGCCGATGAGGATATTCTAGATCGATTTGAGTCGGCTTACCAGCCTGTGCTGGATGGCATGCTTGACACACTGGGTCGGATGGGGATTCGTTTTGATTCCTTCACCAAGGAATCACGCTTCATCGTCGATGGCAGCGTCGAGACACTGATGGGGCAATTGCAATCCTCTGAACTGCATGGTGTTGCCGAAAATGGTGCCCACTATCTTGAATTGGAAAGCAAGGGTGTCAAAGGTAAATCCACACAGTTCTTCTATCGCAGGGGGGATGGAAGTAGTTTGTATGCGACAAGAGACTTGGCTTATCACGAATACAAATGGACACAATCAGACCGCCTGTTGAACATCCTAGGTGAAGATCACAAGTTGCAATCAAAACAAGTTGGAATCGCCTTGGAAGAATTGAACATTCAACCTCCCGAAGTCGTATTTTACGCCTTCACAAAACTGGCGGATGGGAAGATGAGTACCCGCAGAGGAAACGTCGTCTATATGGACGATCTACTCGATGAAGCCAGATCTCGTGCCCTTGAAACGGTTCGAGAGAGTAAGCCCGATTTGTCCGAGGAAAAACTGTTGCAGATAGCTGAAGCGGTCGGGATTAGCGCTACCCGCTTTAACATCGCTAGAATCTCTCCTGAGAAGGGCATTACTTTCCGTTGGTCGGATGCTTTGAGTCTGGAAGCCGACAGTGCTCCTTTCATCATGTACAGTTATGCTCGGGCCTGTTCGATTCAAAGGAAAGCAGGTGAAGTGGATGCTGGATTTGTTCTCAATCCTGAATTACTGGATGGTACAGCAGCCGATTTGATTCGTCGCTTGGCTTACATGAATGATGAATTGCAAACAGCAATTGATTCTCGCTCCCCCCACATGTTCTGCGCATGGTTGAGCGCTTTAGCGGTGGATTACAACCGATTCTATCGTGACAATTACGTGATTGATGATAATGGTGTCAATACGCAGAATCTCTACATTAGCGAATTGGCACGCGAACACTTGCGGCGTGGTTGTGAAGCGGTGGGCATCATCCCCATCGAAGAAATGTGATTGTAATTTACTCCGAAAGGGTAAGTTTTTGGGAATACTGAACAACGGTTCCCCGATGGCACTGGAAGGGATGGGCCCAATCATTCCCTACTATTGGGACAAAATCACGCAAATAAATTTCCAGACTGGAGATACCTTGGGATTGACTTAC
The DNA here is from genome assembly GCA_002498455.1 of Euryarchaeota archaeon UBA602. Lineage (GTDB taxonomy): Archaea > Thermoplasmatota > Poseidoniia > Poseidoniales > Thalassarchaeaceae > MGIIb-P. The sequence continues at coordinate 15,563 of DAHO01000052.1, forward strand.
ATCATTTGTTTTCTGTCAATTTTGACGCTCATCGTTCTCTGCTTTTTGGCCATTCTAATTCTCAAAGCACGGAGTCACGCACCGGAAAACCGTTTCATGGCGATTCTTCTTTTGGCAGAAGGTTATCGTGTCATGGCCTCTTGGTACAACACGTATCCATTCGATGCCGACATGTTACCGTTGATGGAATACTATCGAGTGGGCTGGTATTTCTGTTCCCTTTTGTGCTTGTTCATGTATCTGTCAACGGTTTCCTTCTATCCACCCAAGCGTTTGGATTTCATGGCCAATGGAAAGATCCGAAACAATCTTTGGTGGGCCCTCCCCGTATTCACTGCTGTACTAATCGGGGCCCTGGTATCTTCAAGTGGAGGTGTAGTCGAGGCGTTTGGTGGAAACTACCACATTGAATGCAAGTCTGTTGATGAAGACGTAATACTTACTTCGACCCCTGGTTCACCGCCAATCGAAGCGGGTTGTGTAGACACAGAGGAAACCTTCCCGTATTCGTGGTTTGTACCTGGCAGCTCATCGGCGGGTAAATTTTTGCTTCTCGCTCCCCCCCTCTCTGCAATTCTTGCTGCGTTCCTAATGCGTAGTGCGTGGCATCGATTTGATGAAGAAGATGGAATGGAATATCAAGCAACTGAAGCGCGTTCACTCTTCATTGGATTCGCTGGAAAAGCGACAATTAAGGGTATCATGGTCATGTCAATCGTTTACTTGACCGCACGATTTGGTGACTTCAATTTGGCGGATTTGGCTTCGATTGATGGAGACCTCTTGCCAATCTATCTGTATTGTCTATACGGATTTATGTTCAGTATTTTACTCACTGGGATGTTCGAGGGATTCATGTTCAGTTATGCGATTCTCAAGAATGATATCCTTGGCATCGATGAACAACTTCGACGCAGCATGTCATGGGGCGTTTTTGGTATCACTGGGGCCGTCGCGATTCTCATTGTTGCTGAGTTATTGGAAGGTATCATTCCATACGGTGGTGTTGCGAGTGCACTGGTCGTTGGTGTACCCTTAACCGTGATGCGAAAACCGATTTACAATACGATCAACATTATCGTTGTCATCTTGATGCCGGAAGCCTTCACCAAGGAAGAACAGAGCTATATCGAGGCCTATTCGATGGTTATGGATGATGGAGTTCTCACTGAAAACGAGCGGAAGTTATTGGCCCTTCAAGCCAAAAATCTCGGGTTGGATGAGATTCGAGTTGAATACCTAGAAACATGGTATATGGATTCTCTAAATCAATCTGAAGAAGAGGAATGAATCACTCTTCCATCTCGTCCGACTGTGACTCGAGTTTTTTCTGCTGGATGGTTTCACGCTCTGTTTCCTGCTTACTCAACCACTCTTCTCTGGTGGACATCCGTACGCTGGTGCCTGCGGATGCCGCACTACCCCGCATTGAAACTAGGCCCTGATAGGCCTGTTTGTAATCTTCAGCACGCTTGTTCCAATTGGCAGCAGGCCATCCGCAATCCCATCGATTTGGATCGTAAGCATTCTGCTCAATCCAGGCCCCGCATCGAGGGTTGTAGCACCTTGCTTTCTCATCATCTCCCTCCACCCAGAAGGCCAACTCATCGCAGACAGGGCAATTGTTGCGATCAAAGGAAACAAGGGTGAACGAACCTTCCTCTCCAACGAAATCGATTTCCCATGCAGTGATGTTTCCGTGGACAACATCGGTGGCCCCAGCCTTTGCGAGAAAAGCGCGCATGACATCCCATGCATCCTGCTCGGAGGAAAACACGCCAAGATGGGTTTTTTCGCCACCCGGTGTCGCTACGGTCGGCACGTAAACCTGCTTGAGCGGCTCCTCCATATCGCTTCGTCTCATTTGAGGACCAATGAAGTCATCGCTGTATTCTCATGCTGAAAGTGCATCTTCGATTCGTTCACGAGTCGCCGCACGAACCACTTGTTTGAGTTCTCCACCTGAAAAAATCCCTGCAAAGGGGAGGATATCGACAGAGGCCGCAAATAGCGGAAACTGAGAATACAGGTCACTCGCATTTTGTTTGTCAATCCATTCCACGGGGGTACTGAGTGGTTGTTCATTGAGTATCGCACGTAGTTCGACACAGTGCAGGCATTCCTCTGCCCGAATGATGATGATTCCCAACTCGGAATTCACAATCTCCTCCCACGCCATGTCTAATGGCATGGGGAGCATGTTCTTAGCGTGGTCGCTATCCGCGAATCTCATGGTGAACGTTGGCGACAAGGCCCCTGATTTTACATTGAAAGCGCATGACAAGAGCGAGGTCACATTGTCCTCATTTTCGGGCAGTAAAGTGATTTTGTCATTTTATCCCGCTGCATTTACCGGCGTTTGTCAAAACCAAGCTTGCAACATCAATGATCGAGCCGACGCCCTATCATCGGTGAACTGCCAAGTATTGGGCATCTCTGTAGACTCCCCCTTTGCAAACAATGCATTCCGTGACGCAAATGGCATCGAGTATCCACTACTCTCCGATGTACATCGAGAAGTCATTTCGGCGTACGGAGTCACTTTCGATAATTTTGCAATCGATGGATATACTGTGGCCCAGCGTTCCGTGTTTGTGATCGAAGAAGATGGGACGATTGGTTACGCATGGTATGCCGAAAATCCCGGAATCGAGCCAGATTATCAGGCGCTATTCGCACATATCGGTGCTTGATTAGAAGGTTCTTCCTTCGGGCCAAGTCCGTTCTACCACTGCGAGTCCACCGTTGTGTGGCATGGGTGCTTGCGGTTTTTCGATTCGTATTTTGACCGATGCAACATTGACGTGGCCGGAAACAATTTCGATGATTTTGTCGCAAAGTGTTTCCATCATGTGGACCGGTTCTCCTCGCACGATTACATCGTGGACGGTACGTTGTAAGAAGGCGTAATCCACTCCTGTTTCGATTTCGTCATTCCTTGCAGGCTCTTTGAGAAGAGCCCAGATACTGACAACAAAAGTTTGTTCTTTTTCACGCTCGTAATCAAATACGCCATGTTTGCCTTTGAGCTTAAACCCCTCTACTGCGACGATGGTACTCACTTTTTCACCTCAATCCTCGCGCTCATGTACCCAAATCAAATGGTAACCAAATTCGGTTTTGATAAACCGGTCAACTTCCTGTGCAGGTTGCTCAAAGCAAGCGGCACTAAATTCACGCACCATCTGCCGTTCATCGAACCATCCAAGATCCCCACCTCGTTGTCCGCTGGGGCACTTGCTATGTTTCTTGGCCAATTTCTGAAACGTTTTCAAAGGCTTCCTTGCCTCTTGAATTTCAGATAGTAATCTGACAGCATCTGATTTCTGTCTAAGTAAGATATGACTTGCATGCGCTCGTCTTCCCATCGAATCATCCCCAGGACAGCCAGGCTGCGTATGACCCGTAAATGATTCCACTGACGGCTAGAGAATCCTCATTGAACCGATCCATGGTATCTCTGTACGTGTGATATTCCCATGATCCTGAACCATAACAGACCACTGCACGACCGGGGTCGTCCCCCTCTTCTTGCTGTAGGTCATAGACAAATGGGGCATGGTCCGAATTGTATGGCATCGCATTACTGGAACCTTGTTCTCCGTCGAGTGTATCGGTATGGATGACATATTTATTGGCCAATCCCATTGGGTTTTCTTCTTCAAATTGGTCGACGATTTGACTGATGTATTTCATATCGCGGGCATCGTTACCAAACATCCAGAGTCCATTTCCGCGGTTTTCCAAATCAATGTCAACGTGATTCATATCGAGATTAATGTATAGTCGGAGATTGTCTTGCAATTGACCCATGTATGCTGCAACGAAAGCCTTCGACCCATGCAAACCTTCCTCTTCTCCACCCCAAGTGCAGAACTTCAGGGTGTAGTGGGGTTCGCCTTTCGATTCGGCCATGTTGGCGAATTGGCGTGCCAACTCCAATACTGTGGCGGTGCCAGCGGTATCATCAACAGCCCCTGCAGCATTGTATACAGTGTCGTGGTGAGCACCGAAAATAATCAGTTCATCGGTCTTTCCAGGAAGAATACCACATGGTGCCTTGACATCTCGTTCCCCTTGGTTATCAACTTGGATATTCATCGCAATTCTCCCCTCTCCGTTAACCACTTGATCTCGGATGATTTGTCCAACTTCGTTGTCAACCATCATGAAGGGGATCCCAGGTGGTATACTCTCAAATTGACTTGTATCGACTGATTTGAAGAAGGGAACACAGCGCCCATTTTCACCTAGAATTTTGCAGTTATTTGGTGGATTTTCACCTCCAGTTGGATCCCAAGTGACAATTATCAATCCGTACAAATCACTTTGCTGGGCTTTGAGGAAGAGTTGAGTATTGCTTGAAACACCACCTTGTCCAAAGACGAGACCAATGCTAGCGGATGCATTTTCCCAAGCTCCATCATCGCTGGCATTACCTAAATCCACAACAGGAATGTTGTCTTGGAACTGGTAGTCTGCAGAGCCGGAGTATCCTTGAATGACAAATTCTTCGCGATGGATGACATCGATTTCCTGTCGGTTCACATCGGCTAAACTACAGGGTGCCACTCCGCTGAACAGCGGAATCGTACCAGGAAGGCAGATTCTCAATTGAGGTTCATCTTGGATTTCGAACATTGGAACCGCATATGAGTTGTCTTCTGCAGCCAATCCAAAGGAGGTGAAGTTATCCAAGTTTGATTGAGCAGTCGCATGTTCTTCAGCCGTACCGCTCATTCTCCCTTCCCAAACAGGGTGCCCAAGTTCAAGCAAACCTTCAGTGAAAGCCCGGGCTTGAACGGGATCAAAATCAATCAATTCCCCGTCAAATTCATCGTCGGAGAAAAATCCCAGAATCGCATCACTGAACAGTAGACCGGTGATACTTCCTGCAAGCACCAACATGACAACCGTCGCAACAACGGGTACAGATACCCACGTAGGCAACGCATCTTCAACACGTGATAAGAACGAGATATTGGCCTCATTTTCTTCCAAAGCCGCGATGCGTTCTTTTTTGGTTCGAGGGACATCCATCCCTCGTTGTTTCAACAATTCTCCGAGCTCTGCATGAGTTTGGTCTTTGTATCCCATCGTGACCACTCCTTACAGTTCGTCATGTAAGGCCGTCATTCTTCAAGGCACGGGTCTATTGGACCTCTTCACCGGTCCAACGCTGGCTTAAGTTGTGTTCGACGCCCATTTGATCTAGAATCCGGGCGACAACGAAATCCACCAAGTCCTCAATGGTCTTGGGTTTGTGATAAAATCCTGGACTAGCCGGAAGGACAACAACACCCCAATTCGACAACTTTGTCATATTTTCAAGGTGAACTGTTGCAAACGGAGACTCACGAGGGACAACAATGAGCGGTCGCCTCTCTTTGAGTGCAACCAACGCTGAACGGGTGGCTAAGTTATCTGAAATACCTGCAGCGATTTTTCCGATGGTTGTGCCACTGGCTGGGCAGATGATGTAGTGGTCGATCTTCGCAGAACCTGAAGCTGAACGAGCAGCCAAGTTGTTGTTATTTTCAAGGGTGACACCGGGCAACTGGGCCAATTCTTCTGCAGTTACACCTAGTTCCAAATCAAGATTGATTGCACCTTCTCGAGTGATAATGAGTAAAATTTCCCACCCTGAATCCGATAAGGCACGAACCAAACGCTCTGCATACAGAGCCCCAGATGCCCCTGAAATTGCGACAACTGCTTCTGGCATATCGTTGCGTCAAGCATTTCCTTCTTGAATGCTTGTTAAGAACTGCGATAGTACAGGCATGGCTGCTTCAAACGATTCCGGACTCCCTCCCCAAGCGATTCGGAGGTAGTCTTTGAGTTCAGAATGAAACATTCCACCGGGTGTAGCCAACAAGCCTAGAGGCTTTCCAAATCGGGCCATGGCATCGACAGCATCCATTCCAATTGAGAAGGCACCAAAGATCCCGAAAGGGGGCGGATTCCATTCAATTCCATGATGATGCAAGACTTCCATCAACTTCGGTAGGTTTTCCTCACGAGCCTTCCAAATGCCACCTAATGCTTCATCCAAGCGAGAGAAAACCGACTCAGCAATCGAAACGGTGGGTGCGCTGGCTAATCCCTGCATATTCTGAAAGGCATTCTTGGCATTTTGAATCAATTCTGGGGCGCCAATCATCCAACCAAATCGAATGGGCCCTAATCCATAGGTCTTGGTTAAAGAGTTAATAGAAATGGAGTTTTCAGCCAATTCATACATCGGTCTATAGAATTCTGTCCCCTTGGCAGCATCCAAATATACCTCATCAGAGACGATGTTTACTCCTGCAGCTCGTGTCACTTCAATCAACCACTGTTGATCTTCTTCAGAAATCATCTCTCCCGTTGGATTCATGACAGGTGTCATCGCGAGAACACCGACTTTTGGTAGAATCTCTAGAATTTCTTTCCGATTCAACGTCCAAGGTCCTTCATTGGGGCCCCGATGGTAAGGGATTACATCGCATCCAAGCAATCGAGCACTTTGCGAAACCACTGCGAATGACGGCATCTCAACGCCCACAGCCCGTGGGCGATTCTCGGGCAAAGCAGCCAGAATGGCCAATGAAATCGATTGACATGCCCCATGAGCAACACACACTTGATTTGTTTCAACGCCATATCGATCAGCGACCCACTGAGCAGGGTCTTGACCTGATGTCCAAAAGTTGAGCATTTTTTCTGAATCGGTGTCAACTCCCCAATCGTATGCAAAACCGGATTGTGAAAGGTCATGCGGTCGCTGCTCTTTCAATCGAGGTACATACCAGGATAGATAGTCCACAGGTGGAATCGATTTTCCACTCACTGGTCCACCGAGTCGTGGTTCCAAGCGCTCACCTGCGCGATTGGATTTTTGCCAACAATCGTAGCATCTCGACGTAAATCCAAACCAAGGTCACGAGGAGGCCAAACACCGCTCGCCACTCATATCGCTTGGGAGCGCCGCTTTCAACACCGTGTTCTATGAAATCGAAATCGGAGGCCAAACAGAACGCACCCAAGCCGATGACGAATACCGAAAATCCAATTCCGATGGGTCCACTGCCATGGATGTAAGGAATCCCAACTCCCATCATCCCCAGTATCAAAGTGAGCATGTAGATGATGAAAACTGCACCCATGGCACTAAATAAGGCGATTCTGAAGTTTTCAGTGACTGGAATCAGGCCCATTCGATAAATCACGAGCATGGTGAAAAATACACCTGCAGTGAGGATGAATGCCATGATTGCAATTCCGGGGTAACTTACCTCAAAAAGAGTGGTTATTCCACCTAAAAATAGACCTTCCAATGCAGCATATGTCAGCACTGCAATCGGATTGTCAGCCAAACCGGTCAACATCATCACGAAGAAAAAGATGAGTCCTGCGCCCCACCCGACGATGCTCAGTGTCATCGCCAGCTCGATATTTCCTGTTGCGAAGAGACCGAATACGGACAACCCCGTTGCCATCATAATCACAAATGTGAGCAGTCCCTTTTCTGCGACACCTTGGATGGTCATTCTGTCTTGGACGAGGTCCTGAATTGTGAACGTCGAATCATTCAGTGCGGGGTTCCCAGTGCGATACATGGAACTGTGCGATACATGCAGGTTCTCAAGACTTCGCATGATTTCTCCCAAGAATCGCCTCCATTGAGTCCAATAATGCACCCGCGAGTTCATCTGCGGATACTGTAAATCCCAACCGGTCTAATGAGGTGGTTGTCCCGGCGCTCAATCCGCAACCATCTAGAATCTCTACACGTCCTTTGGGGGTCGCATAATTGATTGTGAATCCATGGCGGGACACCCATCGCATGAATGCAAGCCCGACGGAACCGATTTTTGATCCTTCAACCCATACACCCTGCATGCGTTCATCAGTTGTGGCCTCAATACCCAATCGATGCAATGCCTCAATGGCCCATTGCTCAAGTTTTGAAGTAATTTTTTTGACATTGCTTTCCTCCTCCAGATCCCATTTGAAAATCGGGTATACGACCACTTGTCCTGGACCATGCCAGGTGATGCCTCCTCCCCGATCGACATCCGTTGTCAGATAGTCTGTTGGGACGATGACTCCGTCTCGACGGGCACCGGGGCCAATCGTGACAATTTCTGGGTGGCTGCAGAATAGTAGAGTGTCTGGAATGTCTTCAGACAATCGTTGTATTTGCAATTCCAACATCAATTGCTGAGCGTCTAAATAATCGATTTGACCGAGATGCCGGACCTCAACCTCTCGCACGCCCCCCATGATTCCCCGTGGAGTCGGAAGGGCATGAAGTAAATGGATTCAATAACGTGGAGTGAAGGCCATTGGATATGCTGCCTGATACCTTGCATATGTTCGACAAAGAAGACCGTAAAGCATACTGTCGTGTGCTGGCAGCCGTGGCCCTTTCTGATGGCCGGGTGTCCATGGAAGAATTCGCGAATTATGAATCGAGAATGGGTATGGCGCTGCTGACACCAGAAGATCGGGCCATGCTTCGCCAAGAACTCAAACGCGGTAGGAGTTTCCCCGATGCTGCAGACGGGATGCACCCCGCACACTTGCGAATTGCTCTTCGGGACGCTTTGCTCATGGCCGCTGCGGATGGTCATTATGACTCTCGCGAAATGGACGTTGTCAAGCAACTCGCAGAACGCGCCGCATTCTCACCCGAAGATCTCGAGGAACTGTACGACTGGATCGATGAAGGGTGGAATTGGATGAAGAAAGGTCGCCGAGTACTTTCACTTCCAGAAGAAGTTCACCACTGGAATACTGTCTATGAGGACTAGTCCTTCAGCATCATACGCAATTCTTCTACCGAACGTTGCTCGTCGAAGTAAACAACTTCCAGTGCATCGAACAGTTCGGTATCGCCAATCGCTTCAACGAGTGGTAGAATCGCACCGTAAGTTGCAGCAGCCTTGGATTCAGTCGCATACGCCTCTTGCAACATCTCTTGATAATTCGAGGTATGTACGATGGGTGTAGGGTCTCTTTCTGTAATGGCTTCACCATCAAGTTTGACAATCGCGGATCGGACCGTTGCTGCATGGGTGACAGATTCGGTCACTTCATTATTGAAATGTGTCGCTAGATGCAATCGGTGAATGCCGGAGATGTAAGCAGCATAGTGTGCGTACATGGCAATGGCTCGCAACTCCCAAGCGAGTGCATTATTCAGGGCAGATATTAGTTCATTATTGGTCATGGGTTCACCTCAGGCGGAGTGTATCGCGTGGCCAAGTGTTTTCAATACTCCCTCGTGGAAGGATTCTGTCATTGTGGGGTGGGCATGGATTGTTCCAGCGATATCTTCCAAAACAGCTCCCATCTCGAGAGCGAGTGTAAATTCACCTGAGAGTTCACTAACATGGCTTCCAGTTGCTTGAACGCCGAGGATTACATGGTCACTTGCTCGGGCCACGACTCGTACAAACCCACCCGTCTTTTCGGCTTCCATGGTCAGTGCACGACCGTTAGCTGCTAGAGGGAATTTACCTGTGATGATTTCTTCACCGGCTTCCTTTGCTTCTTCTGGCGTCAATCCTACGCTCACGATTTCGGGTTC
>DAHO01000052.1:25526-87802 GCA_002498455.1 Euryarchaeota archaeon UBA602
ATTTCGGCAACCATCTCACCTTGGGCACTGGCCCTATGCGCCAGCATGGGTTCACCCGATACATCACCAATCGCATAGACGCCTTTCATCGATGTTTTACATTGATTATCAATTCGGATGAATCGTCCATCTGAATCCATTCTCAGTCCCATCTTCTCTAGTCCCCATCCTTGTGTATTCGGCCTTCTACCTACTGTAACTAGAACCTTATCGAAGATTTCTGATTGCATTTCGCCGTCCTTATCCTTCCAAGTAAGTTCTACCTTACCATCTTTGATTTCAGCTCCTTGGGCCAAACAATTGGTGTGTGTAACCACACCATTCTTTCTCAACCAAGTCGTCAGAGGTCTGCGTAATTCATCATCAAAGATGGCCATGACTTTGTCGAGTCCTTCGACTACGGTGACTTCACTACCCAGGCGCCTTAGGGCAATTCCCAATTCTAGCCCGATATATCCTCCACCAATCACAGCGACCTTCTCTGGTAGGCTGTCGAGATCTAAAGCTCCTGTCGAAGAGCAAATGTGTTGCTCATCGAATTTCATGAAAGGCAATTCAATCGGCGATGATCCTGTAGCGAGGATGACATTTTCTGCTTCGATTGCGATTGTTCCATCTTCGGTCTCTACAGTACAATTCTTGGCATTCTGGAATGTAGCCCATCCTTTGATGAGTTCTGCACCTGCACTCTTCAGCAGGTGCTCGACCCCTTTGTTGAGACGCTCCACAATATCGTCTTTCCAAGAGACCAGTGCGGGCATGTCTAGTGCGACGTCTCCGCTAATGCTGATGCCCATATGTCCGTCCTTATGGTGCGCTAAATGTTCAAACCGTTCTGAAGCATGAATCATAGCCTTTGAGGGTATACACCCACGAATCAAACAAGTTCCACCGGCTTTATCACCTTCAACAATCACAGTGTCTAAGCCCAATTGCCCAGCTCGAATTGCAGCAACATATCCGCCGGGCCCCGCTCCAACAACCAAGACTTGGCACTTTCGTGTTTCACTCATTTTGATTCCTCACATGAAGATGAGCGCCGGGTGCTCAAGCAGTCTCTTCAACGATTGTACAAGGGCTGCCCCATCTGCACCATCGACGACCCTGTGGTCCCAAGAAGAGGATACGTTCATGATTCGACGGATGGTAATCTGCCCGTTTTGGACCACTGGCATGTCGCGTGCTTTGTGAACGCCGAGAATTCCAACTTCAGGATGGTTGATAATCGGGGTGGCTCCCAAGCCACCATCTCTTCCCAAACTGGTAATCGTGAAGGTTGAGCCCGCCAGGTCCTCCATGGTTGCCGTTCCATCACGGCAAGCCCCGGAGACGCGCTGCATTTCAGCCGCTGCACTCCATACGTCCATGGCTTCAACGTTTTTCACGACGGGGACAAACAATCCACGGTCGGTTGCTGTAGCAATGCCCAAGTGGACGGCTTCATGTCGGATGACCTTATTCGCTTCTTCGTCGTAAATCGCATTGCATTCAGGGTGGTTTGGCATTGCCTTTGTCAGGGCCAGCATGATGAATGGAAGGTAGGTCAACTTGGGTTGATCGGGACCTCGCGTTGCATTGAGATGTTGGCGAAGGGATTCCAACTCCGTGACATCAATTTCCTCAAAGTATGAGAAATGCGGGATTCTAGTTTTGGATTCGACCATTTTCTCAGCGATCTTTCGACGAAGTCCGACGACTGGGTGCTCGCTGGTGCCGGTGCGAGCGACACCGGTCGATGCCGCAGGTGCACGCATGGCGCCACCAGAAGCAATGTATGCATCCAAGTCAGCATTCCGAACGCGGCCTGCAGGGCCACCACCGGGGACTAGAGAAAGATCGATTCCAGCCTCAGTTGCTCTTCGACGTACAACAGGGCTGGCGAGCACACGACCTCCTGAACTGACCACAGGGGCCGGTGCTGGAGTTGAGACAGGCGCGGGCGTTGGTGCAGGTGTAGGTGCGGGAGTAGGCGCTGGCACGACCTCAGGTTCTGGCTCCGGCTCTGGTTCCGGTTCTGGCTCCGGTTCGGGTTCAGAAGCTGTGGCGTTTCCTTCCCCGTCAATCTCGAATTCAATCAATGGTCCACCAACAGCAATCATATCGCCAATTTCTCCATGCAATTTGGTTACAACACCATCATTCGTTGCAGCAATCCCAACGGTGGCTTTGTCAGTCATGATGTCAACCATCGGCTGATCTTCTGAGACGGTGTCTCCAACAGCAACGTGCCAAGCGGTAATTTCACCCTCGACAACACCTTCTCCGATATCTGGCAGTTTGAACACATATGTTCCCATTTTTATTCCTCCATTGTGGCTCGCATGGCCTCTGTAATTCGCGCTTGACTTGGGAAATAATCCCATTCTAGGCTGTGCGGATAGGGTGTATCCCATCCTGTGACTCTTTGAATCGGTGCCTCAAGATGCCAGAAACATCGTTCCTGAACTTGCGACATCAGTTCAGCACCAAACCCGGATGTCCGAGGTGCTTCATGGACAATGACACACCGTCCTGTCTTTTTGACCGAGTCCTCAATGGCATCGATGTCGAGGGGGACTAGGGTTCGCAAATCGATGACTTCAGCATCAATCCCACTATTTTCTGCTGCAGCGGTTGCGACGTGAACCATGGTGCCATAGCAAAGGATGGTTACTTCCTTACCGGCTCGTACAATCTCAGCCTTGCCCAAGGGGATGTTGTAATATTCCTCAGGGACCTCACCCTTGGGGTGGCTGTCCCACTTGACCATTGCAGCGGTGTGGTCCCCATCAAAGGGTCCGTTGTACAATCGCTTGGGTTCAAAGAAAATTACAGGGTCATTGCATTCGATGGATGAAATCAACAACCCTTTGGCGTCGTAGGGGTTTGAACAGATGACGACCTTCAGTCCGGGTGTGTGTGTGAAGTAAGCTTCTGGGGATTGACTGTGGTAGTGTCCACCCTTGATTCCACCGCCACATGGGGTTCGAATGGTGACGGGCGCACTGTATTCTCCACCCGAGCGGTATCGAAGTTTGGCCAATTCATTGGTAATCTGGTCGAAGCCCGGGAAGATGTAGTCTGCAAACTGAATTTCAGCAACAGGTCGCAACCCATTCATTCCCATGCCGATGGCAATGCCGACGATACCACCCTCAGCCAAGGGTGTGTCAAATGAACGGTGTTTGCCAAATTTTTCTTGTAGGCCAGATGTGCATCGGAATACACCTCCGTAGAATCCAGCATCTTCACCAAATGAAACTACGGTCTCGTCGCGTTCAAACATGTTGTGGAGGGCGGAGTTAACCGCTTGGATGATGTTCATCTGCGCCATTAGATTCCCACCTGCCCGCGTTGTTCTAGCAAATGCCACGGCTCATCTTCGTAAACATCTTCGAAGAGTGTAGTGACTGGAGGGAAGGGTCCATCCTTCAGTGTACCATGAGTTTCAGCTTCCTTGTAAGCAGCAATAATTTCGTCTTTGCATTGAGCTTGCAACGCTTCATGTCGTGCATCGTCCCATTCACCTATCTTCACTAGGTGTGCTTTGAGCCGATCAACGGGGTCTCCCAACGGCCAATTCTCGTACCCGTCTCCTGGACGGTAAATGCTGGGGTCATCGGAAGAAGAATGACTGTCGCCGCGATAGGTGTACATCTCCAACAGCGTGGGTCCATGTCCTGCCCGTGCTCGTTCCGTGGCCCACTTGTGAGCGGCGTATACAGCCAACAAATCTTGACCATCGACACGAATCGAAGCGACGTTGTAAGGGATGCCTCTAGCGGCGAAAGATGAACCTCCATGTGCAAGATTTCGGTGTGTTGAAATCGCCCATTGGTTGTTGACTACGACCAATACACAAGGGGCCTGATAGACTGAAGCGAAGTTTAGACCATAGTGGAAGTCACCCTGTGCAGAGGTTCCTTCCCCAAGCCACGTGCATGCGATGCTATCTTCGCCGCGGTAAGCAAATGCCATCGCAGCACCGACAGCCTGTGGAAATTGTGTGCCGACGGGACTCGAAATCGAAACGAAATTCCCTTCTTTCCAAGAATAGTGAACGGGCATTTGGCGACCCTTGACATTGTCATTTGAGTTTGTGATACAGTGGCTGATCATGTCGACCATACTTCGACCTCGGACGAAAAGGAGGCCCTGCTGGCGATAAGAAGGGACGACAATGTCCCGGTTTTCCATGGCCATTGCCGCTCCAACACTCACGGCCTCCTCGCCGAGACACTTCATGTAGAATGAAAGCCGACCTTGACGCTGCATCATCATCATACGGTCATCGTAGGCGCGAATCCGAACCATATGCTCTAGAGCGGCTCGCAATTCATCGGCACTGAGTTTTGGATCCCATTCGCCGACCGCTTCATCATCATCATTCAGTACACGCAACAAACCATAGGCCAAATCACGGGTTTCTTCACCTGCACAGTCGATCGAGGGTTTCGTATGATGCCCTGCAGGAATCTCATGTGGTGATGGGAACGATGTACCTCCTTCTCGATGAGGGGGGACAGGTACATGCATGTTAACCTCAGAATCTTCGCCCATAATCTTCACCAATCCAAAGTCGCTCATAGCGTTTCGCTGTCACCAAAGGTGACGATTTCTCCTGCGTTCATCGCCTCCTCGTAGAGAAGGCCGCCCCTGTAAGATGAACGGACCAGTGGTCCACTGGCTACAGCTTTGAAACCCAAATCTCTAGCCTCTTGACCCCATTTACTGAATAATTCAGGTTCTGGGAACCGATCGATTGGAAGATGTTTGGGTGAGGGTGCGAGATATTGTCCAATGGTCAATAAGTCGACATTCGCTTCACGCAAAAGTCGCATGGCATGCAATATTTCTTCATCGGTTTCACCTACACCAACCATGATACTGGATTTTGTCAGGATGTCGGGTCTCAAACGCTTCGCTTCTCGTAGGATGGATATGGATTGGTCAAACGATGCCCTCGGGTCTCGGACTCTGCGATCGAGTCGAGGAACACATTCGACATTGTGTGCGAAGACCAAGAGTTCCAAGTCTGTCAACAGGGTAGAAAGTGCATTCAAATCACCATTCAAGTCAGAGCATAAGAATTCCAGACCAACATCTGGATTCCTTCGATTGACCGCTTCCAAGCATGCGCGATAATGTGCAGCACCCGCATCGGGCAACTCATCTCGATTCACGCATGTGATGACTGCGTAAGTGACACCCATCAAGTCTACTGCTTCCGCCAGGTTTTCCGGTTCTTCAAGATCGAGAGGGGGTGGCCTCCGATCGGTTCCCACCGCACAGAATTTGCAGGCTCTGGTACATTGCTCTCCGGCGACCATGAATGTCGCAGTTCCTTTCCCCCAACAATCGTGAATATTGGGGCATCGTGCTTCTTGACAGACCGTCGCCAACCCATGTTCCAAAACATTTCCAAGGACTTCATTGAATGCGAGTTGAGCCTTGCCTGTGGGTAAATTGGTGCGAAACCAAGAAGGCAACCGCTTTCGCGATTCCTTCCTACGCTCGACACTGGAGAGATTTCCATCCTCCCTTGCCATCGGCAATTTCGCTCCGACCAATTACCCCTCTCCGTTTACTCGTATCGTCGGCCTCAGTTAATCGTTTGTTCCCCGACCCTAGGGTCGGGTTCGGAGAATTGAAGGCGGGAACCTCTGCCCGCATGTCATGGCGAATCCTCTCGATGACCGTGTGGCCCTTGTAACTGGTGGGTCGGCAAGAATTGGTGCAGAAATCTCTCGGCGACTGGCTAATGCCGGGGCGATTGTGGCTGTACACTGTCACCGTAATCTTGCAGCTGCAGAGGATCTGATAGAAGAAATCGAAGATTCGGGAGGGGAAGCATTTCTGGTTCGAGGGGATCTCTCCGAAGAGGATGATCGAAGTGCTTTAATTGAAGCCGTGATTGAGCAAGCGGGACGTTTGGATATTCTTGTCAACAACGCTTCTATATTTGAGAGCATGTCGCTGGATGAGATGTCTACCGATGCGGCTCGCATGATGTGGAAAATCAATGCAGAAGCACCTCTAATGTTGATCCATCATGCAGCCCCTCACCTACGATTTGGTGGCAAAAATCAACCCGGTGCCATCATCAATTTAGTGGACAATGCCAGCGGTCGAGGTGATTGGCCTCATCTCAGCCATTACTGTGCTTCGAAGGCAGCGTTACTTTCCGTAACTCGCAGCCTTTCGCAAGAATTGGCACCGATGATTCGAGTCAACGCCGTTGGCCCCGGCGCAATTCTCTTCCAAGATTGGGAATCCGAGGAGAAACGGTCCTCAATCCTCTCGTCTATACCGATGGGGCGGCAGGGATTGGCCGAAGAAATTGCTGATACAGTTCTGTTTTTGGCCGGGGGTCCCGACTACATTACTGGTCAGATTATCGACGTCGATGGCGGCTGGTCTTTGTCGTAGTGTTCAAGTCCCGAGTCCGGCTCAAGCAGTCCGCAGGGGTACCCGAGCTGGTCAAAGGGGCCGGACTTAAGCTCCGGTGGCGATGCCTTCGTGGGTTCGAATCCCACCCCCTGCACCAATTTCGGTGATTCATCCGTTCCTGATGTGGGATATTTCCCCGATGCGCAAAACAACCACCTTTTGCAAACCGTTTAATGGACCATGGTGTACGGAGTCACCGTAGGTGAGCCTGTGCTGGGTGCTTCAAGAGACAATCATTCGGTAGCCATCCTTCTGGTTGCCATCATGGTGGGTTCCTTGTTTGTAGGCGCTGCGTCACCCCATTCCGAACTCAAAGAATTGCCAACGCGCAGCAATTCTAGCACGGTCAGTTACGATCTCTACTTCGCTTCAGCTCCAGGGGGTCATCCTACGGATGGAAGGATTACAACTGATCGTCCCGACAGTGGTGGCCAGGATGAGGAATCAGCTTCAGGTACCAATGTCGAGTTTTCCACCGATCAGTTGCTTACTGACATGGTGTTCAGCGGTTCTCCCGATGGGAGCCAATACGATGTCGAAATTTTACTATTCTTGAAGGCAACTGGACAAGAAGGTTCGACGGTTGATTGGACCATCTCTCTAGTCGCAGGTACTGCAATTATAGCAACTGAGGAAATGCAATCCGATGCCTGTAATCCCGGTGGTGGCGGCCTGATTGGAGGCGGTGAAACCTGTGGCTTTAATGAACGTCTTTTCCGGCCCAGTTGGACTGGGAATGGCGACTTTACTGTAGATGAAGGGGAGCGGCTCAAGGTCGTGGTCTCAGCCGACATGGATTGCAGTTCAGGTGGAGGTGACACTCCGGATACACCAAACGGATCGGATGGTGGCACCAGCGGGCGACAATGGCCTGGTGGTGGTGGGAATGCAGAGTGCGATGCTTGGGTTGCATGGAACGAAATCGATGATGAACCCAATCGGTTTTCACAAATCGAAATTGATGTTCGCCCACTTGAGGGCTCACAGGTTAAGGTCCAGCGACCTGGTGCTGTCTGGACGGATCCAGAAGTCGATACCTGGTTCCCCAACGATGACGAGGAAATGCGTGTGATGCAATTCAACTTGGAATTGCTAAACGGATTTGGGAGAGAAGATATCGACGAAGTCTCGCTCGTGATGACCAAGCCGGATACAACCATTGCATTCACTCACACTTTTAGTGAGAATGAAATTGATGAAGACGGCAATGCCCAGAGAGCACAATACAACTGGAGTTATCCCGGTGGACTGGAATCTGGCGATTATGAAATTGAAGTGGAAGTTCGAAATATCCAGGGTAAAGTGTTCGCCATTGACCACCCCACCGTTCGGATGAACGAGTATGGTATCTCACTCACACACGGCAGTGAAAGAGTGGTCGAATACATTGCACCGAGCTCAACGACGCCGGTGAATCTCGATCTGCGACATGTGGGTGCATCTGGAAGTGGGTACAACCTTACTTGTGAGATGGCAGTCCTGACAAACTTCGGTTCGAACTGGATTATTGAGTTTAATAAGGCGGACCGTATTTATCCGCTTTCAGGTGGTGGCAACACGGCTCATCCAACACTACTGTTGACGGCTCCAGATGATCTATCAGGGTCTCCCGACACCATTCAAATTCGTGCGGTCGCTTATGATTCTCAATCGGTCATGGTTCATCAAACAACCTTGCAGTTGGACCTTGAAAAACTGGATACCTATGCCCCACCAATGGTCAGCCTTTGGCCTGAAGAACATGACAATCAGTATGCCAACAGTACCGGTGCTCTAAACATCGATGAGACGGTACCACGCTACGTTGAAGATGGTGTTTACACCACGTTCTACCTTGAGATTTTCAACACGGGTTTTGACACCGATCAATTCCGAATCGATGTCAAGCAAGACTCGAATGCAAATCTGCGGTTTTGGGATAACGATACAGGTCAGCGTATCGAGGAAAATGAAGGTGATGGGACGTTCCATACTTCAAGTCTGGATCGCCACACAACGCAAACGATTCGTCTTCAAGTCAAACCCTCGACCTCTCGAGACGACCCTGATACGGGGATGATCGAACTTGAGACGATTAGTATGGGCAATTCGACTCAGAAGGCGACCATCGCCTTCACAATCCAGCGAACTTTCGGAATCCAAGCTGAGGTGGTTTACGATTGCGATGCAACACCATTTGGCCACGTAGAGGCGGACATTTGTCTAAATAGTGCGGAAAAGATATCCTTTGATATCGATATTACCAACACCATGGCAGAGGGCAATACCGCTACCGATTGGTTGATTGTCAACCCGAAGGATTTGGATCGCAATATTAACGAGGACTTGTATCCAGATGCAAACGAGAATTACAGTTTGTGGATGTATGAAATCACTGATACGAATGAGGACCCATCACCTCGTGTCCAGTTGGCTCCTGGCGACTCCCAGTTGATCAATCTCGACATCACTCTGACAGCGCAAGTTCCTGAAGGCAATCACACCATCTATCTACGAATCCGTGAAGACATTTCCGATCTCTCACTCGCACGCTACTTCGATTTGCCGTTGACAATCCTGATTGGCAAGGATAAGCCTCAACTCTCCATCCATCAAATTACCCAAATTCATGCTCTGCAGCCTGGCGGAATTAGTGAGATTCAGATGAAGGTCAAGAACGATGGAAATACCGATGTAATGGTATTGCTCGATGTTGATGTCTCTGGTGATTGGGATGCAGATGTAGTCAGCCAGAATGGTGCGCAAGTCGTGACAGTGAAGGCATTCAGCGAGGTGTCGTTTACCGTGACAATCACGGCCGGTGAATCGGCGCTTAATGGGGACCAAAAGGAGGTAGTAGTCTCCGCCAAACCTCTCTCGGAGGAGGAATCGTTCGGAGAACAATATACAGCTGAAAAAACGTTGACAATCCAAGTGTCAATGAACAGTATCACTGAAATCATTGTCAATGAATTGACCAATCCAAGGCCGGCAACAATTGCCATTGGTTTGGGCATGATTATCCTCCTTGTTGCGGCAGTCTCCGGGCGAAGAAATCGCATTGAGTACGTCGATGTATGGGTGGACGATGATGAAGAAGAGGACGAAGATGAGGGTCTTGAATTACCGGATTTAGTTTCTTCTGATGATGATGATACATACGATGATGATGACATCGAACTTGTCGATCTTGACTAGGTGATTTTCGTTTGACCCTCCTTAGGAGGGTCGAAATCTGTCCGAACACCGCTCCATTTGTCTTAATACCCTGATGGGCACGGAGATGACTGGGTTCAGCCATGCCTACGAACGTATCTTCCTCCTCGGTCGCCGCCGGATTGACACTGCGAACGCAGAAATACCGTGCGGTTGGTCTGACTTTACTGATGATTTTCTCGAGCCTTGCAGCGCTACAATTTGCCAGTTGGGAAGCTGCGGCTTCCACCGATCAAGATGGCGATGGATTGACCCTTGGTCTTGAATTCCTTCTCAATACCCAACCGACCGATTGGGACAGTGACAACGACGGCTTGCCCGATGGATGGGAATACCAGTATGGATTGGACCCCTTGGATGCCTCAAGTCTCGGCAATGATGGCGCTGCCGGTGACCCCGACGGCGATGGTTTGACCAATCTACAGGAGTACACCTACCTCGAGCCTTCGACGTGGGATTTGTCCAGCACGCCCAGTGTATTGGACAACGGTGTATGGTGGAATGGCACAGTTCCTGTTCGAAATTGGGATGAAGAAACCGCCATGCAAGCCACTCAAGGCCAAGGTTCGGATGGAACCGATGAAGATCCGATGGGCGACATGTGCAACGATAACATTGACAATGATTACGACGGCTTGGTCGATTCTCAAGATCCAGACAACGATGGTGATTCCAACTGTGGGAGCGATGACGATGATGGAGACGGTGATATCGATGAAGATCCCGATGGCTGGGATACGGACAATGACGGGATGTCGGATGGTTGGGAAGTTGCCAATGGTCTGAACGCGACCAGCCCCTCAAACGCTGACGGTATGTTCGGCGACCCTGATGGCGATGGTCTAGTCAACATCTACGAATACATGAATCCGTCATGGGACACCAGCAACAACGGCGTGGATTACTTCCAGCCCGGGCCTGCGAATAGCGGCCGAACAGAAACGATTTCTCCTTGCAATCCTGTTCTAGCGATTGGACCGGGTGGTTGTACGACATTGACAGCTGAAGTCGACGGTGTATTCACGACAAATCCGTTGATTGCCGATACGGATGGCGATGGTCTGAATGACTCCCACGAGGCTCTTGTCCTACTGACGGACCCCACTGACGTTGATACCGACAGTGACGGTATCGATGATGGTGTTGAAGTCAATGGATTGTACGGAAACCCGGCCCAGGCGAGTGACCCCCGCGACAACAACACCGATGACGATTTACTCGATGATGGTGATGAAGACAAGAACGGCAATGGGCAAATCGATGCCAATGAGACGGACCCGACTCGTCGTGAAGATGCCGGAGACTTCGATAATGATGGGATTGAAAACTGGGAAGAAAACCTCTCCTGTACGCTCTGGAATGTCTTTGATTCTGATTTCGGTGGCGTTGGTGATGGAGATGAGCGAAATTGGTCACACGGGACAGATCCCTGTGATTCTTTCATCGACTTCTCGTCATTGATTTCTAGTTATGACCCCGCCTTACAACGCTTAACGTTGGCCAATGCATCCGGTTTCAATCCCAACGGTGGAACTGGATATTACAACGATTCTAGTGGACAACATACCTCGTTCGCATATTCTTCAATTCAATCTAACATTCTCTTGGGAGTCGCTCTACCTCCTCCAACGGGTACCACCGATGCTGTGAGTAAGAACGGTTCATGGTGTCATTATGATGCGATTAACACAGGCACCATTGGCTCCACTCAACGCCATTGTGACGATGACTTCGAAGATACGGATGGAGATGGCCTAGCCGATTGGCAGGAATTGATGGGTACCTTTGGATTCACATCTCTGCCCACTTTAGTCGATTCAGATGGCGACGGTGTCGATGACTACGATGAGGTCATGGGTGGAACCGACCCCATGGAACCTTGTCACAATAATCTCGATTCAGATGGCGACCTGTTGAACAATTACTTTGAGAACAATACCGGTTGTCCAGTGTCATTCATCCCCGGCATCATTGGGAATGGAACTGTGGATACTTACGTCACAAACTATCTGGTCCCCGATACCGATGCCGGAGGTGTATGGGACGGTCAGGAATACATCGATGGGACTAACCCACAGAACAATCCAAGCGACGATCAAAACCCAATCGATACCGACGGTGATGGAATCCCAGACAGTGTAGAGAACATCACGGGTACCGACTGGCGCGACCCTGATACTGATGGCGGTGGCATGATTGATGGAGAAGAGTGCCCTCCTCCATTGTGGGTGTTCAACTGTATAGGTGGAAACTTCGACCCGTGGAACCCCAATGATGATGTCATCCAAAATGAGATTGTATTCTATGCCAACAACACCACATTCGGTGTTGATGCAACGTTAGACCGATATTGGCGTGTTCATACTTATGATGCATACACGGGCGCGGCTTACGGAAAGAATGCATCCAACCAGATTTGGACCCCCGTGGCTCAAGGCTTCGGGAACGAACAGTGGATTGCGAACAGTACGTTCCGAAATTCGACCGAAAGTTGGTCTCTTGAATTCGTCAACCCGGTTGAGAGTGCCAACGTGCCCTACCCGTATGCGACAACAGGAATCATGGGTTGGGCCGATACATTGGCCAATCTCAGTCATGGTAACATTACTCACGACATTAAGGTAGAGGATGCCGGTTTGGTCGGGATGTTTGTTGATGCTCCTGAAATATGGTATGACACCAGTGAGTTGGATTTGTCCATCCCATACGCAGGAGCAGGAACATATGCGTTGGATGTACCCAGTGAATTCAACGATCCATCCCATCCGTATTCAGAAGTATTCAACATCACGAATGCAGTCATCAATGATGCGGGTGCAGTGAGCGCCTATGACAAGGCTGTTGCAATCCAGGAGTTCCTCTTGAATGGGAATGGTACTACCGAATATTTACGCAACTACGATGGTAGTGGTTTGCCGATTGGTGAAGATCTCACCTTCCACCTTGTTGTCGCAGCCAAGGAGGGTCGATGTACGGAATTCTCGACTGCCTTCACAACCATGCTACGCTTGGCAGGTCTTCCTGCGCGAAAGGTTACAGGATACCATGGGGGTTACTGGAATGGCCAAGGTTACACTGTTGCAGGTGTACACTCTGATTCTTGGTCTGAAGTACACCTGCAGACCAACCCTGCCGGCAATTCATTGGACATGGGTTGGATTCCACTCGACCCTTGTCCAGCCGCAGCCCCGACGCAAGTTGTCAATGAAACTTGGGAACCATTGACGGTTCACCGCAATCTCTCAACAGGCAATATTTGGCTCAATGGTACCTTAGAGTTCACAGATAACAACACGGCGATTGAAAATCACACCGTCCGCCTCTATCTGATGCCACCGGCAATTGCCAACATCAATCCTAGTTTGGGCGCCACTGGTGCACGCCAATTGGGTGAGACAATCACCGGCTCACTTGGAAACTTTAGCCTACGTGGTGTACCGGCTGAAATCATCGAACCTGGTTATGGTTCATTGGTGGTTGAGGTCACTCAGGGTGGATATGTTGAACTGTCATACAAGACATTCAGCTGGACCATCAACGTCACGGATACTCTGAACATTACCCAAGATACACCTTCGTTACCTGGAGAACCAATTGTAGGAGCAGGGACGACAACACTGGTTTCCGGAAACGTGCGATGGGAAAGCATTCCATTCCTCGACCCAAGCGATGTTGGTTCGCTAATCTTGTTCATGAACTACACCAGTTCGGTTGATGGTGCCGTGTCTATGCAAACCACTGTAGGTGAAGATGGGTATTACGAGTTCAATGTCACACTTGATGAGAATGAGAATATTGGACTCTTGCCTGCAGTCATTGAGTTCCCGGGTTGGCATGTCGATGGTCTACATCTTGTATCGCCACCAACTTACCATGCCTTACCGAGTACCTACAACTTGAATTTCAACATCAGTGCCGCCCCCAATCTCACTGCGACATTGGAAGGACCCGGTGCCAATGATTCACTACTACCAGTCGATGAGAATCTATTCATCAACGGTACCGTACTCTCTCGCGGTGTATCTGTTGTACCAATGGAAGGAACACTTTGGTTGCAAATGCGGATGAACGGTTCTTCCGGTCCGATGGAGAATATCACATCATGGGTCCTCAACTCTTCTACCTGGTCTTCAAGCCCAGGAAACTTCAGTCTGGTATGGAATTTCAGCGTTGCAAATGCTCAAATGCTGGATCCTGGCTATCTTGATGTCGAGTTGCTCTTCATCCCAGATGTCCTCGGTGCCAGTGACATTGCAGGGCTCCAAGAAGAATCAACGAACACAGGGCTGAATTATGGTTTACAGACGATTGTCAATATCGAATACAACATTGGTCCCCTTGAAAGAGGAGTTGATACGACATCCGTCATCGGTTTGACAGATCACCGTGGTAACTACGTATTGCCGGCTAACGGAACTTATCTTTCGACATTCAACGGGCAATTAATCGCCACGAACAATTCAGTGGATGCCGAGTCGGGTTCTTTGATTATCGATTGGGTCCCAGATCCGAGTACACCTGTTGGTGACTATGTTTGGTACACCAACTATACATCGTCGACACAATGGTACAAGGATGCAACCAGCCAAGGTGATGTTCGAGTCACTGGATTGATCCTCATCAGTTCAACCTTGGCTTCGGATTGGGTTCACATCGGTTCGACAACCTACATTACTGGTGATATGCGTGATGATTTGACCAACAATATAATCACGGGCAATCAGACAACCCTCATCTTTGAATTTGAGATTCCCGGTGTGGGTCCACCGGATCCAATGGGTAACCCTCCTCCCCCCACACTGATTCCAATCGGTTCGGTTCCGGTGAATTCAACCACGGGTCTGTACAATTTCTCATTCACGATGCCCACCAATATGCCTGGTGGAATTTGGGACATCAGCGTCTCTGCAGACTTTGCAGCGGGCGCTCCACCCGGTGGTGCTTACTACAATCTGGAAGAACCTTACACTTTTGAAATTGGGACCGAGTCCGAGTCGACTCTGCTGGTCAACAATTCAAACCTCCTTGTGGAAGTGAGCAATGACTTGGTGATTGAAGTCGACGTCAAAGATATTGCAGCGTTCTATTCTGAAGCCCCCCTCGGTCTTGAAGACATGCAAAACATCTCTCAAGCCGGTGTTGAATTCTTCTGGGATGCAAATGGGGCCAACACCTCCTTGGGAACATTCGCGACCAACAGTGATGGCCGTGTGACTCTGACATGGACGGTTCCACTACAGCAGGAGCCGGGGTATTACGATGTATGGATGGTCATGTATGATGACCAGAGTGATACGTTGTCGACCAACAATGGTGCGCGCTACACGGGCAACGATACCATGGCAAATGTTACTGTACAAGTGATTAGTTCTGTCGTATTCGATCCGTCGACTCCCACAACAGTAGTTGCTGGAACCAATTTCCAGCTGACAGGAGTTGTGCAAGATTCAGTCAATTCTTCACGACCGTTCTCTGGGCCGGTTCGTGTGGATGTTTTCTGGTTGGATGAACCCGATGAATTGCTTGCGTCCGGATTTACTACCGCAGTAAATGGGACCTTCAACCTCAGTGTGAACTCTGATCCGGAACTTGATGGAATCACCAGTGGTAATCACACCCTTGTTGTCTCAGTCATTGAGGGTTCCAATCCATTCTATCTTACTGCGACCGGTACGCATGACATACTGGTGATGGGTGTCACCGACTTTGAGCAAACCTATCCTCTCTCCGGAATCGTCGTTAATCGTGGTGATTCTGTGACATTCGGAGGAAAGTTGGTCGAGACCACAGACTTTGGCTGTGACACCTGCAACGGTGCTCCACGAGTCCTCAACTTCACCACCGTATCTTCTCAATTCCATGACACATGGCTGGCTGAAACCGCTACGGATGTGAATGGTAGTGTTGAATTCACATACAACATCCCAACCACACAACCGTTGGGTCCAATCACCATTACACTTCACTACAATGGAACTTGGAACCTGCTCCCGGATGCCAGCCCAATCAACACCGTCACGGTCCGTTCAATCACCGTCTTGGTCGTAGATACCATCACGGACAACCCAATTGCGGGTGGTGGATTCAATGTGACGGGTACTCTGGTATCAGACAATGGTTCTGCAATCATCACTCGTGATGGTACGCCCATGCTACCGACTCTCACTTTCGATATTGATGGGTTCACGAACACATTCACTGTGGCCAATGGGACCGCTCAAGGCAACGGTAGTTGGTGGGCCTGGGTGACTCTTGATGCGGATTTCCCACGTGGTACGCATCTGATTACGGCCGAGTACACCCCAACGGTCAACTTCTACGAGTTTAGTACAGCAAACAACACGTTCGACAGTCGAGGGTATTCTGTACTGACAATTACGTCCCCATTGGACTTGAATCTGGAAGATCGAACTGTGAGAGGTGACAATTTCACTCTCAACATCTCTTTGGTCGACAATGCTGGGAATCCGATTGCCAATGAAACGGTTTCAATTGACCCCGTCGGTATGAACACACCTCTGACAGTTACGACCGATGCGAATGGATTCGGTACGGTGGAAATCCAAGTCCTGAATACAACCGTGCCAGGCCCACATACAATCTTGGCAAATTATGCAGGATTGAACGGCACTACTGGTGTAATCGGTGACGCCACTTCGACGCGAATTGTCATTCTTGCTCCGACGGTCTTGACCATTGACAGCATAGAGGGTGAGTTGATTGCCGGACAAACTTTGATCGTCAATGGTACCTTGCTAGATGAGTGGGGAATGCCTCTTCTCGACACTGAAGGCAATGCTTCCGGTGGAGTCATTCACCTGATTATCGATGGCAACAATGTCGGCAGCACCTGGGCAACCATTTCCAACGGTTCCACAGGTGAGTACTCTCTCGTATACACGCTTCCACAGGATACCGAAGCTGGAGGCCATGCGCTCGAAGTGAGATTCCTTGGTGGCTACCTATGGGTAGATCCGGTGGGTGCAGGCGATTCAGTCAATCCCGAGTACTATCTAGGCTCTACCGCTTCAGCAGAGTTCAATGTAACACAACCGACATCGGTTGAAATTGTCGCTGGTGGCGGAGAGATTGATCGAGAACAGCTGATTTCATTGAGTGGAATTTTGGTTGACTCCGTCGACCGACCTGTAGCAAACATGACGATTAGCATCTATCTAGATGGTGTGTTCCTGACAAATGTAACAAGCAATGAGAACGGTACATTCGACGTATTCTATCCAGTACCTGCTGACATGACTCTTGGTCCGGTCACCATGGATGTTGAGTATGCTGGGGCGACATTCTATCTGCCCTCGAGTTCAAGCATCGATTGGCAAGTGTTTAGTTCAGTCAATATCGAAATAACGCCCCCCGAAGCGGTTGCGATTGGTGATACGGTGGCCTTTACCGGTACAGTTCGTGACAATTTACCAGCGGGGTGGGTCGCAGGCCACAATGTCGATGTTCGAATCAATGGCATGCTCATTGGCAATGCAACCACGGATGAAAACGGCATTTGGATTCTGAATTGGACCATCCCAACGAACATGGAATTGGGTAGCCACGACATCGAAGTCTACGCTCCTGAGCAAGGATGGTATCGGAGTGGAGTCGCTAACCAAACACTATCCGTCGCGCACCATTCTGCGATTTCACTATCCGCCAACGGCGGTGATGCGACACGTGGCTTTGATTGGTTCATCTCGGGCCGGTTGTACGATAGTGATGTTGTCGGACTTCCAGGAATTGCAAATGTGGAGGTTCAGGTGGCACTCGATGGTGCCTCTATTGCTACCTTGACCACCGATGAAAATGGGAATTTCACTTTATCGATCCCAGTCGATATGTCCAGCACACGCGGTGACCATCTCGTTACAGTTCTATACCCAGGCGATTCCTCTTGGTTGGGTAGTGAAAATGAAGTGACCGTCACAACTTGGGCTGATGTAGATGTGCAAATCACATTTGTATCAGACAATTCAATTCGAAGCGATTCAACCCATCCAGTACGAATTGAGGGCCGTGTCGATGAAGTGGGTGGCAACGGAAACACACTGTCGAACCTCTCATTGGTGCTGATGGATGGCAATACATCATTGCCAACATCGAACCTTGTTTGGGACAACCTAACTGGCGGATTCGTGATTGAATTCACTGCTGATCGGTTCATGAATCCGGGTGAAATCACATTGATTCTCACGAGTGAACAAGACAATCTGCGTTATCTCAATTCTGGGAATACCACAGCCGAACTGTTCCTGCGCGTACGCGCAACATTCGAAATTAATCCAGAGACCATCACTGTTGCTTGGGATTCACATTCGATTAACGGCACTGTGACTGTTAGAGACTTGTTTTCAAGTCAAGTAATCCCAGGAGTCGCCATTGAAGCGCATCTACAGAACCAATCTGAGATTGAGCCGTTTGAGATGTTCTTGGCAGGCTATACGGACGAAGGTGGGGTCTGGTCATTCGAATTCTCAGTACCTGAGGCACTACCGCCCCTGTCGGATCAAGACTACTGGGGTACTCTGTACTTGCAATTCAACAGTTCATCCGTCGAACTTTCAGAAGACAGTCGTGACAACCTCGCGCGTGACATCTACATGCTCGAATATGAGTCACAGAGTGAGGCCGCAGACAGTGTCTCGAATTGGGTTTATGCCGTTGTATTGGCACTTGTTATTGCTGCGGGTGCAGGCGCTTGGGTTCTCTATACACGCCGCCGGGAAGCAATCGATGAGTTGGCGGAAATCTTCTCATATACTGCCGAGCTTTTGGCAGCAGGGGATGCGATTCGAGAAGCGATTTTCCACTGCTATGAAGAACTCTGTGGCGTCTTGATGGCCCATGGTCATCTACGTCGAGACTTCGAAACCGTTCGAGAGTTTGAAATGGCGATTCGTAAGGCGATGCCAACCATTAGTGATGAGGCCTTGACTGCTCTTGACAACATGTTTGAGATTGCGAGATACAGCCGACAAGAACTGGGCGAAAGTCACCGCAGCCAAGCAGCAGCGGCTCTTCAACGAGCAATCGCAGAAATCGAGAATGCAGTTCAAATGCCTGCAACTGCAGCTCCACCAACGGCTTAACGGTCCTGATTGAATTCCAGAATCAGGCTGTTGCCCCGCCACCCGGCTTGGGCCAGTTGACTCCCCGCAGGTAGTGTGAATGTTCGCGATAGTTTGGATCCGTCAACTCCCTCAGCTTGCAGTTTCAGAGCGGTGATTTCACCATCGATTGCCATTTCCAATTGAACGTGATCTTGAATGGCACCTTGTAACGGTAGGACGAGCGAATCACCTTCTCGAAAGCCCCCAAGTGTTGCAATTGCAGTGTCGGCCGTTTGCAGGTTCGATATTGCTGAGAAATGTGCTTCAACCTCTCCACCCGCGGTCGCAAGAAGTGACGCATGAGCATTTTGCGTTTCCTGTAAATGTGGTAAATCGGTTAGAAAAGCCTCATGCAAATTCGATGGACTCGCTGAAAGCCCTGCAAGAATGGGCTCAGGCTTGGCTTTCTCACCCTGGTCGGGAATGCTGACCAATTCAACGTTAGTCCAATCCATGTCCTCTCCCCACTCACTCCGCATCATTGGGTGTCCTTGAACCCATCCATGGGCCTAATCCCCCTTTGCGGGTTCCGGATGACGTTGAAAGAATCGTTTGGCCATACGTGATGTCCGTTTTGCATCGTCTGCTGTGAACGTCTGCATGGTTGGGGGCAAACAAGAACGATATTGTCCTGATAACAACCGGTTGTCCAACAGTAGAATGAACGCCCGATCCTCGGCCTTGCGGATGGCGCGGCCAATCCCTTGCAATACACTGTTTACTGCGGGTTGTAAAACTCCGTACTTCCATCCATTCCCACGCCCATGTTTGTTGTCAATATACTCGCGTAATGCAGTTTGTGGCACCGTTTGTGGGGCAATCGGTATCCCCACGCAAATGACTGCATCCAGAATGTTTCCTGAATAGTCGACCCCTTCTGCAAGTCGTCCACCAAAAACACCTGCAAGGATGACCTTTGTACCTCCATCTCGAGCATTGTACAGGTTGCTGATATTTTTGTCAACAACCCGTTTGGACCAATTTTTCTCTTCGACAGCCAATCTTCGACCTGGCCAATATCCATCGACGACGACCTCTTCCAGCATTCGGTAGGATTGACAAAATATAGCGACATGACCCGGTGTTTGCTGCAATATGGCTTGAATATGGTCGCGTATTTTCCTTGTGTTCGCCTCACCTCTTGCAGTGTATTTTGAAGTCACATCCGAGGCGATCATGACTGGCCTTCGGTCGGCCATAAATGGAGAAGGGTAGGATTCCGCGACAATAGGTCGGTTAGGGGGTACTCCCAAAGTATCGGCGTACATTTCTGGTGGCGTCAGGGTTCCTGACATCAGAATCCCTCCCTGGACTGTATCCATTACCGGGTAGCTGACGATACCTGGGTCGAGTAAGTGTGTGGTTACACGATGTTCATTGGCTTGGGAATTGAAGACTACACAGAGTGCCGGTGATTGCTCATATCGTTCCAAAACAGCAAGAAAATTCGCCAGACGGTGGGCATCGAGTTCGTCATCATCACCCTCTTCGGCATCAACCTCAACCGAGAGTAGAATGCCAATGGTGGTTTGGACATCCAAATCTTCCTTGCTCAATTCCTGCCTCAACATTGATAGAACTTTACCAGCATCGATTTTTTCTTCAATGGCATCACCGATATCTCCTGATTTTGCATTCGAATCCCGTAGACTTCGCGTCCATGTGGAAAAACGCCCTTTGTATCGCTCAAGTGCCTTTTCACAAAGCCTCGCGCGGGCAATACTTTCTGAAAAAACAGCACTCTCCCCTCGGCTTTTTTCATGGGTCTCACAATACTCTTGCAAGTTGAATATTGCATCGCGAATCATTTTGAAGTTCAAGTTGAGATTCAAACTACGCCGAATTCTGTTCGGTAAATTGTGTGCTTCATCGACGACGATGATGCTATTTTCAAGTTCGATCCCCATCGATGGAAGAGAAGCTTTACGCACACTTTCCAGAAACACGTGATTGTAATCACAGACCAAAATGTCTGCATCCGTTGCGGCTTGACGAGCCGCGGCCCAAGCACATATCCTGCGTTTTGAAGCAAATTCGATCGAGAAATCAACATGTTGAGGGTGACTGAGGATTTCTTGGACCAAAGCAAACCTCCTGTTGTGGCGTTCGCTATCGGGAATGCCTTGTTCACAGGAACATTTGCCAGTCGCCCGGTCTACGTATTCGCACATCGATTCTCGACCAATCATATCGACCAGTGTTACGGGCGTTTCATCTTCCGACAATCGCGCGTTGATATTTCGTACGGTCTCAACCACAATCTTGTGCTGTGATTGGCGACCAGTCATGAAAAGGACATGTTGACCAGGATTCTGTCTTGAGACGGTTAATGCCGCGGAGAGTGATGCTGCAGTCTTTCCAATTCCCGTGGGTGCATTGGCAAACAAGAATCCACCCTTCGAAACCGCTTCCAAGCCGTCATTGATCATGTCAACTTGGCTCTCGCGGAGTGCCTCATGCGCTAGAAATCGCGCCCCGGTGACAGAATGCTCCGCAGTCATGGAACCCGTCCTGTGGCTCGGCCCCCCTTGAAGATTACACCCTCGGAGTTCGAAACGAGGTCTCTAGTTGGCAGATTGGGGGGTTCCCCGCCCGAGGGCGGGGAGGGGGGTGACGAGTGTCCTATGCATTCGTCGAGGAAGGGGGTCCCCCGCCGAAGCGAGGGGGGGTGTGGTTTGAAGCTGATTTGGCTCGAAGGCGAAGTGAAGAAAACCCATTCCAATGGGAAGTTGCGGGGGGGTTTTCACGCCCCCCCGCGGTGTGCATCCCATCATTGTACGTTGCCACGTCTCTCCGCCCCTGGTTGGTGCTTCTGCTTACGCAGTGTGATCCTCATGTGGTTGCGTTCGTTCACGCATCTCTGCGACACGTGCTTCAAGCAGTGTCGTGAGTGTCTCTGTATCTGCGAGTGTCTGACGCAGGTAGAGTTCCAAGCCCTGCCGGGCTGCTTCTGAATGAGAAATACCACGCAATTCGTAGAGTTGCTCAAGCTGATATCGAGTTTCAGTCCCGATGTCAAACTTGACTGTACGTACGTGCGCGTTGCTGGGTGTCGCATCAAGGAAGAACTGCACGGCTGCGCGAATGACATCGGATCGATTTCGAAAACCATCGAATCCGATTCTCTGGTCGAGTAGCATCAGGTGCTCTTCGGGAATTCTTAGGCTGGTCATCTGGCTGGCAGGCATCGGGCTCACTCCTCGGCTCATCTGTTCGTCAGACTAACCAGCATATGAATGTATTGCATAATGAAATACAAACGTATTACAAATTAGATGTTGGCGTGTATGCAATAAACACAACTCAGTCTACGCTTTAGGCGAATTTTTTCGCGATATTGTATCCTAGAATGTGATTTTTTGTATCACACGCCGTAGTACACAAATCGTAGCCCTAGATTAACGAAATCTCATGCTGAATGGATTTGGCTTATACACACGAACCCTGTCCAACAGTCATGGCGCTCCCCGAAAGCCGTGGTCTCCACCTTTACCTGCGCACCCTCGAGGCTGCAGTCGAAGACGATATCGTGACTGATGATGAAATGTCGATCCTTTCCGTTATCGCTCGAGCTTTTGCCTTGCCAGGCGATATTATGGGTGAAGCATGGGAAGTTCTCAGGGATGAAGTTGAGACACCCATTAACGCATCCAATGTAAGTGAATACGAGATGCGACAGATGGGCGACGCGACGACTTACCAAACCGCATTGATTGCTGCATTGGTTGATGAGGTGATCACAGAAGATGAATGGAGCATGCTCGAAGTCATGCGGAGGGTCATGGGCATTCAACCGGATGAACATGCCTTGATTGAAGAAGCCGTACGAGCAATGGCACACAATGTAGAGGACGGAGAATCCTTTGTCAACCGCCTCAACCGATATGTCACCTTGCATCCATATCACTAACCGCATCCCTATAGGATGCGTCGTAACACTCTTGACGTGCAAGTGACGTCATAGGCACATGCGAAGCCAGTCTGTTGCCTTGATTCTAGTCGGTTTGATGCTTT
Source organism: Euryarchaeota archaeon UBA602 (assembly GCA_002498455.1). GTDB lineage: Archaea > Thermoplasmatota > Poseidoniia > Poseidoniales > Thalassarchaeaceae > MGIIb-P. Next base: position 48,281 of record DAHO01000052.1, read on the forward strand.
TTGCACCGGCACTTGGATTCACCGAAAAAACACAACTCGAGGCTGAATTTGAACCACAAAATGCAGCACGCTCTACAGCTAATGCCCTGCTTTGGGGCGCCCATGCTTCAGGTTCCGGTAGTACCGATTCAGTGATGTCAATTGAGATGGATGCCCAGGGGCGCACTTACGTTTGCGGCTATTTCTACAATACTGCGGTTTTTGGAAACACCACACTGTCATCTTCCGGTAGTTATGACGTCTTTGTGGGTCGATTGAGCAATGGTGCATGGGATTGGGTTCAACGTGCAGGAGGGAGTTCTAGCGATCAGTGCAGAGATATTGCCGTAGACGATGGCGGGAATGTAACCATCACCGGTTACTACTATTCATCGAACTCAGCAGCTTTCGGCTCTACAACTCTCTCAGGCCAAGGTAGCAACGACATTTTCGTGGCCCGGTTGGACAGTGGTGGGAATTGGATTTGGGCGAAATCAGCAGGCGGCAGCAGTTCCGACTACGGCAATGGTGTGGCTGTGGACAATGCAGGAAACGCATACTTGACCGGCGAATATTACAACACGGGGTATTTCGGTTCTATCACATTGAATTCATACAGCTATCAAGAGGCCTTTTTGGCGAAGCTCGATAATGCTGGCAACTTTGTTTGGGCCAAGCGATTCTACGGTTCATACTATCAAAGAGGGAAGGACGTTGATGTCAATGACAATGGCGAAATCGCAATAACGGGTGAATTCAGTTATCGTATCAACTTCGGTGAAGCCGGTGGACCTGAACTGTCTCCGAGTTACCAATCAAGCAGTTACTACCGTGTCTTTGTGGCCAAGTTCACCAATGCTGGTCAAGTCTCGTGGGCGAAAATGGCGGGATATTTCCAATCCTCATACAGTTCCCACGGGGAAGGTGTAGGCATTGACAACAATGGTGAAGTGGCCGTCAGTGGTCGCTTCTACTATCTGATGGATTTTGATACCAACAACAACAACCGGATGTACGCCTACCAACAATCCAGTAATTGGGACTGTTTTGTCGCCAAATGGAATGCAAATGGTGTTCACCAGTGGGCGCAAAATGCAGGCGGTTCTAGCACAGATTACTGCTACGATCTTGATATGGACAAAATCTCGGGTAATATTACAGTCTCCGGGATGTATTACAACACAGCATGGTTCGGGAACTCTCAACTCTCATCTTCCGGTTCAAATGATGCATTCATGGCCCATGTTCCATCTTCAGGTGGTTGGGATTGGATGAAGAAATTCGGTGGTTCCAGTTCAGAATATGGATATTCTGTAGCAATGCGAAATGGCATGTATGCCTTCGGAGGATATTTCCACAACACTGCAACCGATGGTTCTGGGCAAATATCCTACAGCGCAGCTGCGGGTGCAGATGGATTCATCCTAATGTATGGGGCTGATCAAGATGGAGATGGAATCGGTGATCAAGTCGATGATTTCCCATGGGAACCTTCGCAATGGCGGGATACCGATGGTGATGGATTTGGAGACAATATTGATGGTTGGCAAGGGGATGCTTGTCCGCTCACCTATGGTAATTCAACCGTTGATCGATACGGTTGCCCCGATACCGATGGTGATGGTTGGTCAGATGCTGGTGACGATTTGCCCAATGAAATCACGCAGTGGGTTGACGGTGATGGTGATGGGTTTGGTGAAAACCCCGTTGGAGTGACTCCCGATGCATGCCCCAATGAATGGGGCGATTCCTGGCGCGATCGACTTGGTTGCCGAGATTTGGATTCAGATGGACAATCCGATTTGAATGATTATTTCATGAACAATCCCACTCAGTGGTCGGATTCCGATGGCGATGGCCTTGGCGACAATTGGGCAGATGGAGATTGGAATGATACACGTGCAGAGCATTGGCCGGGGATGTGGTTCGAAAATGCCACTCTATCCGATCCTTCTCCTTTGGATTATGATGGTGACGGATTTGAGGACCTGAGTGCCGGTGGCCCATGGGGCCCATATGATGACTGTGTGTACGAACATGGGACTTCAGTACGGGATCGGATTGGATGTCTCGACAGTGATGGTGATGGTTGGTCTGATCAAGGCGATGAAGTCGACGATAATCCGACTCAATGGGAAGATGCTGATGGCGACGGATTTGGCGATAATCCCTCGGGGACCGAGTGGGACGCGTGTTCTGATCGCCCAGGAAACTCGACCCATGATCGCTTTGGGTGCCCTGACAATGATGGAGATGGTTGGTCCAATGACAACGATGAATGTCCCTCATTGCCGAGTTCACTAGACAATGGTTGCCCAGATTCCGATGGCGACGGTTGGGTAGATGGTGGCAACGATGGTGAAGTTGATGACTGCCCGAATCAGTGGGGTGTATCAACTGTGGATCGGAACGGATGCCCTGATGCAGACGGCGACGGTTGGTCCGATGACAACGATCCATTCTACTTGGATCCAACACAATGGTCCGATGAAGATGGGGATGGGTACGGTGATGAACCCGGCGGATTCCAAGCCGATGATTGCTTGAACTGGGCTGGAACCTCAAATCAAGATGGTGTATTTGGATGTGCAGACGGAGACGGTGATGGTTGGGCTGACCAAATCGATGGTTGGGATACCAATCCTGCACTTTGGTCAGATTCTGATTTAGATGGTTATGCGGACCAGCGTGGCGACCCTCTCGAATCGGATGATTGTCCAAACGAATATGGGAAGAGCACCATCTTCTATCTAGGCTGTCCTGACATGGACAACGATGGCTGGCCTGATATGAAGGACGGAGATACCGATGGTGATGGGTACATGGATACCACAGAACTCACTGCAAATCCTCCTTCAGATCCACTTGATCCTTTGTCGACGCCATCGGATGCAGATGGAAACTTTGTCGCTGACCATGAAGAACCGATTGAGAAATCAACCATCGAAGATCCAGTCATTCAGGGCGTTGTCGCTGTGTTGGCAACGGGTCTTCTAATCACACTCATCATGGCGTGGACATTGTATTCCTCCGGCCGAGGAAAGCAGCGAGAGTATGAATCGATGCTATTGATGGTTGAGGAAGCCGAAGGCTATGCTGGACTCTCTGCCGCGGAGCAAGAATTGGACAAGATGCTTGAAGCGAATCTGTTGGGTGCTGGACAGGGTTTGCTCCTCAAAGATCGCCTCGAATCCAAGCGATTCGCTCTAGAGGATGATTTGGCAGGAGCAGATTCTCACCCGTCAGGAATCAGCCAATCCGCAGATACTGACTTGGAGATGATTGCCGAGCATGGAAAAGTCGCTACATGGGGTAGCGATCAATCGCAATGGACTCCAGAACAGCAAGCATGGTATGAACAAGCAAAGCAGTGGGGCGGGTACTATGATGAAAACGGCAACTGGGTCCCAATTTAATAGAGTTGGAACATTTCAGAAAAGCACAACTCATCCAATACCCAAGCGAAAAACCTCCTTCGATAGGCTACCGATTCGAATCCCATTGGTCCTTCGGTAATTGGTTCGGCGTATTTCGTGGTTTTCTTAAATCAGTTCCCAAGTTCTGAAAGAATGAGATCAACCGTCGCTTTTGCTGAATTGAGAACGCCGGGTAATCCAGCACCGGGATGCGTTCCTGCGCCGACAATGTAGAGTCCATCAATTCCTGAATCCTTGTTCGATGGGCGGAAATAAGCACTCTGTGTGAGTTTTGGAGCGACTGAAAATGCTGATCCTTTGAACGCTGCAAGTTCGCTTTCGAATGTTTTTGGTGTGATATGTCTTCGTGTAACAATGTGCTTACTTAGTTCTGGCATCTCGACTTCAAGGGCTTCAATAATGCGGTCTCCATAATCATCTGCGATGGAATCCCAATCAACATCAGCACGTCCAAGGTGTGGGACAGGAGCAAGGACATAGGCTGCACTGCAACCTTCTGGAGCAAGACTCTTGTCGGTAACCGTAGGTACGTGAAGATACAAGCTGAAGTCATCAGGAAGTTTGCTTCCTTTGAAGATGTCATCCAGCAGACCCTTGTATCGAGGTCCGAACAAGATTGTGTGATGTGCAACATCGTTGTATTCGATGTCCGTTCCAAAGTAAAGAACGAATAAGGACATCGACCAATCCATCTTCTCGAGTTTCTTTGCTCGTTTTTGAGCGACATTTGAGTTGGAATAGAGCTTCTTGTACGTGTGGTGAACATCTGCATTCGAAATCACCATGTCGAAGTCCTGTTCGACGTCGTTTCCATCGGTAATCCGATGGATAGTTGCCTTACCGTTCTTGATGACATCAACGGATTTGACTGGAGTTGAGAGTCGAATTTCGCCACCAAGTTCCTCGAACAGTTTCACCAGTGTTCGAACCAAAGCGTGTGTCCCTCCTTCGGGGAAGAACACTCCCCATTCACGTTCAAGATAGTGAATTAGCGTGTATATGGATGAGGTTTGGAACGGATTGCCGCCAACGAGAAGGGAGTGGAAACTGAGTGCTTGTCGCAAATGATCGTCTTTGACGTACTTTGCAATGGTCTTGTAAACGGAACGGTCTGCTCTCAGTTTGATCAAAGAAGGAGAAACAGACATCATGTCTGAGAACTTGAGGAACGGTCGGTCTGCGAGTTCAGTGTAGCCCTTATCGAACACTTTCTTCGCATACTCAAAAAACTCCTGGTAGCCTTCAGCATCAGATGGACTTCGTTCAGCAATCTGTTTGACCATCGTTGCTTCATCTCGGACATAATCGAATCGATCACCATCCGCCCAGATCAACCGATACATGGGCTGGACTTCCATGAGTTTGATGTAATCGTCCAATGAACGGTTGGTTAGTTCGAACAAATCTGTGAGAACATGCGGTGCAGTGATGACTGTTGGTCCTGCATCAAAAGTAAATCCCTCATCGCGGTAGACATAGGCCCGGCCACCGGGGAGGTCCCGTGCTTCATAGAGGACGGTCTTGATCCCAGCACTTTGCAATCGAATCGCTGCACCGAGGCCACCAAATCCGCTCCCTATGACCGCTGCTTCCTTTGACGATTGTCCTGAGGCAGACATAAGTTTAGGTCAATGTCATTACTTGATAATGTTCGCTTTTGGCTTGGTAAATAACGCTTGTAAAAACAACGAGTTATAACCGTTCGAGAATCATTTCGTATGGGTGGTAGCCATGGTGAGTTCAATGAAAATTGACAACCCAGAATACATCCTCGCCACGAGTGGCGAAAGTTTTCACTGGGCACGTCGTTTTCTGGGCAAGAAAATGGGATATGATGCGGCTCGCCTTTACTCATTCTGCCGAGTACTCGATGACATGGCGGATGGTGACATCGAAAATGGTCCTGAACACCTCGTTCAAATTCAGTCAAAACTCAAACAAGGTCAGTGGGACAATCATCCTCTTCTCAACCAGTTTTCAGACATGGTCGACGAATACGACCTCTCAACCACCGTTGTTTCCTCTCTCGTGGAAGGACTCCTTGACGATCAGGCTGATGAAGTTCTAATCAAAGATGAAGAAGATTTGATTCAATACGCCTACAAGGTCGCTGGGACTGTAGGTTTGCTGATGTGTAATGTACTCAATACCAACGAACCAAGAGCCAAGCCACATGCGATTGACCTTGGAATCGGAATGCAACTCACCAACATTGCTCGAGATGTTCTGGAAGATGCAAAAATGGGGCGCAGGTACCTTCCAGGTTCATGGGTCAACGATATGGCGCCTGAGGACATCATTCAAGCTTCAACCAACCCATACTCCGATGAAGCATTGCTGATTACTGAAGCAGTTCACCGTCTGCTTACATTGGCCGAAAAATATTATGCCAGCGGGCGACGAGGGTTGGCTTATCTTCCTGCACGAGCACACTTCTCAATCGGAGTTTCTGCCAAGGTGTATAGGCAAATTGGGATTCAACTCCTGCGTTCAAAACATTCCTGGCATGGCCCTCGCCAAGTAACCTCAAAAGCAAGCAAAGTTTTCTGCACCCTGCGAGCGAGTGTAACCCTCTTCCGTCGATTCCCACACCCACGAAAGCAACACAATGCACACCTTCACACATCGCTTGGCCCGTACATGAATCAAGGTGGTACGTGGGGATGAAGACGCAAGTCCTCGGCAATGGCGTCGCGGCGATGATGCTCGCATCTAACGCAGACAAGTTACCCAATCACAATATCTGTGTCGTTCATCCCGATAACGCCCCGATGGCAAGAGACCACATGCTCGGATTTTGGAACATGGACGGACTGGATCTTGCTGTCGAAAGCTCAAGGGCTTCATGGTCGACTTGGGCCATCATCACCAGCACGAACAAGAGCGTGCTGCACTCTGAAAAGCACGCCTACCACATCATGCACAAAGCCAACTACTTGCAAAATTGTCGAAACAAGGCAGAGGAGCATGGTGTTGATTTCATCGAACAGATCGATTTGTCGGCGGATGGTCGTTCACTAACGTTCGATTCACGTCCACCTAAGGCGAGTAAAAACGCTATGCTTCAACACTTTATTGGTCAAGAAGTCGTTATCGACAAGCCAGTGTTTGATATCTCGACTGCAATTCTCATGGATTTCCGTGTCGATCAAAGCGAAGGTATGCATTTCATCTATCTCCTGCCTTTTTCGCCGACTCAAGCCCTTGTTGAATCTACACTGTTCACTACCAAGGTTCTTGAACGAGCATTTTACACCGATGCCATTGAAAACTACCTTCTCGATCACCATGGGGCTTCAATCGTCGACATTGCCCACGAAGAGCAAGGAGTAATTCCGATGGGAGCGTTATCACCACACGATCCCAAAATCCCTGGTATTGGAGCCAATGCTGGTGCGATTCGACCAGCGAGTGGTTACACGTTCGTGTTCATACACCAACAGATTCAACGAGCCATCGAAGCGTCAAGGCAAGGAAAACCACTTCGCTTCAAACGACCACACCAGTCTGTTGATGTATGGATGGATGCTGTTCTTCTCACGGTCTTGAGAAATTGGCCTCAACAGGGACCAAAACTGTTCGCCCGTATGGCGGCATCACTGACTGGGGATGAATTCGTCCGGTTTATGAGTGGTCAAGCCAACTGGAGATTGCGGTTCAAGGTCATCATGGCAATGCCGAAAATTCCCTTCATCAAGGGTGCCTCTAAACATCTCTTCCAACGGCCAAAAAAGGTGGTTTCATGAGCCTCTTGGGAGAACTGATGAGTGTTGATCTTCTCAACCTCATCGCTTTGATTGCTATTGTTTTCATCGGCTTGCCTCATGGTGCGATGGATGGGGCGTTGGCGATTCATCTTGGATGGATGAATCAACCCGTCAAAGCAGCAATGTTCCTACTCGGTTATGTTGGTCTAGCTGCGGTTGTGGTCGGCTTGTGGTTTCTCGCTCCAGTAATCGGATTCCTCGCGTTTCTTGCCATCAGTTTGTTTCACTTTGGAAGAGGCGACATTGTTCCCCATACAAAGGAACACAAAAACGCAGAAGTTGTCATGCGAGGCGGTCTTGTTTTAGCGGGAATCAGTTTGTTTCATCGTACTGAAGTGGATGGAATTTTTGAGATTCTTGTTGGTAGTAACACCTCGCTTGTGTGGTCCTTCTTACAAGCCGTTGGAGCCCTTACCATCCTCTTGATTCCAATTGTAATCATCTCAAAACCACCATCTGAACGACGCTCTTTACTGCTTGAAATCTCCGGTTTTCTCCTGTTGTTCGCATTCGCTCCACCTCTTCTGGGATTTGCGATTTACTTTTGTTGCATCCATTCTGTCCATCATTTTACACACATGGGGGAGATGCTCAAATCCACCATCCATCAATTCGAGATTACGCGTACGACCGTCCTCTTTTCGTTGATGACATGGGCCGTTGGTTTACTGATTCTAGCGTATCGATCGGCGTCGGTAGGGGTTGAACCTGCTCTAATTCAAGTGATTTTCATTGGTCTTGCAGCTCTTACCGTACCTCATATGATCCTTGTTGATGGAATCGCAAAGCATGAACAGGCTTCCTAACGAAGCTGTAACGTTCCGACCACCAGCTTACGCTGGACACGCTATCAAAAGATAAGGATCAGTGATGATCTCAAACGGATTTAGTCGTTGAAATAACAACTGCTCCAATTTTGTACGGATCTCCATTCGACGCTGGTCTACGATCTTCTAGACGCCCCTTCCAACCATCTTCAATTGTGCCAATCGGGATTCGAATCGAAGCGCCTCTGTCTGAAACACCATACGAAAACTGGTCGATTGACTGTGTCTCATGTAATCCGGTTAGTCGCTGCTCGTTGTGTGCACCATAAACGGACATGTGGGCGTCAATATTTCTTCCGAAGGCTTCACAAATTTCAGTAAACAGTTTCTCGCCGCCTTCGTCTCTCATTCTTCCATCACTGAAATTGACGTGCATTCCTGAACCATTCCAATCGCCCTTGATTGGCTTTGGATGGTATTCGATGTAATATCCATATTTTTCAGTGCATCTATCCAGTAGATATCTAGCGACCCAAAGTTCATCTCCAGCTCGCTTTGCACCCTTAGCGAAAATTTGGAATTCCCATTGCCCACATGCTACCTCCTGGTTGATGCCTTCGTAATTGATTCCTGCTTCTAAACACAAGTCAGCGTGTTCTTCGACGAGATCTCGACCGTGGGTGTTCTTACCTCCCACTGAACAGTAGTAAAGTCCCTGTGGACCGGGGTATCCGCCTACAGGGAAACCCAAGGGCAGTTGTGTTTGCACATCCATGATGAAATATTCTTGCTCGTAACCGAACCAAAAATCATCATCATCTTCTTCGATAGTAGCTCTACCGTTGCTCTTGTGTGGTGTCCCATCTGCATTCAATACTTCACACATTACGAGGAAACCATCGACTCTTTGGGGGTCGGGGAAAATTGCGACTGGCTTCAATAGGCAATCAGAATCCCCTCCTTCAGCTTGTTTTGTTGAAGAACCATCAAATGACCACATTGGGCAATCCTCAACATTGCCAGAGAAATTTTTCCGAATCAGTGTCTTGCTTCTCATATTCTGTGTCGGTTCGTAACCGTCTAGCCAGATGTATTCCAGTTTTGCATGTTTAATCATAAAGACCAAACTGCCGCCTACCGAGACAGTATATTATTGTACGTCCGAACATAAATCCAATAAAAAAATGTTCTATTATACAATCAAATTGTTAAATTATGAACAAATAAACAAAAAAGCAGTGCAAATTCGCAACAATTTCTAATTTCCTTTTATCTCCCCCTTCTAAATTATACATATGTTCAATCGTAAATTTTGCATATTCCCTTATTTTCAAACCACTAAGGAATTATCACAGACCAGTTTTGAATTGCGGACTATTGAAAAACCCTATTCCACTGGACGGGTCAGCCGTCAGGAATTGAGGCCGTCTTGGCGCCTTTTAATGGTGAAAATATGCATTCTGAAATGAAGCGAATATACGACAAAGTAGTAGCACGCGATCCGAATCAACCTGAGTTCCATCAGGCATGCCTTGAGGTACTCGAGACATTGGGTCCAGCGATTGAGGCCCACCCAGAGTACATCCCTATTGTCGAGCGAATCTGTGAACCTGAGCGAATCATACAATTCCGTGTCACATGGGTTGATGACGAAGGCAATCAACAAGTAAATCGTGGATTCCGAATCCAGTACAATGGAGCGATTGGTCCCTACAAGGGTGGTTTACGTTTTCATCCAAGTGTCAATGAAAGTATCCTCAAGTTCTTGGCGTTTGAACAGATTTTCAAGAATAGTTTGACGACTCTACCCATGGGTGGTGGAAAAGGTGGTTCAGACTTCGACCCTAAAGGCAAATCAGATGGTGAAGTCATGCGCTTCTGCCAAGCTTTCATGATGGAACTTTGGCGACACATTGGTCACAATCTTGACGTTCCAGCCGGTGATATTGGTGTGGGTGGCCGTGAGATTGGCTACATGTTCGGAATGTACAAACGTCTGCGGAATGATTTCGAAAGTGGTGTTTTGACAGGAAAGGGGCGTTCCTACGGAGGTTCACTCATCCGGCCAGAAGCAACGGGATATGGCCTAGTCTACTTCGCGCGCGAGATGCTTGCGACAAAAGGAAAATCATTCAGCGGTGCAACTGTGTCCATCAGTGGATCCGGAAATGTGGCACAATTTGCTTGTGAGAAGGTTCTGGATCTCGGCGGAAAACCAGTGACCATGAGTGATTCGAGTGGTTGGATTCATGATCCTACAGGAATTGATCGTGAAAAGTTAGCATGGATTATGGATTTGAAGAACAACCGTCGTGGTAGAATCAGTGAATATGCAGACCATTTCGATGGTGTTACGTTCACCAAGTCACAACCGGATCCTTCCGTTAATGGCCTATGGTCAGTCGCGGTTGATGTTGCACTACCTTGTGCGACTCAAAATGAATTAAACACTGATGAAGCGCAAGCGCTAGTCGATGGTGGATGCATTGCAGTCGCAGAAGGTGCGAACATGCCCTGTACTCCTGGAGCAGTAGAAATTTTCCATCAGAATGGTCTTCTTTTCGCTCCTGGAAAAGCCAGCAACGCTGGCGGGGTTGCAACCTCTGGACTTGAGATGAGTCAGAACAGTTTGCGAATGAGTTGGACTCGTGAGCGAGTCGATGATGAGTTAGAGAGCATCATGGTAAAAATTCATCAGAATGCGTATGAAACCGCTGAGAAGTATGGCGTCCCTGGTAACTATGTTGCTGGTGCAAATATCGCTGGATTCCTCAAGGTTGCAGATGCGATGATGGCACAAGGTGTTCTTTGAATTATTTTATCAAAATCCGATTGTATCCAAAAGGATGAAGAATGCTATAGCGAGGCAAATGAACCCGAAAATTGCATTCCCCAAGAGTCCGAATATACTCTTTGTCGTGCTTTGACCCTGTTCACTTTGCCAGGTAGCTTTGCTATTGTAGTAAGCTGCATCAAGCATCAATCCAATGGCCCAAATAAAACTACACAATCCGCATGCCAAATCTTCCTGAAATAAGAAAAATCCAACGAGAACATAAACACCAATCCCCACAGTCATTACAATGTATGAGATGTGGCGAAAATTGGTATCAGGCTTGAATTTAGGATTGGGGACATAGAGTACCTGCTGCCCGACTTGCCCAGTCAGAACTTGCTGTTGTGATTTAGGGGTTCCAACCACAACTTGATTTTGAGGTTGTTTTTCATCACTCGACCAAGGTGCAGTAGTTTCCAAAAAATCACCTAGATGGCAGTAGGTGCGACGTGATCATCATCCTTGTCATCAGGTGTCCGAACACGATTCCAGACATTTGACATCAAGTTGGAATGGCATTTGGCACAATAATGGAACCGTCTGTAGGCTTCATGAAATGAGTACGCCTTCTTTCCCGTAGCCACTAGAAATCCCTCGGGTGAGAGTCTCGAGATGGTTGTTCCATCTTCATCGCAACCAGGATAATCACAGCGCGGCATCGAATTCACAGACATGCCTACACTTCCTTCCTATTCAACCCTCGTCCTGCACTGGAGGTGTGATGACTACGAGTGGGACATTTGCTTCAACATTCATTCCATCCTCACAATGGACTTCACTCACAGTTCCTGAAATGGGTGCAGCGACTTCATTTTGCATTTTCATCGCCTCCAAAATTAGAATCGTTTGTCCTTCTTCAACGGATTCTCCAACACTGACTTCTACCGTCACCACTTTGCCTGGCATACTTGCACTGACTGTACCACTTCGTTTTCGTCCACCAGCGGAACCACGCTTTCGGGGGGCAGAACCCTTCGCTTCTGGAATGATAAAATCGAATGTGCGTCCTTCAATGGTGGCCCGATAGTTTTCTCCATCGACCTCAACATCGACTTCAAACTCTTCACCATCAATGATGACTTTTCGTTTTTCTCCGATTGTCTCACCTCCATGTTGAACGCTTGCGACGATTCTCAAGCACATTGGTCGTACCCATTCTTGTTCTTCGATGATCTTGACTCCACGCAGGACCCAACGTTCGTCCCTGCTGGCTTCGTTCATCGACCACAGTGGCCATTGAAAATACAGCTACCAGGGCAGCTGCGCGTAACAATTCCTCGCGGCCAGTAGGAACCTCCTGAGGGGGAGTTTCTATCTCGCGTTCTCGCGCGGTTTTCAGGACACTCTCCAAGGATTTTGCATAGGAATCAGAACTCATTGCAATTCCTCACAGTGGGATGTTTCCGTGCTTTCTTGCCGGCCTTGTTTCTTCCTTGTCCAAGAGCATACCAAGGGCCTTCACCAAACGATTTCGAGTATCACTCGGCTCGATGACATCATCAATGTAGCCCATGGCAGCAGCTTGGTAAGGGTTGGCGAATCTCTCAGTATACTCGTCGACCAATCGCTGGCGCTCTTCATCAGGATTTCCAGCGGCTTGGATTCGTCTTCGATGAATGATTTGTACGGCACCATCCGCGCCCATGACGGCAAGTTCTGCAGTGGGCCAAGCCACATTGTAATCTGCTCGTATGTGTTTTGAACACATTACGTCGTAAGCTCCACCATAGGCCTTTCTCATGATTACCGTCATCTTTGGAACCGTAGCTTCTGAATATGCGTACAACAATTTCGCACCATGACGGATAATTCCTCCCCATTCTTGGTTCGCCCCAGGGAGGAATCCGGGCACGTCAACCAAAGTCACCAGTGGGATTCCGAATGCGTCACAGAATCTGACAAATCGAGCGGCCTTCGTGGACGCATCAATATCTAGACAACCGGCCAGAACCTTGGGTTGATTGGCGACGACTCCAATTGTCGTACCATTTAGTCGACCAAAACCGACGACAATATTTGCAGCAAAGTTGGCCTGAACTTCAAGGAATGCACCTGAATCAAGAATCTCAGAAATGACATCATTGACATCGTAGGGCTTGTTTGGATCTTCAGGTACAATCGAATCGAGTGATTCACACATTCGAGTTGCCGAATCTCCAGTGCCCTTGTGTGGCGCACCTGAGAGATTGTTTGAGGGTAGAAGGCCAATCAATTCCCGTGTCAACTCAATGGCATCTTCATCCGTCGACGCTGTAAAGTGAGTGACTCCTGACTTACTCCCATGCGTCATGGCTCCTCCGAGATCTTCGAACGAGACTTCTTCATTTGTGACTGTCTTGATGACCTCAGGGCCGGTGATGAACATGTGAGATGTTTGATCGACCATGATAACAAAATCAGTAATGGCTGGACTGTATACGGCTCCACCTGCGCACGGGCCCATGATTACACTAATCTGAGGTATGACTCCACTCGCACGAACATTCCGAAAGAAAATCTCAGCATATGAACCCAGGCTAGCAACTCCTTCCTGGATTCTCGCCCCGCCCGAATCGTTCAAGCCAATCACCGGAGTGCCTGATTTCATGGCCATATCGAGAATTTTGCAAATCTTGAGACCATGCATTTCACCCAAACTGCCACCATAAACAGTAAAATCCTGGGCAAAGCAATGCACAGGTTTGCCATCAATTGTACCGTGACCACAAACGACGCCATCTCCGGGGATGATATTCCCTTCCATGCCAAAATCAGTACATCGATGTTCGACCAGAGCATCGACTTCTTGGAACGAACCTTCGTCGAGCAGTAATTCCAATCGTTCTCTGGCAGTTAACTTCCCCCGGTTATGTTGCGCATCGATGCGCTGGGACCCGCCACCAGCTTCTGATTGGGCCTTTCTCCGGCGCAATTCATCGAGTCGTTCGTCTGCTGCCCCCATGGCCCTCAGCACCTCCGTTGTCACAAGCCGCCCATGAAGATAGCCCCCTCTGGGGGCTGTTTTTCTCATCCGTGGGGTTCAAGTCGTTATCCCGGCTCGACTCAAATATGCCAACACCTTTGCGCATCGTGATTGCCAAACCCGGCTTGGACGGTCATGACCGTGGTGCCAAGGTTGTTGCAAGAGCCCTTAGGGATGCGGGACATGAAGTGATTTACACGGGACTTCGTCGAACTCCTGAACAGATTGTACGAATTGCAATGGATGAAGACGCTCAGGTGGTCGGTCTTTCTTCGTTATCGGGAGCGCATGGTTTCTTATTTCCCAAAGTCTGTGAATTGCTTCGCAAAGCTGGACTTGAAGATGTGGTTGTATTTGGTGGTGGAATCATTCCAGAACGCGATCGACCAGCGCTGTATAAATCCGGAATTTCAGCAATATTCGGGCCCGGGACCACATCTAGTGAGATGATTGAATTTCTGAACAATCTGGAGGTGTGAATATGAATCGGCGCGAGCTTGCTCGGGCACTTTCGAATCCAGAATCAATTGTTGCATCCGAGCGCCCCAAGAATCCGTGGTGTGTTCTTGGTGTGACGGGTGCACCAGGCGTTGGAAAATCCTGCCTGGTCGATCAAATTGTAAAAGGGTGGCTTGCGGGTGGAGAGAAAGTTGCTATACTGGCCGTTGACCCCTCTTCACCTATCTCAGGAGGGGCTCTACTTGGCGACAGGATGCGAATGTCTTCAGTCGATGCAGGGGAGAATGTATTCTTTCGCTCTATAGCAACCAGAAACTTGCCTGGCGGAGTTCCATCTCACTTGAATAAGATGGTGGATTTACTGATTGAACAGGGCTGGACCAAAGTCATCATTGAAACGGTTGGGGCGGGCCAATCAGAAATTCGTGTTGTTGCCGTTGCGGATCGTATTCTATTGGTCGAAGGTCCTGCACGCGGAGATGTTATTCAGGCTGAGAAGGCAGGTATTCTCGAGTTGGCCGATATTGTAGCAGTGAATAAGTGCGATTTGGAAGGTGCTGATCGAGTTGCCGAAGAGATACGCTTGTCTCTGAATTTTTCTGCGGATGAGCCCGCACCAGTTATCCTTTGCTCCGCAGAAACTGGAGAGGGTATCGAGGACCTCCTCGAAACCATCAACACATTGTCTTGTGCGAAGGGGCCAACCATTGCCAAAGCGAGGGAACGCCTTTTGGCCGCACATCAGGAATTGATGCTTAATCACCCAAATTTCACCGATGCAGTCAAGGGCTTGTCTGACGGACGGTATACTGTTGAAGAAGCTCTTCAACGGCTTAGATGAGGTCCGGGAATGTCCGAAATACAGTTTGACGCCGATGCAGAAATCGAGTATGATGGGGATCACGTAAAGCATAGTGTAGGTGGCAAAGGAGGACACATTTTTCGTCGCCTATTCCACGTATCGATGGCTTTTCTTCCATGGATATACTACGTTCATGGAGAGACGATTGGTCAGTTACTTTCCATCCAGCCTGTACAGTTCGCGGCTGCGATTGGAATCACCCTTTTGATTCTCGAAATGATTCGAATCCGTTTTGGGATTTTGATTTTCGGGCAGCGAGAATATGAGAAAAATCAGATCAGTGCCCTCGCTTGGGGTTCACTTTCAATTTCAATGACATTCGTTGCACTTCACAATTGGCAAGGTGGGGATGGAGTTCACGATGGGTGGTTGGTCATCCCCATTGTGTTGTGTTTGACGTTTGGGGATCCTGCGATGGGGGAGGCTCGTCGTAAGGGACTTGATGATCGAACAGTGTTTGCAATCGGGACCATCGTTTGTGGCGTAACTTGGCTCGGCTGTGGTTATTTCTTCGGAACACCTTACTGGATGGCAATTTTGATGGGGCCACTGACCACAGCTGCAGAATGGCCAAAACTTCGATGGATTGATGACAATGGAACCATGGTTCTCATTCCATTGGCGGTGACCATTTTGTTGGCACCATTCCTGTAAGCATCCAGTTTACACGCTACGTTTACAAAGCGAATTCAGGTGGGCAAACCATGTCAGAAGAAGCAGAACCACTGTCCGATGATGCACCCGGTCAAGGGCTCTACATTTTCGCGTACCTGTTTTCGATGGCGGCTTTGGCAGTGACCATGTTCCTATACACGTAATTCTGTAAGATTCGACCACGCCTTGAAATGCGTTGACATAGGCCCATGGTCATGTGCGGTATCGCTGGAATCTTCGGCCCCAATGGGGACGATTCAGCCTTGGCACAATCTATGGCCGCAATGCTGAATCATCGTGGTCCTGACGGAATACAATCGTGGTCTGAACCCTGTCAACACGGTGGCGTAGGGTTAGGTCACACACGATTGTCAATTGTTGACGTTGCCGGTTCGACTCAACCGCTACACTCGGATGATGGTTGTGTGTTGGTAATGAATGGAGAAATTTACAATCATCAACAAATCCGTAATGATGAACGAGGATTTTCTTTTCGAACTCAGGGAGATGGTGAATCCATTTTAGCAGCTTACGCTGCACGGCACGATGATGTTTCTTGGGTCCAACGCTTGGATGGAATATGGTCATTCGCACTTTGGGATTCTGCTCGACAAGTCCTCATCTTGTGTCGCGATCGTTTGGGTGTGAAGCCCTTGGTTCGGACCCAAAATACAGATGGCAATCTGTTGTTTGGTTCTGAAGTCAAGTCGTTGCGAGCTTATTCTGAATATCATTCTACCATCGATATGAATGCTCTTGTTGCACGTATTGCCTTCGAGTATCCATTGGATCAAACAACATTGTTTGAGGACGTCCACTCAGTGGAGCCGGGTTCCATCGAAACTTGGAAACTGACTGAAAATGGAGCACAATTGGAACAAAGGAATCGATGGATTGATTCTTATTTATCCAATCCTCAGAAATCATGGAATCCGACAGAAGACGCCTCGATTTTACTCGAATCATTGACTCAATCGGTGGCTGATCGTTTAATGTCGGATGTTCCTTTGGGAATTGTCCTCAGTGGTGGTCTAGACTCGGCCATGGTGGCTGCCATTTCTCACGAAGCCTCACGACGAACGGGCTACCCTCTTCCCGCATGTTGGACGGTTGCAGAATCTGAAGATAATCCAGACTGGAAAGCGGCTGAAATCGTTTGTCAAGCACTCGACTTGGAGCACCATCAGCACGTACTTGAGGACAATAGCTTCAATCGTTCGCTGCCTAACTTGTCTTGGCATGGTGAAGATTTGGACATCACTGTACTGTTCTTCCAACCCCTCTTTTCGACGATGTCAAAATCGGTCAAAGTTGGATTGTGTGGACAGGGTGCGGATGAGTTGCATGCTGGATATCCTCGATACAAGGATCTAACCAGCCATCGACTTTCGATTGATTCAAGATTGGATGCATGTGAACATCCGTTCGCAAATCGATTGCGGGGAGGGAAAATTGTTGAAGATGGATGGTCTGGAAATCACAATCCGAGCACCGTTTTTTCAAGTTTACACTCGGCTCTGGATTACGAAATGAATCATGGGCAATTGACAAATTTTCAGTTACGACTGGTCGATCGACATAGCATGGCTCACGGACTTGAAGTTCGGGTTCCTTTCCTCGGACAGCCACATGTAGGTGCATCTTCCGACCTTCCACTGGATTGGAAGCTCTCACCCGATGTGGAAAAGTTGGCTTTACGAGCCGCCGCAGATTTGACTCGATTGCCAAAAGAAATTGTCAATCGTCCGAAATTGCCTGCGGGTCGTGCAACATCTCCGACCATGATCGAGAATTTATTGGAAGAGTTGCATGGGCATGCATTGCAATACGCCAATGATTTCCCACAATTGGCAGGGATGTTCAAAGATCAGCCTGAAATCTCACTTGGCCTGAGGTTGTTCCGTTCCTTGCATATCACCGATGGTGGAGTCGGTCGTGAACACAAAGATTTGATGACCCTATTGGAGGATGTTGAATGATGTCATATGTTGGGCCGGATATTCTGGCTGAACTTGAGGAAAAAATCATCTCTAAGGAACAAGAGATTACGTCGTGGTTTGCTGAGAAGAGATCTAAACTAAAGATGCCAATCTATGGCTCTGTCGACATTCGTGATGCCAATTGGAAAGTTGCGGTCGTAGATGCGAACCAATTTCCTGCAGGTTTCAATAATTTGCAGGATGGCGATATTGGAGAACACTTCCGAAATGCCATCGGTGATTTACGACATGTACACATCTGGCCTGAGGCTCATACTCGAAACCCTGCTTATGTTGAGCATTTGTCAGCTTTATCGGCAATCTTGGAGGAGGAAGGTTATGCTGTAACGGTGGGTGTCTTAGAAACTCACGAAGAGGTTCCAGTGAATATTGAGGGTGCGGTTCCCGACTTGATTCTACTCAACAATGATCTTACTGATGGCCCGCTCCCGGACCTCGGTGTCCCCGTTGTTCCATCTCCAAAAATGGGTTGGTACCAACGCCGTAAGTCGTCTCATTTCAAGGCGATTCAACCATTGGTAGATGAGATTTCACAGTTGCTTGACATCGATCCTTGGCTACTCTCAACACAGTGGTTTGTCTCCGAGGGGAAGTGTTTGGACAAAGATACCTGCCGTACATTATTGGCTGCTGAAGCGGATAATTTCTTGGCAGATTTACAATCAAAGTATGATCAATATGGGATTTCAGGTACCCCTACTTTGTTTGTGAAAAATGATGCTGGAACCTTTGGATTGGGGATTATCGAAATCACTTCTGGCGAAGAGTTACTAGCATTATCGAATCGAAAGATGCGAAAACTGACCTATGGAAAAGGGGGAACAGAAGCTGAAGATTTCTTGCTGCAGGAAGGTGTCCCTAGCGCACTTTCATGGGATGGTATGGTTGTAGAACCCGTCGCATATTGTGCCAACGGCCGTGTTGGGGGTTGGTTTTATCGGGCAAATGCCAAGAAAGGCGAGATGGCCAATCTCAATAGTCCATCTTCTGTATTTATCCATCCACATGAAATTGAGAATCCTGCCATCGCATCTAGGCGTCAACACTGGCACATGTTGGTGGCAGAAATCGCCATGCTTGGAATCGCCATTGAGTCGGCTTCACTCTAATTCATCACTCACCATCTCTGGTGGTGCATCCATGCCCATGATTTCGTAATTTGAGGGGAATAATGCAACGAGAACACCAGCGATACCAACAACAAGTGCCGACCAAAACATTTGGTAAGCAATTGCCATCTCTAGAGCGATTGCAACCAATAGTAACCCTCCTAGGTTGGAAATCCAAACCAATCGCTTGAATGTAGCCAAACCAACACCTTTGGTTGTCCCTGACATCGATTCTGGTCCGAACTCAGCTCCAAATCGAATGGGTTTGTCTTCAGCCATATTCTCTCCTCAATGAATCTACACATCAATACTTGTCAACGGTCAATCATGATGATTGCATCTGTTGGACAAGACAACACACAGAGCCGACATCCTGTACAAGGGTCTCGAAGCACCTTTGCCTTACGGTTGACATCGATGTTCAAAATCGGACTGCTCAAAGGTGTATCATACAATTCGATGGCATCATCATCACACACCAAGGTACATTGATCACATCCAATGCAGAGATCTTCCTTGACGAAGGCCACCGTACCAGGTCCCCCTTTGACCTTTTCACGCGCTTCCGTGCGCATAGAATTCAGTGCAAGTCGGATACGTGCGGCTTCGCCACGCCGCCGGGCATCCAACTCAGCACGAGTCGTCATGTATATTGGGTGTACATGGTGCTTCTCAAATCTTCCTAAGCAAAGAATGTCAGCCAGAGCGGATGAATCGAAATTACAAATGCCACACAGAATCCAGTCAGTGTTCCCTTGGCCATATTGGGTCGATCATATCCTAGGGCGACCAGGATCAGGAAGAAACCGATGATCAGGTCACAGACCATCCCAATCCAAGCAGCTTTCCATGACAACATCAGGGCCACAGTCAGTGTAGCAACAGGGCCAATCATGAATCCAGAAATCCAATCTCGATCAAGCGAGACCAAGTATCTCACGCCTGTTTCTTTGCCTCAACTTGACGTGCCAAAAACGAGACGACATCTAGGATTTCGAAATCGTGCTTTGGATCTCCCTCAAATTTGAGGCACTCAAAGTGAGTGACACACTTTGGACAGGATGTAAGCATGATATCGGCGCCGGTTGCACGAACTTCATCGAAACGCTGTACTCGCAGGGCGCGACTGTCTTCATTGCAAGACATCATACTGGATACACCACAGCAGAGTGCATCTTCACCATGGTGTTCCATTTCCACCAAGTCGACGCCCTCCACAGAACAGACCAAGTTTCGAGGCTCATCGTAAATTTCCATTTGACGTCCCAAGCGGCATGGGTCATGATATGTCACAGTCACATCTTCCTCCGTCTTGAGATTCATATCGAACCCATTCTCAATCAGGAATTCAGTAGTGTGCATGACCTTGATTCCTTCCAATTCGTAATCCTTGGCAAAGGTCTTGAAACATTCAGCACAACTGGAAACCAATGTTTCAATGCCACTGGCCTGAATTTTCTTCTGGTTGTAAGCCTTCAACTTCTCAAAGACTTCATCCATACCTTGCCACTTTTGGTCGTGTCCACAGCATTTCAGGAAGTCACGCCCAAGATAGGAAACGTCCTTATCCATCTCTTCAAACAGAGTGAATGCAGATGTCGTCGCGTCTCCGAGGTTCATTTCGCCCTCATTGACGTGGCTGAAAATCATCTCTTGATCCAAATAATCAACACATCCAGGGTAATATCCGATGCTTGAATCGATGGGGTAGTCCTCGACTGGGATGAAATCAGCATCTCGCTCTTCCTCAGCTTCTGCAGCAAGAACTGCTTGCAATACTGTATGTGGGATGTTCGATGCAGGGGGTCCACCTACAATCAGTGCTCTTCGCATATCGACATAAGAGTCGTAGTCAACCAATTGTGGGCAGGCATTTGTACAAGCAGAACAAGTGAGACAAGAGTACAGAGGCACTCCATCATCTTCATTGTTCCAAGTATTGTAGATGATGTTGAGTTTATCACCGGCATTGAACAATCGCACGGGACATGCATCATCACAGAGGTCACAGCCGTAACACTTGTTCATCTCGTATTCGTATCCTCGTGCCATGCTGCGCATGAGCATGAAGACTACAGCGCCTACGCCCAAACAGGGGATAAACAGCGAATAGATTAGTTTCGCATCCAAACTCTTGGGGTTCTTGTGATAGGTCGGGTTCTCGACCATATGGCTCGACAGTGATGCGATGTCTAGGCCAATGTCTGCTCGAGTGAGGTTGGTGGGGTCGTCACGATTCAAAGCTTGACCATTCTCCCCGATCAGCAACGGCTGGTAAGCAATGACATTGAAGCCAGCGAAGACGGTGTATGATGAATTCACACCGGTCCACAAAGTGGAGAATGCAATGTTGTATTCTCCTGGTTCAAGTTTCATCACAGTATTTTCACATGCTCCATCAAAGAAGATCTCCCCTGATTCAGGCTGGCTGACTGACATGGTCCCAGATCCCTCGCCAATACCCCATTCACTTGAACGCTCATTGCAAGCGATATCGACAAACACAGCCTCTTTGCCGAAATCCTCGATGTTAAGCACCCATTCGGCTGAGATTGGAACTTCGCCAGTCGCATCATTGCCTGATTCGTTCCAATCTCCAGACACACCGTTACGACCGATCTCAGTGTCGGTATGTCCATTGGCTCCACTGAAGTCAATCAGATGTTCTTGAGTTGGTTGGTAGATTCCCCAATTGAGGAAATGTCCTGCCGTGACTAAACAGAAATCCGAACGACTGTAGGCATCTTCACCTTCAAATTTGGGATTCTCCCAAACAGGATTCGCCAAACTCTGCTCATAGGTCAAACAATCTTCTTCGATGAGTTCCCAATGGTGACCTTCATTGATGTTAACAAGCGTATCGACAGGTTGTCCGCGGAGTTCTTCCAAGGCAGATTCTTCATCCATGGCTCCAAGGCCGCCTTGGTCCCAGAATCCGTTGTTGTAAACGGGCCAAGTCACCGAACACAGAATCACTGTAACAATCAGAGTGGCAATTGAGATTTGTTTCCCTAATTGTGGTGAAGTTCGTGCCCCAATGGATTTGACCATGAACCATCGGATGCCCATGTACAGGGCAATCCATATGAAAATCCCAGTCAAAATCCAAGGTACAGCATTGAACAATTCAGCAATCCAGGGGGCTCTTGTTCCACAATTCAACCCAGCATGTGAATTCAGTTGACAGAAGTCTGTCCGATTTTTCCCATACAACTCAAGGAAGATATTGATTGAGAATACACTGATGAACCAAACGTGTGCCAAATAAATGGCTCCCGCAGTCGCAAACCATGGATCTTCCACACCACGCTTTTCTCGGCCTGGTAGGAAGGGTGGTAGAGCGAGGATTCCGACGGGCAAACCGGTAATGGCGGCACCCCACCATGCAGCATTCCAAGCAATGACGGGCTGTCCAAAGAATTCACCAATCGGCCCAGCAGGAATATCGAATTGGGGTAAATATTCACCCCAGCGAAGGTATCCGTAACTGAATAGAACGTACCAGTCAGGGAATACGAATCCAGCCTGTGCATAAGGATCCGCAGCACCGTGTAGGGGGGGCGGAATCAGCCATGAATAAAATGCCAAAACGGCAATCATGGATGCGAAAATAATCCCATCTCGAAGAACTTCATGCGGCCAAAATGCATGGCCTACGAACACACGTCGCCGCTCATTGTCAGCGGATTGGAGGCTGTCCTTCTCACGAACATAGGTGTCCGCGATCCGGCCGAGGTTCTCAATTAGTCCCATTTTCTTCAACTCCGATCAATGCGGCTCCGCGATTCCTTGAACCCACACAATGAACAGGTGGATCAATATCAGTGATGTCACGATCACGGGCAATATAAACACATGCAGGAAATACATCCGAGTCACGGTTTGGTAAGTCAGGCTCGTCCCTCCAAACATTGCATTGGCCACCCATGGTCCGATGAGAGGAGTGCTGTTTGCCATGTTGATACCGATGGTTGCAGCGCCGAAGGCTAGACTGTCCCATGGCAACAAATATCCGGAGTAACCAAAGAAGATTACAAAAAACATGAGTGCGACCCCAATCAGCCAATTTAGTTCACGCGGATTCCGGTAAGCACCGGTGAAGTAGACTCTGCACATGTGCAAGAATACCGCGGCGACCATGAAATGTGTAGTCCAGTGGTGAATGGAACGGATGATGTATCCAAAGGGCAACTGGGTCATGATGAACTCCATGCTAGAGTAAGCTGGAGTGGGGTCGCCCTCTCCTCCAGGCACGTAATAGATGCCAAGGATTGTTCCCGTAATTACCAAGATGATGAAGGCGAGGAAGGAGATGCCACCTAGACAATACAGGGGATACCAATACCAAATGATTCGTAATTTGTACTTCTCAGCATGAGTGAGGGGCATCTGTCGATGCATGCTGTGGTATGCATCACGAGACATGGCCCAATAATCTTGGACACGGAATCGAGTATCAAGCCAAGAGAATGCCCAAAGGAATGTTTTCTCGACAAGTCCCAGTTTACCTGTGGATTCTACTGCTCGAAGGATTTCTTTGCGAGGCATTTCCTCGTTCTCCTTACGCAATGTAAATGCCACGATGACCGTGATGACAGCAATAAAAAGTCCCAGTAACCAAACTTGTAACATCATTTCACCTCAATCGCAGAATGTGTACCACTCTTGGTACGTTGAAAGTCCCTTGATCACGTCATCTTCTACCGTGAATGGAATCAAGGGCAGTCCTACAGGGGCGGGGCCACCCGTCAGGCGGACTCCGAAGTAGTCGAATGTCGACCCATTGCTTCGATTTCGATTTCGATTCTTCTCAAGCATTGTAGGGTCATAGCGAGATGAGTGGCAAATGCAGAACAATTTGTTGCCTCCTGCATCCACGCCACCCGGCAACCAAGTATCTGCAGTGAAGTCATTCGCAACCAACTGCCATCCGGGGATGCAACACAGATGTGGACATCGGCTAAACATCAATAGAATATTGTCATGGGGCTGGAGTGCTGTATCTGGACTTCCATCCTCAAGGGTGACATCAAAAATTTCACGACCGTGTCCGATGAATGTTCCAGCTGCATCATAACCTTCGCCATATTGAATGCGAGGGATGCCTTCAGCGGGTGGTTTCGATTCATTTTCTTCATGAGGGATGTAGACGATATTCACGGGCATCCCACTCCATACACCTTGGGCACCAGACATTCCTGTCGAAGATTTGGCGGCTTCAGCTTCAAGGTGTGACTTTTGCATTTCTTGTTCATGGAGTGACCCATACCAGACGGTGTCTTCTTGCCCTTTTGGGACCCAATATTTGACACCCGTGTCTTCGCCACCGGTATCGGCTTGTCCCATTAGGAATGCTGCGAAGCCAACTGAACCTAGGCTAGCCATGGCGATGGCGCCGCCGGCTGCATTGAATGTGTACTTCATGAAGCGACGGCGATCGAGCATTGAAC
Source organism: Euryarchaeota archaeon UBA602 (assembly GCA_002498455.1). Taxonomy (GTDB): domain Archaea; phylum Thermoplasmatota; class Poseidoniia; order Poseidoniales; family Thalassarchaeaceae; genus MGIIb-P. The sequence continues at coordinate 72,563 of DAHO01000052.1, forward strand.
TATCATTCTCTGCTCCTGCATCCAGGGATCCTGGCGCGGGTCGGAGTCGAAATTGTCTAGCCATATTCACACCTTGTAATCCTTCCAACTGTTGGAGTCCTTCGGAGTAATGTACTTGTTTCGTCGATGTTTAACAATCAGTGTATCTGGCATCACCCATTTCAGGTAAACGATGCCCATGATAATGATGGTCGTCAACATCATCGCAAGGAAGAAAGAGAGCATTTGTTGGTCCCAGTGGTTGAACAGCCCATAAGCCAACCCTCCTGCCCAATAGATGGTCCAAAATAGTCCCCACACGAAGACGATTGTTACCAACCAAGTCGACGCACTGGGGGATATACTTGAGCGAACGATGGTCCCTGGCTCAGGCATATTGAATACACCATGGTCCACTGCAGTGATGTACTCTTCCTCAGTTAGGTTGACATCTTCCAAAGCAAATCTAGCATCCTCGAGACTCACTTCGCCAGATTTAACCTGACGCAGTAACCGCATGACAATGTCTTCACTCATAGTTGGTCACCTCGTCGCAAGTGTTTCATCCGAAGACGGATTAGATTTGATCGCCCTTCATAGTGTCGACTGAATCCATATCGAAGGAAGAATCCACAAAACACAATCACGGCAACAACAGCACCGAATCCGAGTAGCCCCAACCAATGGGCTCGGAATGGTGCCCCCATGTGGTGTAGGTCAACGTGTCCATGGTCTGCAGCCGGCGGGGCAACGTCTCCATTTCCTGCAAAGATGGTTCGCACCGTACCGCTGTCGTCGCCTTCTCCCAACGAGAATGAAAGACGATTCCAAGCATCCCCTGTTGGAGCTCCATCTCCATTGACACTGTTGCCTGCCAACCAGAATGTCACATCTCCACTGCCTGATTCGGGAGGAGTCCATGTGAACATCCATGCTCGATCACTCGGGTTGTTTCCAGCCTCAGTGTGTGTGAGTGTAAATTCATCCTCTCCATTCTGCACCAAGTTTTCATATCCAGCCGCAGCGCCAAGTGCTCCGTCAGAGACGCGCATCGAGAATCCAGCCGATGCTGATCCGCCGATTTCAGGCCCTCCGATAATCTGGATTTTCATCGTATACACTTTCGTGGAATCATATTGGTAAGGGGCCTCAGCAACCATGACAGTGACGGAGTCATCTGGGGCAATTTCATTACCAGAATGACACGTACATCCTGTCTTGGCAACATCTGTATCTCCTTCGGCTTCATTGCCATAAATTCCACCTGGGACGGCTTGAGATGAACCGGCTACAAAAAGCAGCATCAGCAGACCGGTAAGGATGACGCGTGTCCGGAGGGATAGTGCCAAGTTACCAAGCCTCGTAGGTGTCGCTCACCTACGGTGAGAACCGCCATGAACGACCAACATAAACCTTGCTTATTGGTGACATCAAAATCACCCGCAGTAAGTCGAATTTTCACTACTTAAATCAACGCACTACTCCGCAGTCCTGAATAGCCTAAAACTCCTCGCAGGGGCATGTCAGAGCGAACTTGGGAGAATACGTACAACCTCACAGATGAGCAATTGTCGAATTTAGAGGATGCTGAAGCCCTCATGGAACGCATGGATTTGACCGGTGCCGAGCGCCTGTTACTCTCAATGTTGGAAGAATCACCAGGGTGTATTCCAGTGCTATCCAATCTCGGTTATCTATATGGTAAGCATCTGTCGGAATTTGAGGATGCAGTGAAGTATTATGATATGGTGCTGGAAATCGAGCCAGACAATGCATGGGCGAGGGACGCTCGACGAAGATATTCGAGATACATTGGTCGCGATTAGTCAACAATCCTCATGTCCTCCCTTGTCCAGCGGGCATTATGCAGGAGGGTGAACTGCTCATCGCCGGTGTGGGCACACTGGGTTGTACTTGGGCAAAAGCGGCTCAAGCTCATGTTTCTGAGTGGGTAGATTTGGCACTTATTGACGCAGATAACTTCTCCATGGATGGCGTTCGACACGCCAATTGTTTGCTATTGGGTGACACTCCCTCCGAGGTAGGCTGTGCAGGCATGCCTCAATTGGCTGAGGCTCGGATGCGTTCTCTACAACCCATTGCTTCCCATTTTCTTGAGCAGGCCGAGTTGGTTCTGGTTCTGACTGGACTCGGTGGCGGCTCTGGCTCGGGTGCTGCAATTGAATTCGCCCGACAAGCCTCCCAGTCCGGTTGCATGGTTATTGCAATCGCAGGAATGCCATTTGAGGCTCAATCTGAGCGCCAGAAAATCGCCGAAAAGGCATTGATACGTCTGAAAGCAGTTTCCGATGTGTGTGTCGAACTCAGTCTAGATCGTATGGCGTGGCAGGCTCGAGAGAGAGGAGTGGATTGGCAGCAAGGATCTGCATGGGTCGAAGAGTTGTGTGAAGGATTAATGCGAACTTTGGCCAAGGTTGGTCTCATCAACTTAGATTTGATGGATTTACGCGCGATCGTCTCAAAAACAGGGGCCTCTACTTTACTGGTCGCAGAGGGCCATTGTGACGAAGCCGACGAACTTTATCGACGTGCACGCTCATCTCCACTCGCGGCCCTATCTGTTGATGGGGCAAAAGGCTGCTTGCTTCAAGTTGAGGGGGGCCCCCACATGACACTGAAACAGGTGGAGGGTGTCGCTAACGCATTCACTCAAGTTTTGTCACCGGATGCTCAAGTCATCATTGGCGCTAGGGTATCGCCGGAATTGGGTGACAGGATGCGTGTGGTGGCAGTGGTCAGTGGTTTACCGAAAGAGTAGTCCTATTCAACAAACCCATCGTCTTCAAGGACAGGGTCAGGAATTTCGACCAATTCAATGTCCGTGTCGAGATTTTGTTCTTCAGGTGTATCTTCGGTTCCATCGACTTGTGATTCATCTGGCTCACCGTCTGCCTCAATCACTGAATACTCTTGACGAGCAGAATCCAACCATTGTTCTAGGCTCCCAATTCTCCAACTGTGGATCATCAACATCGTGAATGCAGTAATCAAATGGCCAATGCCAATCGTTGTAGATACGCCCAATGTACCGATTGCACCCTCGGTCAACTTTGAACCAAGTACCGAAATCATGGCGATTGATCCCGAGTATGCCATGCCGAAGGAGAGGCCCCAAAACACTGCATTTTTTTCGTTAAACATCTTGAATCCACGCTGATGTGCCCCTTTGGCGAGACTCCAAATCGCGGCGATGACGGTAATAATCATCAATATGAATTCCTCTAGGATGAGGAACAGGCCCCAATCTTCGAACATGAATCTCCGTAAAGCACTCAACAAATGCCAAGTCACAAACAACTGCATGAACAGACCCCATGCGAATCCAAATGCAGCTGTATCCTTGCGTCTTGAATCGGCGATTCTGCCATCAGTGGTGCGCCAAAAAAGCAGAGCTTGGATTGCAACAGCAACCAACGCGAAGAGGATTGCACCTAACATGTCGATGAAACTCATCTCTTCAGTACTGTTCGCCCCCGAGACGAGAATCCAGTAAGTGACAGCGGCGAAAACACCGATGATTGTCATGTGGATTGAAGTTGAAGTGAATCGCTTCGAATTACGCTCAATAGAGGCAATTTTTACAGCACGTCCCTGAACAAATATACGCAAACTGGTCGACAATGCTCGGCCTTGAGCAAAAGACCAAACCACAAACATCCCTGCAATTGCAATTCCCCAATATATGGCTTGATCTTTGCCAGAGTCACTGGTGAGGTAAAGTGAAATCAACGTGAATGGGATTAATCCCAACATTAAGGGGGAAATCCATGCGGAAACGATCCGGATGAAGTACAGAAGGATTTTCTCGAGGAATGTAGTTTTTTCCGGCAACGGTTGGAAATGACTGAATTTGTGAATGACATTCATTTCTTGCATCCAGGCGGTCAACGCATACCCGACAGAAAGCCCAATGAATCCTGCAATTCCGAGAGCAAATAAGGAATCGGAACTCGATGAAGAAATCATGTAAAGGATAAATCCTGAAACACCAATCAAGATGACATGTGGTAGTGTAGAAGGATCGAGCAAATTTTTGACAACATCCGTGACGGTCGGAGTCTCGTCCAGCTCATCCACTTCATCCATCGAACACCGCGACGGTGCGAGGCCTGTTAAGTCCGACGCCTGTCGGGCTACCATGGCGAAGCGATTGACGAAGGCGCTACGCGGCAAGAGGCGCTGGATTGGCCTTCAGGTTTCAGATTGCAACTCACGAGATGAATTGGAGAAAGCGATTGAAGCCATCGCACCTTCCATTGAGTGGAAATTAACCGTCTTTGAAGGAGATAAGGCGATTCTAAACGTACGCCTTGAACATTTAGACGAGTGGAAATTGAATCTTGCTGATCCAGCGTCCAACATATATTCGGTTACAACTTCGGGTAAAATACGGCTGGTTAAGGAAAGAATGGGTCTTGATTAATTTAACTATAGATTTTAAACACGTCTTTTTGCTGGATTTAACATAGCCAAATTGATGTGCCCAACCAACTTCGCCAATTCATGGGAGCCGGAGGTGATGCCCCCAGTGTTCCCATTTGGGACATGGCCGTTTTGATTGGTGCGACACTGTTCATTTCAACGGTCGTGATCTTGATTTGGACCCAACCAAATACATACAATCTCGATGGCAAAGAAGAAGTTCTTACGGTGCACACTGGGCTGTCACAAGCGGGATTGACGTTCGAATCAGCTTGCATTTCCAGTCCTGATTCAGATGCGAACACATCCTCATCGTGCCAAGATTTGTCAGTTTGGATTGTCTCACATGATGGGGCGGAAAGTTGGACTGGTGACTTGGACGATGCCGTCGAAATCGATTTGCTTGCAAACGGAGAATCTGAAAGCACTGTCAGTTTGAACGATAAATTGGATTCGGGGGAATACCGATTGATTTTGGATGGCGAAGGTCAGTACACATTCGAAGTTACAGTTAACCGTACAATCCCGCATGAATTTGCACCTGCAATCCTCGGCTCAGTTCTTCTGATTTGGGGGATTTGGAGAAAGCAACAGGAAGAGGATGCAGCTTAATCCCATTTCCATCCCCAATCTTCGCTCATTTGGTGGACTTGATTGATGCCTAACAGACCTCCTGCAGCATCAATTCCGAATGATCTTGGACTGCCTTCAGATAATGTCAACCGCATGTTGGCAAATACAGCACTCAGAATGTCTTCCTTTTTGGGCGGCTTGATGAATGGATGAAATTCCAATATAGAGGCGACCGATGCATGCAAGACGGGAATCAATTTCTCAACATCTACTCCAAACAGAACATCCCAGCCGATTGAATCGCTGATTTCGGGGACTGAATTCCGATTCAATCCGATTCCTAAGGCAATCCGGTTTTCTTGGCCTTTGCTACGACCCTGGGCCAAAATTCCGCATAGTTTGCCGACATTTCCCGACCTTCGGATCCATATGTCGTTGGGCCATTTGACTCTGACTCCCTGCTTTTCAAGTTTTGAAGTATGGGTCCATGAGTGCGTAGGTAAACCCTGATTCATGAAGGTCGAAAGCGTATCGATTACAGCGAGAGATGCTGCATATTGAATAAACTCAGGGCCCCACTCTATAGATTTTCTATGAAGTGCCCAACTACCCATAAAATTGCGCTCGGAACCAACCCACATGCGATTTCTATATCCTCGTCCCGCGGTTTGATTGCGTGTCGAGACAAGATCGCCTTGATTGACCGTATTTTTTTCCAGAATGATTTCGTTGGTCGATTCGCACGAATCTAGGCGTACAATCTCACCCTGCTCAAACGGTCTCCAACAAGCAATCGCAGTTAGCATTTCGTCTCCAACGGCCAATTTCGAGATATTTCGTGTGGCCCACCCTGCTCTTCTCCAGGTTGTGGGGATTCGTGTCCCCACGTGATTGGAACTGTGCACGAGATAAATCACACCTCCGGGATTCAAAATATGGGGGTTTTGCGTGAGGGCATCCAATAAGGCAATGTCACCTTGTTGATCAATCATTGCAGAATCTTCTAGCGGCCCTAATTTCTGTCCTGGTTCTGGGTCCAGGTACGGTAAATTCCAAGCAATTAAGTCCACACTTTCCGAAGGCATCCACTGATCAATATCTCCAGGTCCTCCCTCAAAGACTGAAATTTCACAACCCAATTCGTTTGCATTTCCTTTGGTTGTGGCTACTGCTAAGGGATTGATATCACATGCCTTAACCCTCCAACCACGAAGCGAGCAGGAGATTGAGATTGCACCACTGCCGCATCCAATTTCCAGCATCCCTTTTCCTTCCCCGGAACCGTGCTCGGCGAGTACCTGGTCGAGCAATGTCGAATCCTCTCTCGGAGGGTACACCGTAGGTGCAATCCTCAATGTAATGTCTTCATGCCCACAGGGTTTCCAGGTAATGACGCGCCCACTACCCTTGGAATATTCAACCTCACGTTCGATCGACAACAGCCCCGCACTCCCTCGTATATTGGGGGTCGGTGGGAGTCGAAATTGAAGTATATTCTCCAAACCTTTATCTCGAATTTAGCCTACCGAAATTTGCTAAGCGGGATTGTGATGGCTGGATGGAATGGATTTCCGTAGGCATATTCCATGGCGTAACCCTTTTGAATACCCCCCCGGTCGGCGGGTGGCCCAGAGATAGCCAAGGGCTTGTAGCTTAGCTAGGTAGAGCGTCGGGCTTTTAACCCGATGGCCAGGGGTTCGAATCCCCTCAGGCCCGCTCTCTGGCTGGCTACGAGTCGGCCTGAAAGGGCAGAACGGGGGCAGAAATTTTGGTAGTAAAGAGTTCAACGAAGAAACGCTTGGTTGAATTGGGTGTTTCAGAGGAGCATGCACACAAATTGGCCGATGATGCAAACATGGACGCCATCAAGCAGATGAGTGTTGAAGATGTTGCAAATAAAATCGGAATCGATTCAGATAGTCCTGAGATTGAGAAAATCATGGGTATCATCCGAGAGCAAGGCACTCGCAAGCGAACTCGCTCCCGACGAATTACAATTTCACAGAAAGCTCTAGACGACGACGACATCCCTAGAGGTGCCGATCGCTTCAATGTCCTGAATCATGGCTTGGTACCCCACCATGAGTTGGTTCCCGTCGAGGATGAAGCAACGATGTTGTCGCCTTGGGGGCTTGAAGTCCCGGATATTTCTGGCGAAGGCACTCGATTGGCCAAAGAATTGCTCCCCAAGATTTTGATTACAGATCCAGCTGTCCAAGTTCTGAAGGAAATGGCGGAAACCGAGAACGATGAATTGCCTGCAGGATGGCTGACCAATCGCGTTGTAAAAGTTGAACGCTACAGTTTATCTTCGGGAACAACAACAGCTTACAGGCTGATTGTGGAGGAAAACTAAGGAGGAATTGTGATGAAGGAAATTATTGAGAGTTACTTCCGAGAACGAAGTTTGGTCAATCACCAACTTGCTTCTTACAACGATTGCATACCGTCTGTCGATTCACAGAGTAGTCGCTTTGAAGAAATCGTGCGTACCATTCGAATTGGAACTGAGGACACCGTCGATGACGACGAGGGGGGTCTGATCAAACTTGACGTCTTAGACCATGATATTCAAGTTCGAATGAAGAACATGACTTTGGGCCCACCAACCATCCGTGAAGCAAACGGTTCTGAGCACCCTTCCTTGCCATTGGAATGCCGATTGCGCAAGTTAACCTACATGTCACCGATTTATCTTGACTTTACCATCCACAGAGATGATCTTCCTCAACCGATTGTTGAAGAAAAAGTGCAAATTGGTAGCGTCCCTATCATGGTTCGCAGCCGCCGCTGCAATCTGAACCCGGCACACATTGATGCCAATCGAAATTTGTCCCCAAATCAAAGTGAGGAAGACAAAGAACACTACCATCGTTTGCTTGAGGGCAAAGGCGAGGACCCCCACGATCCAGGTGGTTATTTCATCATCAATGGAACCGAACGAGTCCTCATTTCGATGGAAGATTTGGCACCGAACCGTGTCACTGTTGAGATGAACAAGCGGTATGCCAGAAAAACCGAAGTTGCCAAGATTTTCTCGCAAAAGGATGGTGTTCGAAAACCACTGACCGTTGAGAAGCGAAAGGATGGAATGCTGATGGTTAAAATCAGTAGTGCGGGAACGACTGCCATCCCTGTAGTATTGTTGATGCGTGCATTAGGCATTGACAACGATCAGGAGATTTTCCAGGCGATTGCAGGGCCAACAGAGACATTCAAGTTCATCGTTGCCAACCTCAACGAAGTCAAAGACAATGAAGAGTATAATGTTGAGAATCAAGAAGAAGCCATGCAGTGGTTGGAGAAGAAGTTCGCCGCTGGTCAGCAGAAAGAGTATCGAGAACAGCGAATCCAGAATTTGCTTGACAAAGAACTCCTCCCACACCTTGGTAACACTGACGACAATCGAAAGAAGAAGGCCATTTTCCTAGGTAGAATCGTTCGACAAGTCCTTGAAATGGCAATCAACAACAAGGAACCCAACGACAAGGATCACTATGCAAACAAGCGTGTCCGACTGGCTGGTGACTTGATTGAGGATTTGTTCCGCGTCTCACTGCAGCAGTTGGCTCGCGATCTCAAGTACCAACTTGAGCGTCACCACAATCGCAAGCGAGACCTCAAGATTACCTCCTGTCTACGTCCTGACGTGTTGACATCAAAGGTCATGCACGCACTTGCAACTGGGAATTGGGTCGGTGGCAGAAGTGGGGTAAGCCAACTTCTTGACCGAACCTCCTTCCTTGCGGCTCTATCGCACATGCGCAGGGTTACCAGCCCTCTGGTCCGCAGCCAACCTCACTTCGAGGCCCGTGATTTGCACCCCACCCAATGGGGTCGTCTCTGCCCCAACGAGACACCGGAAGGACAGAATTGTGGTCTTGTGAAGAACGCAGCACAAATGGTTGACATTTCAGAGGCAGTCAGCGAGGAAGAGGTCAAGGCTCTTCTTGCAGAAGCCGATGTAGATCCGAACCCCGTTGGTTGGGCAGAAGGTGCCCGAGTACACGTAAATGGTGATATCTTCGGATTGCACATGAATCCTCACAAGCTGGTTGAGCACTTCAAGCGTCGCCGTCGAAGCGGTCGGATTCGTCCGGAAGTCAGTATCCGGCATGATGCGGTTAACCGTGATATTTTCATCAATACTGACAAGGGTCGAATCCTGCGTCCTCTCTTGGTATTGGATGGTGGAAGTATGGTCCTATCCAAGGAATATCTAGACGGTTTGAAAGATCGTACAATTTCTTTCAAGGACCTGGTCAATGAAGGTGTTGTCGAATGGGTCGATGCTGAGGAGGAGGAAGATCTCTTGGTAGCTCCTCGTCCTTTCGACCTACCACACATCAGTCCGAAGCACGGCCGTCCAATCAATCCAGCCAAGGTTCAATGGTTGAATATGGGTGAAGAAGGTATTTCGAAAGCCAAACTAAGCGCGGAAGTGATTATGCCCAACGGTGAAATTGTCGAAGAGAAATTCAGCGTTCCGTTGAACTATTATCAGGAAGATTTGGATAAGCTACGTCGAAAGGAAAAGAAGACGGGCGATGTCCTCATTTTCACACACGTAGAAATTGACCCACAGTTGATTCTCGGTGTCTGCGCTTCACTGGTGCCGTATCCAGAGCACAACTCAACTCCACGTGTTACAGGTGGTACCGCGATGGTCAAGCAATCTTTGGGACTGCCATCTGCAAATGGTCGTCTACGACCTGATACACGTCAACATATTCTGCATTACACCCAGAACTCCATGACGGGCACTCGCGCGATGGATGCAACCAATTTCATTCGTCGGCCAGCGGGTCAAAACTTCGTTGTCGCGATTCTGAGTCACCACGGTTACAACATGCAGGATGCAGTCATCATGAACCGTGGCAGTGTCGAAAGAGCATTGGGTCGCTCAACATTCATTCGTACATACAATGCAGAAAGAAAGCGGTTCCCCGGCGGTCAAGTCGATGAAATCGAAATTCCTGGCTCAGGACTTGATGAAGTCAAGGGTCTGAAATCTCCCGAGGCTTACGCTCATCTGGAGAGTGATGGTTTGCCCACACCTGAAACCGAAATCAGTAGCAAGCCCGAAGACCGTGATCGCGTTCCACAGGTATTGGTTGGCAAAACCAGCCCTCCACGGTTCTTGGAAGAATCACATGGTGCATTCTTACAGGCCCAAGAACGCCGAGAATCGAGTATGAATGTTCGGCATGGCGAAGGTGGATTCGTCGACAACGTGTTTGTTACAGAATCACTGGACTCAGGTCGTCTTGTCAGAATCACCTTGCGAACCAATCGAATCCCAGAATTGGGTGATAAATTTGCCAGTCGTCACGGACAGAAGGGTGTGATTGGGCGCTTGGTCGATCCTGAAGACATGCCATTTACTGTTGATGGAGTAATCCCCGATCTCCTCATCAACCCCCATGCGATTCCATCTAGAATGACTGTGGCCCACATCCTTGAGATGATTGGCGGCAAAGTCGGCGCAATGGAAGGTCGTCTCATTGACGGTACTGCTTTCAGTGGAGAAAAGGAAGACAGCCTCCGAGAGGGTCTACTCCGCCATGGATTTGCACACACGGGTCGCGAATCGATGGTCAACGGAGAAACGGGTGAAGAATTCGCCGCCAAGATTTTCGTAGGTGTGATTTACTACCAGAAGTTGCATCACATGGTCAGTGGGAAGATTCACGCTCGAAGTCGAGGACGTGTGCAGATTTTGACTCGGCAACCAACTGAAGGCCGTGCACGCCAAGGTGGTCTTCGATTCGGCGAAATGGAGCGTGACTGTCTGATTGCCCACGGTGCATCCATGGTCATCAAAGATCGACTGCTTGACGAGTCTGACGGATGGGAATTGTTTGTCTGTGCTGAAAGTGGCCATATTGCTTACTGGGACTGGCGGAAGCGATGTTATGTCAGTCCGGTACACGGTGACAAGGCAGAGGTTTTCCCTGTATCCACTTCGTATGCATTCAAACTGCTCTTGGATGAAATGAAATCACTTGGAGTGGCCATGAGACTTGAACTGGAGGACCGAAAATGAGTCGAGACGTAGCAACAATCCCGAAGCGAATCGCTTCCATCAAATTCAGTTTGATGGATCCGAATGAAATCAGAAAGATGTCTGCGGTTGAAGTGAAGACCGCAGACACCTACAAAGACGATGGTCATGCATATCGCCAAGGTTTGATGGATTCCCGCATGGGTGTCATCGAACCTGGTGTACGATGTGAAACCTGTGGAAACAAGCACGATCAATGTCCCAGCCACTTTGGGCATATCCAACTGGAATTGCCAGTTGTACACATCGGGTTCACCGCTTTGCTGAAGACCGCTCTCAAATCTACTTGCAACACTTGCAGTCGTGTGCTATTGCACGAGCGAGAAGGTACACATCCAATTGATCCTGAGAAGTCTGAGCAGGATTACTATCGTACTCGTGTTTACGATGTAATCCAAAAGCACGGTGTCGGTTCAACGGAATTCAAGAAGATTATCAAGGAAATCACAAAAATTTGCTCTGGAGCCAAGCGTGCAGTCTGTATGCACTGTGGTGCAGAGCAAGGTAAGATTGTTCTCGATAAGCCAACTACCTTCAAAGAAAAGAAGATGGACAAAGGTGAGCACAAATTGAATGCTCGAGACATCCGTGAATGGTTGGAGCGAATTCCAGATGAAGATTTGATTTTCATTGGAATGGATTACAATGCTAGCCGTCCAGAATGGACAATCATGCGTGTACTACCGGTTCCTCCGATTACGGTCCGACCATCCATTACATTGGACAGTGGTGACCGAAGTGAGGATGACCTGACCCACAAGCTAGTTGACGTTTTGCGAATCAATCAGCGCTTGCGAGAGAACCGTGACGCCGGTGCACCACAATTGATTGTTGAGGACTTGTGGGAACTTCTACAATACCACATTACAACATACTTCGATAACCAAACCGCGGGAATTCCACCGGCTCGCCATCGTTCAGGTCGCCCACTCAAGACCTTAACCCAGCGTCTCAAAGGTAAGGAAGGGCGTTTCCGTAGTAACTTGTCTGGTAAGCGTGTAAACTTTTGTGCTCGAACAGTGATTAGCCCTGATCCAAATCTAGGCATCAATGCGGTTGGTGTCCCTGTTCAGTCCGCTAAGGAATTGACTGTGCCCATTCGTGCTACGGGACGAAACCGAGAACAGTTGCGTCAGATGATTTTGCGAGGCCCCGATATTCACCCAGGTGTCAACTACATTATTCGCGGAACTGGGCATCGAATTCGAATCACTGACAGAACCAAGTTCATGAATGCGGGATTCAGATGCCACAATCCCGAGTGCCACTCTGGTGATGTTGAGCGTGGAGAGCCTTACCCAGGCCTACGTCCTGATCTCAATGAAGTGCTACCTGCGCCGAACTTCCTCCCGGGATTGGAGATTGAGGAAGAAATCTCGCGCGTGGATGGCGAAACTCAGAGTAAATGGGTCCCAAACCTTGAAGCCACACTTTGCAACCTCCGTGGCGAGGATTCCAATGGAAAGCCCCTACCTGCAGGCGACCCTAGGGCAATCATCCATGAACGCTGGGTCTTTGAGCGTGAAAATCCGGGTGTACCATTCCCTGCTGAACTTGAATGTATTTGCCCACACTGTGGAAGTCCGATGATTGATGAAGAAACTCGGACTAAGGTAGAGGACCGACTATCGACAGTGGATTTGGAGGGCAATCCTCGCCCAGGTATGATTGTCGAGAGACACTTAATCGATGGCGACGTTGCAATCTTCAACCGTCAGCCTTCACTGCACCGAATGTCGATGATGGTTCACGAAGTCCGTGTCATGCAAGGCAAGACATTCCGATTCAATCTGGCTGTCTGTACACCGTACAATGCTGATTTTGATGGTGACGAAATGAACCTCCACGTAATTCAGTCTGAAGAAGCTAGAGCTGAAGCGAAGATTCTGATGCGTGTTCAAGAACACATTATCACACCTCGATATGGTGGTTCAGTCATCGGAGGAATTCACGATCACATCTCTGGGGCATACTTGCTCAGTAACAACAACCCATTCGTCCCCAAACCCATTGCACTAGATGTGCTGGGTCAAATCGGCTGGTCTGGTGAACTGCCAGATGAGAGCGTTGTCGATGGTGTCGTTGGATATTATGGGCGCGAGTTGTTCAGTCTGATTATCCCCGATGGATTCAGTTTGAGATACACCAGTCGAAGCCAAGATGAGGTGTCGATTGAAGGTGGGCGTGTCCTAAGTGGGACTCTCGATAAGCGGGCCATTGGTGCTGAAGATGGTCGTCTATTGGATGCAGTTGTTCAAACACATGGTACTGCTACCGGTGCGAAGTTCCTCAACGATATGACAAAATTGACGATTGGGATTTGCACAGCATTGGGCTTTACCACAGGCATTGATGATGAAGATTTGCCGGCTGAGGCTCGTGAGTTGATTGCTCTTCGAAATGCTGAAGCCAGTCAAGCGGTCGATGCCGAACTTGAGAAGTTCGGCTCAGATGGCCGTAAGTATGAGACGCGTCCTGGTCGGACACCGTTGGAAACATTGGAAGAAAATATTCTCCAAATCCTAGATCAGTGTAAAGCTGAGACGGGTAACATTGCGAAGGAACACCTTGCAGATGATAACCCTGCTGTGATGATGGCCGTATCTGGTGCTCGTGGTTCCATGGACAACTTGGCTATGATGGCTGGTTCAATTGGTCAACCAAAGGTTCGTGGAAAGCGTCTTGAGCGTGGTTACAATGACCGGGTTTTGTCTCACTTCCAGCGAGGAGTAAAAGGTGCGAAGGAGAAAGGATTCGTTGCCTCGTCCTTCAAGAGAGGCTTGGAGCCTACAGAGTTCTTCATGCTCTCGGTCTCAGGTCGTGAATCGTTGGTCGATACCGCTGTTCGAACCAGCAAATCCGGTTACATGCAGCGTCGTCTCATCAATGCGATGGATGATCTCAAGGTGTGGAATGATGGTCAACAATCTGTACGCAACACCGCAAACAGGATCATTCAGTTCCAGTTCGGTGAAGATGGAATTGATCCTTGCCGCTCATTGAAGGGTAAACCCGTCAATGTCGAGCAAATTCTGGATGATGTACTCGGAGGTGGTAACTGATGGTCGTAAAGTCGGCAACCAAGAAGAAGCTCATGGACATGGGTGTGCAAGAAGAATTCTCTCACAAACTTGCAGACGATCGCAAATGGGATGATGTGAAAATTTTGACACCCGGTGAAATCGCTCAAATTTGTGGGTTGGCCTCCGATGAAGCTACAGCCATTCACAACACTTTGGTCCAATTCGGTAAATCTGGTGGTTCGGATTCAGGTTCGGCAACCACCACTGTCGTTCGACGCCGGAAGGCGATTCGACGTGGGACACAGCGAGACCTTTCGCTACAGGCTTACGATATGGATGCTAAGATGATTCATATTCGAAGAGACATCAACGATGACGATCCTATTTTCCAGGCTTTGGCAAAGGCGTCAGAATCTGAAGGTATACACTTGACTGACCGTTTAATGGAAAACCTCGCTGAAGGTGTTCGCTCTCGAGGGAAAGCAAAGTTAACTCCTGCCCAAGCAAAGAAAATCGTTTCCGCTGCAGGTACTGAAGTCAAACGTGCGAGCGTCGACCCCTTTGAAGCGGTTGGAATCGTTACTGCACAATCGATCGGCGAGCCCGGTACACAGATGACCATGCGAACATTCCACTATGCAGGTGTGGCGACGGTCAACGTGACTCAAGGTTTGCCCCGAATTATCGAAATTGTAGATGCACGTAAGACTCCTGATACACCAACCATGAATATCTATGTTGAAGAATTGGATTCTAAGGGCAAGCCTTTGGCTAGCAATGAAGTTGCAGTGCAAAAACTTGCAGCCTCCCTTGAGACAACAACAACTCAAGATATTGCAGATATTGATGTTGAGGTCGCACAGCGATACATCATGCTCAAATTGAATAATTCGCATCTCAAGTTGAAGAATATGACCGGTGCAGAAGTCCGTGACAAGTTGTCGCGAGCACTGCGCCTATTCATCGCCGTCGAGGATGGTTCCGAGGCCAAACCCAAGGTACTGAAGATCGTCCCTGGTGTTGCAAAGCAGGATGATTTGAAGGATATTGATACCAATCCACCCACTTATACCGAATTGTTGCAACTTGAAGAGAAGATCAAAACTCTCAGACTCAAAGGTGTGAAGGACATTGAGCGTGCTAACGTTCAGAAAGACC
>DAHO01000052.1:88204-90150 GCA_002498455.1 Euryarchaeota archaeon UBA602
GGTGTCGACCGAAGTCGTACCTACACAAACAACATCATGGAAATCCACGATTACCTCGGCATTGAAGCTGCTCGACAGGCAATCATCAATGAGATGATTTTGACACTTGAAGGTGCACGCCTTGATGTCGACTCTCGCCACCTTCTGTTGGTCGCTGACGTCATGACGAGTGAAGGTGAAGTTCGTGCCATTGGCCGACACGGTGTCTCGGGTACCAAGCACAGTATCCTTGCAAGAGCCGCTTTCGAAGTCACAGTGAATCACCTGCTACAGGCAGGAATTATTGGTGAGCGTGACAACCTGACGGGTGTCGCTGAGAATATCATCGTAGGACAACCCATCGCTCTTGGAACTGGAAGTGTCGAGTTGTTCTACATCCCTGAGCACGAATAAGTATCAACCATGAGAAGCAATAGTGGAGAATGGAGGAAAAAGAATGGACCTAAGTAGACAATTGAAAACTGCAATCAAAACCGGTGACCTTACTTTCGGTCAGAATCAAGCATCCAATGCCTGCGCCAATGGCCAGGCGAAGATGCTGATTTTTGCCGCAAACTGTCCGCAAGACTACATCGACGATCTACGTGCGCGTCACCCTGATGTGCCCATGCATCGAACTGATTTGGTCAATCGTGAGTTGGGTTCAGCCTGTGCTAAACCGTTCCCAGTCAGCACCATCTGTGTGCGTGGCGAGGGTGGCAGTGAGTTGCTGAATTTGCCCCCGAATCTAGATTGATCCCGAAATCAGGCCCTGTTCGCAGGTAACTGACGGAGTGTTCAAGGGCGGTAGAGTCGCCGAAGGCGATAATGGAATCGTTGATTCGCGATTTGCTCAAGCAACTCGGTGCGACCCTTTCCCCCCCTCCCTCACATGTCCCCTGTCCGGGAATCAACCTCTTGGGTGTCCTCAATCGGCCACCAGTGATGCAAAGTAGTCCTGTGTTGGCAATAGGGACTCACGTTTGGCATGCTCATGATGGGTGGGCCCCACTGGACAATTTGGAAATTGAACGCTGGTTGGTTGATGCTCCAAATGGAAAGCATTGGTTACTATCTGAACGCCCACTTCAGTTGGAAAAAAATCCTACTCGTTTGGGTATTGAATACGAAGTCTGGGGCCCAAATCGATTTGCACAATGGCTCGGTAACGCTGTTCTTAATGGGGATCTCAATGCAACCGTCCCCTCAAATTTGACTCCAACGGAGGTTGAGGATATACCTCATTCGACACCTGTAGATGCTGAAATGGGGCCGGCAGCACTTCGCCCTCAAGTTGAAATTGAACCCATCCTAGAGAAATTATCTCTCACACATGCCGAGCATCGGCCTGTATTGTTGAGTGCTAGGATCTGGACGGTGACTGGCATTTTGCGGGGTCCACAAGATGCAGCAGAACGAGGTTGGTGGGAGTTGATTGAGGATCCTTTCTTAGGTGAAATCCATCAGTTGGATACACTGGAGAAACTTGATTTCATCCCAAATCTAGAACGCATAGAACCCGAAGTTTGGCCAGAAAAATCTCAAGTCGCTCCTCACTTGGCCAAAAGGTGTGAGGAAAGACGCCATTACGTGGTGACAGAATCCAGTGGTCCAAATCAAGTTCAAGGTAGTGTTCTACATTGGTGGAAATTGGACCCCTCAAGTGCTGAAATGACTCCAAGGTTGGCTCTTTTGCCGGCTTGGCAAATTCGTATTCCTGAGCGTGGTTTAGCGCTAATCCATGGGCTAAGTGGGCAATTGGTCCCCATGTGATTTCACGTAAGGACTTCATCTAGACGATCTTGCTCGACCGCTCTTCGAATTTCCATTGCAATTCGGCGTCCACTGCTCATGGGTTTTCTCCAAGTCGCGTTGCCGTAAGGGTGGCCGACATTGACATGAACATTGGTTCCTCCACCCAATCTTGGTGCGACATCGTAGATGTAGTAGTCCATGTCCTTGTCGAT
>DAHO01000085.1 GCA_002498455.1 Euryarchaeota archaeon UBA602
CGTACGCGCACCTTAACAGCTGTTTTAGCATGGGAATCGGATGTCATTAATCGAACACTTCAACAGAATAATTTGACTCGTTCAGAAGCGTTTGACCCCATTCACTGGGATGGAGATGAAGACAAAGCAGATGTGGCTAGCGGCGGTGAACTTGCTGCAATGGGGCTCGCCATGTTCATCCCCCTTGTCGTTGCCATGTGGACGACAACTGCAGCCATTCAACCGTCGATCGATCTGACCGCAGGTGAACGTGAACGAGGAACCATGGAAGCGCTGTTATGCACGCCAACTGCACGTTCGGAATTGCTATTTGGCAAATGGTTGGCTGTAGCAGTGGTGGCTTGTGCAAGCGTGCTTGGCCAAATGATTGGTCTGCTTTTCGCTGTCAATTTCTTGACAGCAGGCGCTCTAGAATTGCCGACAATTTCCGTTCGGGACCTTGCACTGCTATTGGTCAGTGTCATCCTCTTTGCCATTTTCGTTGTAGCGATAGAACTGGCCGTTGCTGTGCGTGCTCATAGTGTCCGTGAAGCAGGAAGTATTCTGGGACCCATGGTTATCGTGTTTGTTGTACCCACTTTGTTCGCGCAATTTGTCAATCTGGAGGGTATTGAACTGTGGTGGTTCATCTTGCCTGTGTTCAACATAACACTTGCAATGCGTGAGGCATTGATGGGTATCTACGATCCATTGCATATCGTGATGTGGGCATCTTCCTCGTTGCTTTACGCTGTAGGAGCCATAGGGTGGGCATCAAAACAATTCAACAGAGAAGATTTAGTCGAATCACTATCGTAATACCGTGGTATTACTATACGAATATTATTTATGTAAGATTCTGGACCGCGAATCATGCCCAAAGTGAGTCTAGATATCCCTCAGCAACTGCTGGATGATCTAAAACTGCACGTCGGTGATGGTGGTAAATTTGTCAGTGTTGCAGATGCCATACGAACGGCATGCAGAAAATTGCTCGATCAATTGGATGTCATTGATGCTAGACATGGTAGGATTGGAGAGGATTGAATGGTTACAGTAAGTGAAGCTGAAGATGCAGTAAAGAAATTGCTTGAATATATTGAAGGAACAGCACAGCGAGAAGGACTGATTGATACCCCAAATCGTGTCATTTCTTCGTGGCGGGAAATATTTTCTGGTTATGATGAATCAGCTGCCGAAATTTTAGACTCAACATTCAACGGTGAAGGCTATGATGGAATCGTACTCCTCAAGGATATCGAGTTTCACAGTACTTGTGAACATCATCTGCAACCGTTCAAGGGAATTGCTCATGTTGGATACATCCCAGTTGATCGAATCGTTGGAATCAGCAAGTTGGCTCGAATCGTTGACATGCATGCCCGTCGATTGCAAAACCAGGAACGTATCACCAAGGGTGTCGCTGATGATTTAGAAGAGCACCTTTCACCGCTTGGATGTGCAGTAATTGTCGAGGCATCGCACGGTTGTATGCAATGCCGTGGCGTAAAGAAACAAAATGCGGTGATGACGACTTCAGCCATGCGTGGCGTCTTTTTCGACAAGGCCGAAGCGCGTTCAGAGTTGATGCAGTTGATTCGAAATTGAGTGGTATAGATGACGATTACATACCCGATCGTTGAAATTTTTCACTCGGTTCAGGGTGAGGGGTTCCATGCAGGAATACCCCACGTTTTTGTTAGATTTGGGAATTGCAACCTGCGTTGCGAATGGTGTGATACTGATTTTTTAACATATGAAGAACGAACATTGGAATCCATTGTTGAAGAAATTCAATCTTACGACTGCGATCGCGTAATTTTCACCGGTGGAGAGCCCGCCATACAGGATTTGGCAACCATTGGGGGTGCGCTCAAGTCGCTGGGCATGAATTTGTCAATAGAAACAAATGGAACCATACCCGTAGATCCGATTATCGATTGGATTTGCGTTTCTCCAAAAGACCAGTTGTATCCCAATCTCTCCATCAAACAACGAACAGGAGATGAGTTGAAGATTGTTTACTGTGGTCAAGAATTGAGCATGTACGATGATTTGCGAACTGGCTTTAGTCATTCATTTTTGCAACCATGCTACATTGAATCAGATAGTGTTGAGCAAAATGGAGTGTCGTTTCAGGTCGTCGAAAAGATCGTCAAAAAATCTCCTGGTTGGCGCTTAAGTCTGCAGACACACAAATGGATGGGGGTCCTCTAATGCGCGCAGTCATGGCACTTTCAGGGGGCATGGATAGCACAGGACTACTGATGAGACTACTCGCAGATGGATACAAAGTCAGTTGCTTGTCATACAATTATGGACAAAAGCACAGTATAGAATTGGATCGGGCGAAAGCGAATATTGCTTACCTTGCTGCCAATGGGATCGAAGTGGAGCACAGAATAGCGGATCTCAGTTCAGCCATGAGTCTATTTCATTCAGCACTGACTACAGAAGGTTACGACGTACCCGAAGGTCACTATGAAGAGGAACAAATGAAACAAACCGTTGTTCCGAATCGCAACGCCATTTTTGCATCAATTCTCTATGGATATGCGCTATCAGTCGCCCTAAGAGAGGAAACAGATGTCGTCATTGCATTGGGTGTTCATAGTGGCGACCATGCGATTTATCCAGACTGTAGGCCGGAATTCTATGAAGCAATTTCTCGCGCGTTCGAGGTAGGAAATTGGGACAGTGAGAAAGTATCGTTCTATTTGCCATACATCGATGGTGACAAGGAAGGTATACTCAGAGATGCAGAAGATTCTCTGTCCACTCTAAACTTGGATTTTGATACGGTATTTGCGAATACGAACACTTCCTACAATCCAGATGAACATGGGCGTTCTTCGGGTCGTAGTGGGGCCGATGTTGAGCGA
>DAHO01000071.1:0-570 GCA_002498455.1 Euryarchaeota archaeon UBA602
TCGTCCTCATCGTCATCATCGTCGATTTCATCGCATTCGTCATCGTCCCACTCACACTGGGGATCTGAACTGCATCCAGACGGGTCGCCCTCGTACGTATCTTCGCAGTACTCATCATCATCATCATCACGAGCACTGGTCCAATCGAGATTCCCTTCTGAATCAAGAATCATGTTTGAGGGGGATAAAATGGACGCGGTAAAGAGCACACAGGCGACCAATGAAGCCATGATTAGCAATCTTCGCATGTACCTCGGACAAAAGACTGGTATTTATTTTGGATTGATTTTTGGTATGAGTTTAGGGGTACCTAAACTTTACCAAATACCCCTATTTCGCCACGTCCGTGGGATTTGTGTCCGAACAATCGCTGACCATTATTGGTGTCGTTTCTGCCATTGTTTTGGTTTCCAGTTTCTCCCTTGGATTTTTGTTGGAAGAAGAAGAAATTCACTTCGCCCCCGATGAAGATTCGATGCAGAATGATATCGACAACTTGATTGCATTTGGACCTCGGGTCACCGGTTCAAGTGCTGAGTTACAAGCTGCAGAATACATTCGTGATCGGTA
>DAHO01000071.1:988-4840 GCA_002498455.1 Euryarchaeota archaeon UBA602
CACCAAATCCTGATGCATGCTCAATTGGAGCAAGGTGCACAGAACGCACCACTGTTGCCAGACGGTACGGCCGGAAATGGAAGAGTTCAACTTGAGTCCACAGGTGAATTAAATCATGTTGAAACATTCAGTTTCTTTGGATACTCTGGTTCAATTCACAAGCATGACAATGAATTGATTACGCTGGGTAATGGTTCACAAGAAGATTTCCAATCGATGGAGGATTTGACTGATTTGGCTGTGATCATCGAATATGATGGAGTGCGACCATTGGCTGAAATCTATCGAGATGGAATTGAAATGAATGCAGGTGTGTTGATGATTTACACACCGGGTGTAGAAGAGCCTCCATTCCGAGCGGTCACCGTCCAAGAAAACAACCAAACTGTTCCCTTTCCTGATGCCTATGGTGGCGTATATGCTGACTCATTGATCCCCTTCATTTACATCTCACAATCAACCGCAGATATCTTCCATGATTTAATCGAAAAAGCGTCTGGAGATGATACCAAATATGCTGTTCTTGATGGTTTTTGGGAAGGCAGTCATGTCGGCACACGGACTGCAAGAGTCGTGACTGGAGAATTGCCCGGTTCCGGTGAAGGAAAAATCATGATTGGAGCTCATCATGATTCAGTCTATCTTGGCCCAGGGGCGGTTGACAATGCAATAGGGGTTGCCCATCTTTTGGAAATTGCATCGCAACTAAAGCAACACGATTTGGGTTCTACAATTCAATTTTCAACTTGGGGAGGAGAGGAATTAGGTCTCCTTGGAAGCCAGGCCTTCATCGAACAAAACTCTGATGAATTGAATGGCTTAGACATGTACATCAATCTGGATTCAACCAATCTGAATCCATCAATCGGATTGGGAACACTGGGAATCGAAACAACCAGCAACTCACTTGCCAAGGATTTGCGGGACGCAAGAGAAATTGTTCTCGATGGAGATTGGGATGGATATTCGGCTGAAGTTATCGTCAATGATGGTGGAGGGGGAAGTGATCATCGGGCGTTTAACTCTGCAGGATACACAACTGTCGGTTTGTATGGTTGGAAATATCCCGAATACCATTTACCAACTGACGATGGTGATGCAATTTATGCAGATGGAATCACCGTCGCACCTGAATTGGTTCTGCATTTTGTCATTTCACAATCTGGATTGAGTGGTGAAGGGCCGCTCATCCAAATTCAGGGACTGGAAGGAGAATCGTCCACCTGGGTATTCCCGTTCATGTTGGCTCTTGCGGCAGGACTTGCAACCGGAATTGGAGGGCTCATCGTATTCATTCTGAAGGAAATCACAGCTGAATTAATGGCATTCTTGCTCTCCATGGCTGCAGGTGTGATGCTTCTAATTTCAGTGGTTGATTTATGGTTTGGACACGCACTCGAATTTGGTTTTCTCTCCATTTCTGCATCATTTCTAGTTGGAGTCGGTACGGTTTACATCGCCAATCAAATCTTATCTAGAGGTGAAGACGATGAAGGAACTTTATCTGAAGAGAAAATACTCTATCGATCTGGAATCTTAACTGCGATTGCCTTGGCAATCCACAATTTCCCTGAAGGTTTGGCGATGGGAGTTGCTGTCCAAGAATCTGCACAATATGGTGTCGTGTTGATGGCCGCGATTGCACTACACAATATTCCCGAAGGTGTCGCTGTGGCTGCACCCATCCAAGCAGGGAATGGGGGGCGTTTCAAAGCCACGATGATTGCGATGATTACAGGATTGACCGAACCATTGGGTGCCTTGTTTGCTTTGCTCGTACTCGGTTCATTTCTTACACCATTCATGGTCGGTTGTTCTTTGGCCTTTGTTGGTGGAATCATGACCGTCGTGAGCTATCGAGAATTAATTCCTCAAGCCGTGGCACAAAACCGACCGAAATACATGATTGTAGGTGCCTTGTTTGGGGCTGCCATCATGCAATTGAGTCTGCTACTGCTTGGTTGATTCATCATGATTGATCGAATCGAAAAGGACACTGGGTGGCTTCCCGTGAGAGATTTTTGCTGAAATTATCCAACCTATATTTAGCAACAAGGTCGCTACGACAAGTGTACATAGCGACCATATTACGGGATTTTGGCTGACTTGCAACCAGACATACGCTCCCGTACCAAACATGACGATAAGGAACCAAACCCTCGATGCCCAACTGGGAGTCTTGGTCCCATTTTGATCGCTTAAGGGTTTGAACAGCATGTGTCTCAAGAAGGGTGTTTCTGAATGGCCGGGGGTGTGAAGGAGTGTGAAGGAGACCCCCCGGCCATCCAGTTTTGTGTTATTGTGTTTATTCAGTTTCAGCAGCTGCCTTGGTGTCCATGGTTGCTGCATACCATACCATCATACCGAATGCGGTCTTGTTGACCAAATCAGCTAGGTTGTAGATGATGTTCATGTCACCTTCTCCAAATCCTGGAATCATGTCATTGCCCATCAAGTAACCGATTGGGTAAATGGCCCATCCAACCAATACGATCCAACGCATTGAGTTGAATGCGAACTGTACGCTTTCGCTGGCCTTTTGGGCAGCATCGTTGATTGAACCCTTGAAAATCTCGTAGACGATGTAAATCCATCCAGCCATTCCAATGGCCCACCAAATTTCTGTGCTTGCGCCTCCGAAGATATCCCAAGCACCTGTCTCACCGAAGAACCCGGCAACGAGCATGACGACTGAGGCCAGCATTAGGTTGCGGAACATCACAACGCTCGCAACACCAATCGCTGCGAGAATGAGGTAGAACTCAGCAATCTGTAGAGGGACTGTGAGCAACCAATCGATGTATCGATACACGATTGGACTGGATCCGTTGTCGACCCAGTGCTGGCGCATGTAGGTGTAGTGGTACCATGCGATACCTGTCACGAGAGCTGCGACTGTCATCGATGTCTTCCACTTGGCAGCAACGTTTTGTCGCTCAACCAAGAAGAACACGGTCGTTGCAAGCATCATTGCTGTGGCAATCCAAAAGGAAATACCCACATAGTCGGTAGCTTCGAGACCTACTGTTTCGGCTGTTTGTGCAGCTGCAGAAGGTACGGTGATTGCTGCAAGAGCAAGAGCACCACCAACTACAGCGGTTCGCTTCTTCAAAAATGGATTTCTGTCCATGCACTTAGAAAATGAGATTAGCATATAAATAGATGTTTGAAATTGTAAATTTTGCTGATTCCGTAATTTAAGGTATGCTGGAATAACCCTGCAATGCGAACATACCTGCCAGTACCACTAGAGTCAAACTACTCAATCGAATGGCCCACTGCAAACCTCCGTCACTCATCCATTGCTTTGAACGATCAAAGGTGAAGGCAATCAGAATCTTCACACCAATCAAGACGCCCAGAAAGGGGATTACGTAAGCGAATGGCATCCAGACAGATTGATTCCACGCCGCCACCATGAACGGGGCTCCAGCCAAGGTCCAGAACATCCAGGGGTTGGGATTGAGCAAGTTGGTGATGATTCCTCGGCGAAGCGAATGCTCTGCATCTGTCTTCTCAATCTCTGAAAAATCAGGAACTGTGCTGCGAAATCCATCGACCCCAAGCCACGTTAGAAAAATCGCTCCCGCGAAGTATAGTATAGATTCAACACCACCGAGTGAGGTCGCTTGAGACCACATGAATGCAGACAAGATGATGATCGGTGCATCGGTAATCAGGGGTGACAAGGATACTTTCATGCCGGCTTTCCAATCGTGTTGCAAGGTTTCAGAGATGACCAATGTGTTGAGTGGGCCCGGCTTCAAACCCTCGCCCAGACCCATGAGTACTGCAGCACTGACAAGAGCCCATGCACTGGGTTCCACCAACAGTGCATCTAAGGCGTCCATG